>NZ_JAIUGS010000017.1:0-113698 GCF_020164735.1 Mesorhizobium sp. ESP-6-4
TTGCTCTCCTTGCAAAGGGCCAAAAGTGTAACCCATCTATCCGGAATGAACTGTCACCCATCTCTCGGGAAGGGCACGTGGCTTATGAGATCCGGCCGGCTCCGGATCCGATCAGAAGTCGCTCACGGCCTGGCCGGCGGGGCCGCCGAGATAAGTGTTCCACACATAGTCCCGAAGCATTTCCCGGTGCTCCATCGTTCGATGGTGATATCCTGGCCTTTCCGGGTATGACACGCCGGCGAGGTGAAAGAAGGCGCCGTCGATAAACTCATGCCGCCCGACCGCGCCCGCCAATGTCATCGGCCGCTGTTCCAGCGTTGCGACGGCGACATCCGCCTCGGCGAGTTTCGAATAGAGAACCGCCCAGTTTGCGCCGCCGGTGTCGAGGCCGAGGTTCAAGCGCGGCTCGAAGTTCAGCTTGCGATGGGCCACGGCGGAGAACCGATAAAAGCAGTAGCCTGCCCATAAATTCCAGTGCTGATCGCCCGGCTTGGCCTTGTAAACGTGATTTTCGGTGCCGTACGCCCTGCGGCCATATACGGCTTTGCCGTCCAGCTTGGACGGAATGTCGAACGGCGTTACCGGGAAGCAGTCATGATCGATGAAGCCGAAGAGCTCCGGCTTGAGGTGGCGCACGATGTTGTGGAAGGCCCATGTGATTGCAGTTCCGTGCGATCTCGACAGGTGCTTTTCGACCCGCATCGGCAGGGCAAGATAGGGCACGCCGCGCATCTTGCAGACATTGGCAATGACCTCCCTTGCCGCAATCTTCGTCGAATTGTCGACGACGACCAAGGTCATTCCTGGCGGTTGCATTTCCCACGCCTTCGTTAACGCGTCGATCACCCACGGCACGTTGAAGGCGACCGTGACGCACACGCGCGAGACTCCGGCCTCCTGCAATTCCTTCGCAAGAAGACGCCCGGATGCGCGCCCGCGATGCTCGAAGACCTTGTAGACCACCTGGTTCCTGAGCGCCCTTAACCGGATAACCGTCCGGCTTCGGCTCAGTCTGTCAACGAGCGGTTTGAATGCCAAAGCTGTCTCGCAATAGCTGTGCCCCGATGTTTTCTTTGCCCGGCATCGCTGGAAAATCAAGCAGCTTGGAGCGGTACGCTGGCTTAGCCACCAGCAGGCGTTTGGGGCTTTGCTTCAGCCCCAATCCAGATCGATATTAGCGATATTCTCTCGCGAAATGCGTTCGCGAAGCGCTCGGATCCTGACGTCCAGATCGGGGGACAACCTCTCGTGGGTCTCGACCAAGATGCGGCCTATCGAACGATAGATTCCTTCGTCCAGCATGGCCTCGATGCATTCCACCTCGGCACCCTCGATGTCCATTTTCACAATAGCAATGGGGTCGCGAATTGCTTTCAGGAATTCCACCAAATCGACGACTTCGACTTCAAAAGCGCTTCCCTTCGCATGTGCGGGCACCTCGAATAGGGATGACCACTCTGTCATTCGGATGTTTTGAGTGTCCGGTCTCTGATGGAGAGTAGCCTTTCGCGCTGACCCGCCAACTGCTTTGGGAATGATCGTCACCCGTTTGTCGTCGCCGAACCGGCGCGTCAGCATTTTGAGCGCGGTTGGGTCGGGCTCGAAAGCTATTACCTTCATGCCATAGCTGAGGGCGTGCCGCGTGACGTCGCCGACATTGGCGCCAAGATCGATAAACAAGCCGTTTGGGGAGGTGGCTTTCATCAATTGATGAAAGTTGAATTCGGCTTGTCGCTTCGGGCGCGGCGGACGATGCCACCTGCGGTACAGATGCCAGCGCAGTATGAATTCGAGATAACTTTCCTGTAACACAGTCCACCCGCCTTTTGACCGAAGCGGGTATAATCTTGGCTGGATCGAGTATCAACCATGCCTTCACGACGCGACGGGAAGGTACAGTCGTTCGATTCGTTACCTGGTGCAAAGGAGCGACCCGTCACTGACCTCGCGCTTGCTACTTCGGCTTATGTACGGCTATGTCGCTGATGGGCTAGGGGAGGTTTGCGATGTCGACATTTTCCAAATGGCTGAGGGAAGTCCGTTCCAAACTGCCGGAGCATGTGACCGTTGGCCGTCACACTTACGGTGTGAAACGGCAGAAGATCATGTTTTCCTCGCAGGACGCTCCGCTGACAATCGGAGCCTTCTGCTCTGTTGCCGGGCGGGTGCTTTTCATGTGCTCCGGCCAGCACCCGACCGAGAGCGCAACCTCGTTTCCAATCTACAGCCGATTGCTGAAGCAGCCCGAGCCGATCCCCAATGGGGGCAAGCCGGCCGGCATCACCATCGGCAACGACGTTTGGATCGGCAATGGCGCGATGATCCTGCCAGGGGTGGAGATCGGCGACGGTGCAATCGTCGGCGCCGGGGCCGTCGTCACCAAAAATGTGCCCCCCTATGCGATCGTCGGCGGGTCTCCTGCTCGGTTGATCAGATACCGCTTTCCCGAAGAGATCATCTCGAAGCTGCAGGCGATCCAATGGTGGCATTGGGACGATGACAAGGTCAAACGCGAGGCGGCCATGCTCACTGGCCCCATCGAAGCTTTCGTCGCGAAGCATTTTGTGGCAGGCACCGCCCTCAATCGGTCGGGGTAGACGGCAGCGATGACGAAATCATGTTTTTTCATAGCGGCTGACGCCGGGTACTTTCCTTATGCCTGCCTGGCGGCGCGCCGGATATTGGATGTTGCACAAAAACCGACGGACGGTTTCATTCTTCATCTCGGCGCGAGCGACGCCGACAAGAGCATCGCCGATCGGCTGTTGAAAGATCGCGTCCGAGTTGTTGATGTAACGGAATCCATGGCCGCATCCGGCTACCGCTTTCGCCCGGGCAGCGTTGCGACGTTCATCCGTCTCTTTGTCGACCAGTTTGCGGAGTTTGCACCTTACGACCGCATAGCGCACATCGATTGCGACGTGCTTTTCAACCGGGACATTGCCGACCTTGTGGGGCAGCCTATTCAGGCCGCGTTGCTCGCAGCGCATGACGATTACATGTATTTCCGGCCAGCCTATCGGCAAAAGATGTCCATGCAGCCGGGCGCGCCGTACTTCAATGCCGGCATCATCGTCTTCAATATGCCGCCGGTGCGCGAACAGGGACTCATGCAGGAGGCTCGGAGACTCGCCGTCGAAGGCCAGATGAACGATCAAAATGCCCTGAACGTCGTCTTCGAGGGCAAGTGGCAGACGATGCATCCCAACTGGAATTTGCAATCGCTTGGAACGAGAGAGTTTCGTTTCTCGCAAGCCTGGGCCAGGCATTTCGCGGGCGGTAAGCCGTGGGGCAATCAGGTCGGCGTCGAACTTGAAGCTCTCAGGATATGGCGCGACCTGGCAAAGGACACGCCTTGGGGCAAGCCGTTCGAGCAGCGCATACCCTTCGAGCGCGGTGTGATGAAGCGCTTCTTCCGGCGCTTCGATGCTGTTGCCGGTCTTTTCGGCAAGGACGTGCAGCGCCGCCGGGCCAGATATGACGGCACGAAGATGCATCGGCTCTACGCCCGGCAGGCGGATGAAGGAGCAATGGCGGTCCAGTTTCCCGAAGTGCTTGGCGATTTCGCCTGATCAGGCGTCGCTTCGCCCTCATTGAAAACAAAGCCCGCCGCGGCAATGGGAAACCGCGACGGGCTTGGTGACGCCCCCGGCGGGACGCCATTGGAAAGTCGAGGGCTACGCCAGCAGGCCGGCGACCTTGGCCGCCTTGCGCAGTGTCTTGCGGGCTTCCACCGGGCTGCGCAGGCCGTCGAGCGCATCGCGGCAGACACGGCTTGCCGAGCGCCAGGCGCCGCCGCGCGCCGGCCCCGGCCAGCGCTGGTCGAGGCATTCCATCGCCTCGAAACAGCTTGATACCTTGCGCTGGCCGTTTGGCTGGAAATCGATCACGACTGGTTCGGAAAACCAGACATCGTTCATCACTTCCTCCGTTCTTGTGATTGTCTTTAGAGCAAGCAATCGGCGCCGGATGGGCGCCCGATGCAGGTTCGCGAGGCGATGCGGAACCCGCGCGTTAACCAACCATCGCGCATTAGGTTCCGAAGAATCTTAAGGTGGCGACAGGCCGCGTTCAGACCGGCTCAAAGGCACCGGCTGGCGCACAATCCGGGCCGCTGAATCGCGCGACCAAAGGCCTTGGAACGCTCTATTCCACCAGCACATGCGCCTCGCGCGCGGCGACGATAAAGGCCTCCCTGGCGTTGTCCGCCGCGATGTCGCCGCGGATCGCCCGGCGGCAGGCGCGCAGTGCCGCGCCATGCAGCGCGCTGCCGGCATCGCGCCATTGGCCGGTCAGCAGTTCGACGGCTTGCTCCGCGTTGGATATATGCCGGATAGAGCCGGAAACGCCGACGGCGACTTCGACCGGCCTGGAAAACCATCCCTGGATCATCGCGAAAGCTCTCCCGAAATATGTCGGAACACGAAATTTTGCCGCGTGGTTCCGATCCGGAACGTCAACTTAACGTGAAGCCGTCTCACGAAGGCGGCGCACGCTGCTCATCTGCCAAGCGGCCGCCGCGAAAGCTCCATCAATTCCGCCTCGTCGGTGATACCCGCCATGTAATTGGCGATGATGCGCGAAGCGCGCGCTTCCTTCTGTTCGGCGGTCTCGCCCTCGATATTGCCGTTCGCGTAGACACGGCCAAGCATGGCCGTCTCGTCAGGGGTGAATGTGTTGCGCACAGCGGTCATGGCTTCCTCCTATAGCCCGGCCCCTCTCTGCCCCGGCTAACATATTAGCATGCTTCAAGATCGGGAGTGAGTCGCTGGTACATAGCCGCAGGCCTCTTTGGTCAGGCGCCTCGGCCGGCCTGCTTTCGCGGCTGCGGCTGACCGCTGTTTTTCCCGGCCTCGTTATATTCTTGCCGAATGAGCGCTGCGCTGATACGCATTAGCAGCACGGAATTTTTCCGAGTCTGCATTGACTTGCGTCGAGAAAAGCGCCGTGCGTTCTGTCCGAGACCAGCAACCCCGACGTGGTGGCAACCGGGTTACGAAGGGGTTCTGGTCGAAAAGAAGCAGGGCAGGTCCCGTCCAAATCGGGGCAGGCCCGTCAACGCTCTGGAACTCCGAAGCCATTGCCCCCGTGGCCTTCGGAAGAGCATGAACCATGGGGAAATCGATGGTCACCAAGAAACTTACCGCCAACGCAGAAAGCGCGGCAGCCTTTCTTGCGGTGATGGGCAACGAGAAGCGTCTGCTCATCATGAACTACCTCGCTGAGGGCGAACTCTCGGTCGGCGTGCTCGCCGACAAGGTCGAACTCAGCCAGTCGGCGCTGTCGCAACACCTGGCCAAACTGCGCAGGTTTGGTCTTGTCGAAACCCGCCGCGATCGTCAGATGGTCTATTATTCCTGCAAGTCTTCGGCAGCGCGCGAGCTTTTGACACTGCTCGATGGCCTGCTGACGACGGACAAGCCGCTTGCCGGACCGGCAAGGCAGGCCTTGGTCGAAAGGATGCGGCGGCCGCAAGCCGCCTGAACAGACTGGCACGCACGGACGAGGCCGGGGGGCCTTCGTCCGGCGTGCACTTCCATGGCGCGTGCAAGCGGCCGCATCGTGACCCGCCCACATTCCTTGAACCGCTGCTGCCATACCGCTCGCCGGGCGGTTCATCACGTTTGTTTGAGAGGCGACGCTTGGACGTCCGATTTCCGCTGCAGGCGGCTGATAGTAAATGATTTTTGTGTATGAGCGGGGTCTGGCTCAGCCGAACATTACAGATTTGTAAGTCGCCTGATCGGGCGCTGTTGGCTAAATTTCGAGTCGATCCACACCCCCGGATCATGACGGCGCCAAGCTTCCACTTCGGCTCCGTAAGAGGCTCGCCGCTCCGGCGGGCCTCTTTCGTTTCGGGCCGACGATGTGCCTTGCCGCCCGCCGACGCCGCGCTCTAGCGTGCGCCGCGCTGCCTTGTGATGATGCTGCGCAGGGCGAGCACCAGCACGGTGATAATGATCAGGATCACCGAGAGCGCGGCGATCGCCGGGTCGATGTTGTCGCGCAGGCCCATCCACATCAGGCGTGGCAGGGTGATGGCGTTGACCGAGGTGATGAACAGCGTCACGCCGATCTCCTCCCAGGAGAGCACGAAGGAGAGCAGCGCCGCGGTGACGATGCCGAACTTGACGTTGGGCATGATGACGCGCGTCGCGCGCTCCCACACGCTGGCGCCGAGCCCGCGCGCGGCAAGGTCGATGCGCCGGTCGATCTGGCTGAGCGACACGAGGATGAGCACCGTGGCGAAAGGCACGGTCATCACCGAATGCGCCATGGCGACGCCCAGCCAGGTATCATACCCGAAGAAGGAGGTGATGCCGGAAACCGAGGTGAGCAGGAAATAGAGCGTCACCGCCGAGACCACCGGCGGCACCACCATCGGCAACAGCACGAAGCCGACAAGGGCGGCAGTGAAGCGCGGCTGGAACATCCACACGCCGAGGCTGAAGGTGAGGGCAAGCGCGGTGGAAAGGATGCTGCTGACGATGCCGATCCTGAGCGACAGCAGGATGGACTCAACCCAGCGCGGATCCTCGATCAGCGAGCGGTAGTGGCGCAGCGACAGTTCACCCGTCGGCATGGTCAGCATCCGGCTCGGCGTCAGCGACACCGGGATGACGGCAAGCAGCGGCATCAGCAGGAAGAGTGCCACCAGCACGGCGAGGAGCAGCGAGACGGGGCCGGGGCGGTAGGTCGGCATCTCTGCTACACCAATTGCTTCGGTTTGACGTAGCGGAACAGCAGCGCCATCAGCGCGCCGACGAACACCACCAGCACGACGCTGATCGCCGCGCCCAGCCCCCAGTCCGGGCTCTGGAAGATGCGCAGATAAATCAGCTCTGCGATCATCACGCTGCGGCCGCCGCCGAGGATTGCCGGCGTGACGAAGAAGCCCAGCGAGAAGACGAAGGTGATCAGCGCCGAGCCGATGATGCCGGAGCGCGTCATCGGCACGAACACCGTCCAGAAGGTGCGCATGCGGCTGGAGCCGAGGCCGCGCGCCGCAAGCAGCACGCGCTCGTCCAGGCTGCGCATGGCGGATGCCAGCGGGAACACCGCGAAAGGGATGAGAAAATGCGACATGCCGACGATGACGCCGAACTCGTTGCGCACCAAAGTCAGCGGCTCCGAGATGAAGCCGACCGATTGCAGCCAGGTGTTGATCAGGCCGCGGTTGGAGAGCAGCGCGACCCAGCCGAAGGCGCGCGTCAACACCGAGATCCAGAACGGCACCAGGATGCAGAACTCGGCCAGCACACGCTGCACCGGACTGCCGCGCACCCAGACCACGGTGATGGCATAGGCGGCGGTGACCGAGACCACAGTGACAATCGCCGCGATGCGCAGCGTGCGGATGAAAACCGACTGCACCAGATCATCGGTGAGCAAAGCGTGGTACTGGCCGAGGCCTGGCGTTGGGAGGGTAAAACTCCACTTCACCACGCCGAGGAAGGGCCAGGCATAGGCAAGGATCAAAAACAGGAGCAGCGGCGCCATCAACAGCGCCGCGCCCATCCTGTCGGAGAGGGGGCCTCTCATCGGTCAGAAATCTCGGCCTGATCAGGCCGAGATGATCTTGGTGTATTCGTCGAGCGCGGCGCCGTAATTCTTGGCGTACCACTCCATGTCGAGCGGGATCTGCTTCTTCATGTTGTCCGGATCGACCGGGTTGATGCGCTTCTTGTCGGCCGGGATCAGCGCATCGGCCGCCGGATTGGCCGGGCCCTGTCCGAGCTTGTCGAACATCACCAGCTCCTTCTGCGGATCCTGGGTGCTGGCGATGAACTTCATCGCCGCGTCCTTGCCGCCGGGATTGTTCTTCAGCACCGCCAGCGCGCCGGGCGAGATCAGGCCCTGGTCCCAGATGAACTTGATCTGGCCGCCGGAGTCCTGCTCGATCAACGAGGCGCGGGTCGACCATACGATCGCCATCGAAGCCTCGCCGTTGAGCAGCACGCTCTGGCTTTCGGCGCCGCCGCCCCAATAGGAGACGACGTTTTCCTTGAAGGCGGCGATCTTGTCATGCGCGCGCTTCAGATCGAGCGGATAGAGCGAGGCGGGTGCCACACCGTCTGCCAGCAGCGCCGCTTCCCAGCTCGACACGCCCCATTTGTAGAGCGAGCGCTTACCGGGGAATTTCTTCACGTCGAAGAAGTCGGCCATGCCGGTCGGCGCGTTGGAGCCGAATTTCTGCGAGTCGTAGGCGATCACATAGGAGAAGAAATAGGTGGAAGCCGCATATTCCCAGCCGAAGCCCGGCCGCATCTTGCTCTTGTCGACGACCTTGTAGTCGATCGGCTCGAGCACGCCCTGGCCGCCGAGTGTGATGGCCGAGAACGGATCGACGTCGACCAGGTCCCAGGTCGGCGCGCCGCTCTTGTACTGCGCGGCGATAGCACCTTCGGTCGGGCCGGAGCCGTCCATCTTGACCGGGATGCCTGTTTCCTTGGTGAAGGCCTGGCCGTAAGCGGCATCGTAAGCCGTTATGGCGTCGCCGCCCCAGTTCACCAGCACCAGCCCTTTGGTCTCGGCTTGAGCGCCGGTCGAGCGCAAAAGCATCGGCGTGCCGGCGAGCACGAGCCCCGCAAGCTGCGCGAACTGCCGGCGCGAGATCTCACCGCGCCTGGTCCGCTCGGCGAGGGATTCGATTGTTTGTTTCTTGGTTTCGTTCGTCATGTCAGTTCCCCTTGTTGTCGTTGATTGAACCGGAAGCCGGCGCGGCGATTTCGGGCCGCGGCGGCGGGTGCTTATTGTCCTCCGTCCGGAAGGAGGAAGCCCTTCTCCGCCGGCCAGGTCAGCCAGACGGAATTGCCCTTGCTCAGCGCCGCGGCCGCGACCTCGTTCGGCACCGATACGGTGACCTTGGCGCCCTGGCGCGTGGTGAGGTCGAGCTTGGTCGCGGCACCGAGATAGGTCGAGGCGACAGCGGTCGCCGCGATGCCGTTTTGGTTGGCGAACGCTTCCGGCGCGATCGACATGTCTTCGGGGCGGATGGCGAGGATGGCGTCGCCTTTGATCGCCTCGGCCTTGCAGCGCATGTTGACCGCGCGGTCTTCGCAGAGCCCGGTCGCGCCATTGTCGGCGGGGCGCACGCCTTTCACCGGCAGCATGTTGATCTCGCCCAGGAACTCGGCGACGAAGCGGTTGGTCGGCCGGTTATAGACCTCGTCAGGCCTGCCGACCTGCAACAGCTTGCCGTGATTGAAGATGGCGACGCGCGACGACAGCGCCAGCGCCTCGCTCTGGTCGTGCGTAACGAAGACGAAGGTGGTGCCGGTCTCCTGGTGCAGCCGCTTCATCTCGGCCTGCATCTGGCCGCGCAGGCTCTTGTCCAGCGCCGAGAACGGCTCGTCGAGCAAGAGCACGCCCGGCTCGAATACCAGCGCGCGGGCCAGCGCCACACGCTGCTGCTGGCCGCCGGAAAGCTGCGCCGGCAGCTTCTTCTCGTGACCCTTCAGTCCGACGCGTTCGATCATCTCGCCGACACGGCTTTTGATCTCTGCGGCGGATTTCTTGCGCACCTTGAGCGGGAAGGCGATGTTCTGTTCCACGCTCATATGCGGGAACAAAGCATAGCCTTGGAACACCATGCCGGCGGCGCGTTGCTCGGCCGGCCGGTTGGTGATGTCGACACCGTCGCTGAAAAGCTTGCCTTCGCTCGGCTGCACGAAGCCGGCGAGGATCATCAGGAAGGTGGTCTTGCCGGAACCGGATGGTCCGAGCAGCGTCAGGAATTCGCCGCGGCCGATATCGAGCGTCAGATTATCCAGCGCCCGGAACGAGCCGAAGCTCTTGCCGATCCCGTTCGCCTTGATCTCTGCGGCCCGGCCGGGTTGCTGCATCCTGCCTCTATCCTCACCGTCAAGCCAAATCGTAGGCACGGCTGCGGCTCACCGCAACCGAATAGTTTTCGCCTGATCGGCAAATTTGATTCACGCGTGGTGCGGAGCGGCGACGCGGCAGCGCCAATCTCAATACTTAGCCAGGCTGCTCTCCGACAGCTTCGCCCTCAGCCAGTCGCCGAAGGCATTGAGCACCGGGTGCCCCGCCTTGGCGTGCTCGAAGACCAGAAAATAGGAGCGCGGCGACGGGACGGTCGCCTCGAACGGCTTGACCAGCCGGCCTTCGCTCAGCGCCTGGCGGCCGGTCAGCTCGTCGCCGAGCGCAATCCCCTGGCCGGCGATTGCCGCCGAAAAGACCAGATTCATATCGGAAAAGAAGATGCCGCCTTCGGTATCGGGATTTTCCACCTTGGACAGCGCCAGCCAGCGCGCCCAGTCCTCGGTGTCGGAAAGATGCAGGAGGTTGGCGCGCAGCACGTCGGCGGGTTTGGAAAAACCGCCGACCTTGTTGAGCAGTCTCGGGCTGCAAAGCGGCGTGAAGGAGACCTCGCACAGCAGTTCCACCGCCCGGTTCGGCCAGTTGCCGACGCCGAAGGCGATGAAGGCGTCGGCATCCGGATTGCTGACATCGTCGAGCCGCCGCGGCGTGAGCACCGAGAGCGTCACGTCCGGGTACATCTGCTGGAACTCGCCGATATGCGTGCACAAAAACATTGAGGCGAAGCCCGGCGGGCAGGAGATAGCGAAGGAGCCGCCGACGCCGGCGCCGCTGTTCTGAGTCCTCGCATCGCCAAGCACGGTCAGCGCCTTTCGGACGTCGGCCGCGTAGCGCTGGCCGCGCGGCGTCAGCGCCACGCCCTTGCCGATGCGCTGCAGGAGATCGAAGCCGAGGTCGCGCTCAAGCAGCCTCAGCTGATGCGAAACCGCGCTGCGGGTGAGGTGGAGTTCGTCGGCGGCGCGCCAGACGCTGCCGTGACGGGCAAAGCTGTCGAGGGCGCGCAGCGCCTGCGTGGATGGTATTCGCAAGAGGCCTCAGGTGAACCGAATTTGCACGAGCCGGGAAAACATATCACTTTTTGATGCGCGGCTTCACTGCTTTCTTTTAGGCATGGACAAACCGGTGACGACCTCGGCGCAAGAAACCGCTTTAGCCTGCATCGACAGCATCCAGCCGCTGCTCTCGGCCTGGACGCGCACCATCTTCGACTTTGGCGAAACCGCCTGGCGCGAGTACCAGTCGGCGGCCTGGTATGTGGATCGGCTGAAGCGCGAAGGCTTTTCGATCGAGGAAGGCTCGGGCGGCATGCCCACTGCCTTCTGCGCCCATTGGACGAATGGCGACGGCCCCGTGATCGGCATGTATGGCGAATACGACGCCGTGCCCGGCAATTGCCAGGACGCAGCGACGGTGAAACGCGCGCGGCCGGGCCTTGGGCAGGAGGCGGGTGGCCATACCGATCCGCATTCGGGCCTCGGCATCGGCAGCCTCGGCGGGCTTTTGGCCACCAAGGCGGCGATGCTGGAGCACGGCATCAAAGGCACGCTGCGCTTCACCGGCGAGCCGGCCGAGAAGGTGCGGGGCTCCAAGCCTATCCATGCTGCCAAGGGCTATTATGACGGCCTTGCCGGCATGATCTCCTTCCATCCCTTCTACATGCTGCCGCTCTGCAACACCGCGCGCTGGGACACGCATTGCGGCGCCGCCTATTCGATGATCTATCGCTTCGTCTGCGACGAGCCGGAAAATTGGGTTCGCGCCAGCGACGCAACACCCATCCCGCAGGCGCATTCGGCGGTCAGGGCGCCCGGCGCCAATGACGCGCTGATGATGATGTACATGGCCTCCAAGGCGCTGCGCGATTCCATGCTGACGCATCAAGGCGGCTGGTCGATCAGCGAGGCGATCCTGACGGCAGGGCAAGCGACCGCCGACAACCTTCCGGCCGGCCTTGCCGAGATCCAGTACATGATCCGCGTGCCGACCATTGCCATGGCCGAGCAGGTGACCGCCGTTCTCGACCGCAACGCCGAAGCCGCGGCGAAGATGAGCGGCTGCCGTTACGAGCGCCACTGGGTGTCGAAGTCGCGTCCGGGGCTGGCCAACCACGCCATGGCCGGCATCACCTATCAGTCACTCTCGATCGTCGGCGCGCCGCGCTGGAGCGAGGAGGCGAGGGCGATCGCCCGCGAGGTCCAGGTCAATGCCGGCGGCGAGGCGACGGAGAACCCGTTCATCGACGAATTGGAGCGGCTGATTTCGCCGCAGGACGCCGAGGCGATCCTGCGCCGCGACCTGCCGCCCTCGCAGGTGAACTCCACCTCGGACGATTACACCGACATGAGCTGGCATGCGCCGACGTCGCGCTTCTATGTCGCCCGTCCGGCGCTGCGCGCGGCCAAGGGCCATGCTTATCCGTCCTGGGTGATGAACGCGCTGGGCGGCATTCCGGCGACCATCGACCCGATGGTCACCTGCGCCGCCAAGACGATTGCGCTCACCGCCCTGCGCTTGCTCGAGGACAAGGCCGCGCGCGAGGCCGCGATGGACGAGTTCGTCAAGCGAACCGGCGGCGGCGTCGGCGGCTCGAACTGGATCGCGCCGCTCTGCGACTACGAACCGCCGATCAACTTCCGCTGGCCCGAATATGTCACCACGCCGCGCGGGCGCGACTGGTGGATCCCGGCCGCCTCCACCGCATGACCGTCAACAGAACAATCCAGAGGAGAACACCATGACTGTCCATGACCGCATCGTCGCCGAGCCGTTCTCGCTGCAGCGCCGCAACCCCAATGGCGGCACCAAGCCGCTGACCGCCTGGGGCTTTGCCAACGAGACCGATGTGCTGACCGACGTGCTGCTCGGCTCGCCGAACTTCCTGCGCCACCTGTCGACCAGCTCGCTCTCGCGCAAGCATCTGCGCGAGGCGCCTTGCAACATCCAGATCGCGCAGGCGCAGCATAAGGACCTTGTCGCTGCCTACGAGCATTTCGGCGTCAACATCCACTGGCACGAGCCGACGCCGGAGCTGCCGATGCAGGTCTATTCGCGCGATTCCAGCGTCATGACTCCCTATGGCGCCTTCATCACCGCCATGGCCAATTGGTGGCGGCGCGGCGAGAACTACGCCGCCATCCGTACCTATGAAAAGCTCGGCATTCCGATCTACGACATGGTGACTGCCGGCACCTTCGAGGGCGGCGATTTCAACGTCATCGAGGAGGGCGTGGTGCTGATCGGCTGCGGCGGCGCCCGCACGCAGGAAGAAGGCGCGCGTCAGGTGCAGGCCTGGTTCGACAAGGAAGGCTGGGAGACGCGGCTCGCCTTCATCGACGAATATTACGTCCATATCGATCTGATGGTGGTGCCGATCGCCGAGAAGCTCACCGCCGTCTGCCTCGCCTGCACCGAGCCAGGCATTGTCGACTGGCTGAAGGGAAAGGGCCACGAGATCATCGACGTGCCCTTCCAGGACACGATGGCGCTCGGCTGCAACTTCATGTCGCTCGGCAAGGACAGGGTGATCGCGCCGACGTCGAGCAAGACGCTGATCGGCCAGCTGAAGGCGCGCGGCTTTGAGGTCGCCGCTGTCGACATGAGCGAAATCTCCAAGACCGGCGGCGGCATTCACTGCATGGCGCAGGCGCTGAAGCGCGTGCCGGCGTAACGGATTTCGAAGCTCCGAAATTCCAGAAGGGGAACGCCTACGCCCTGGCCGGTCGGGCCAGGGAGATATTTCTTTTGCAGTCCCGGCTTGTCAGGAGACTTCGTCATATCCGTTCCGATCATCCTGGCCCTACGCTAGGCTCCGGCCAGCCGAAACAGGATTGCCGCAACGATGATCGTCCAGGCCTGCATCAACGGCGCCCGAGCCGCTGGCTTCCACCCCGCATTGCCGCTCGATCCCGAGGCGATGGCGCGCGACGCCGCCGCCTCGATCGCGGCGGGCGCAGCCGAGCTGCACGTGCACGCGCGCAGCGCCGATGGTCGGGAGAGCCTGGCGCCGCAGGCGATGGACAGCACGGTCGCAGCACTCCGCCGCGCCTGTCCAGGCACGCTGATCGGCGTCTCCACCGGCGCCTGGATCGAGAAGGACGATTTGCGCACGCTGGTTGCCATTTCCGGCTGGCGCGAGCTGCCCGATTATGCCTCGGTCAATCTCAGCGAGACGGCGGCGCCCGTCGTCATGGAAAGCCTGCGCCAGCGCGGCATCGCCATCGAAGCCGGGCTCGCTTCCATTGCCGACGCCGAGCGTCTCGTCGGTCTCGACCATGGCGGGCGGGTGCTGCGCGTGTTGGTCGAGATTTCCGAGCAGGCGCTGGATGAAGCCTTTGCCGTGGCAGATGGCATCGAGACTGTGCTGGAACGCGCCGACATCCGCCGCTCCATCCTGCTGCACGGCGAGAACGCCACGGTTTGGCCATTCGTGGAAAGGGCGGCCGCGCGGAAGTTGTCGACGCGGGTCGGGCTGGAGGACGGCAAGGAATTGCCGGATGGAAGCGTGGCGGACGGCAACGCCGCGTTGGTGGCTGCGGCGGTGGCGATTTACCGCGCTCGGTGATCTTGTTCCTCGCCTCCACGAAGTGGGGGAGAGGTGGCTCGGCGAAGCCGAGACGGAGAGGGGGAGCGCCCTACGGAGACCCCCTCTCCGTCCGCTTCGCGGACACCTCTCCCCCGCCTTTGGCGGGGGCGAGGAAAGCGCTACTGCGTATCCGCGATGGCCCTCAACTCGGCGCGCTTCTCATCCGACACAACGGCAAGATCCAGCACCTTCTGCAGACCCGCCGCGTGGCGGAAGGTCGGCTCGGTCTGCGCGCCGCTCTTCACCGCCTCGACAAAGCGCTGGTAGTTGGTCGGGACGGTGCCGGCGTCGAGCTCTTCCCATTTGGCGTTCTCGACATTGTCGCCGACGCAGGCCTTGAGCATCGAGCCGTCGAGATTGTGCACCACCTCGATCCCGCCCTTGTCGCCATGGATGCGCAGGCGCAACTCGTTGATGTGGCCGGTGGCCCAGCGGCTGGCATGCACCACGCCGAAGGCGCCGTTGGCGAAGTCGAGCGTCATGGCGAAACTGTCGTTGGCGTCGAGCTGGTACTCGCCGATGCGGTTGCCTGGCGCCTTGTCGAAGGCGCGCAGCCTGCAGAAGACATGGTCGATATCGAGCGCCGCGCCATAGCTGGCGAAATCGAGGATGTGGATGCCGACATCGCCGAGCACGCCGTTCGAGCCGTGGCCGCGCGACAGCCGCCACAGCCATTTCGGATCGGTGCGCCAGTCGCCCCAGAATTTCGACACCAGCCAGCTCTGCAGGTAGGACGCCTCGACATGGCGCACCGTGCCGATCTCGCCGGCCTGCACCATCCGGCGCGCCTTCTGCAACGCGGCGACGTTGCGATAGGTGAGGTTGACCATGTTGACGATGCCGGCGGATTCTGCGGCATCGGCCATTTCGCTAGCTTTGCGGAAATTTTCCGCCAGCGGCTTCTCGCACAGTACCGGCTTGCCGGCGGCGACCAGCGCCATGGTGGTCGGATGATGGATGCGGTCGGGCGTGACATTGGCGACCGCGTCGAAATCGCCCCAGTCGAGCGCCGCCTCCAGCGAGGTGAAGCGCTTCGGGATCTTGTAGGCGTCGGCATATTCGCCGACGCGGGCCGCATCGACATCGACGGCGCCGACGATCTCGACGCCCTCGATCGCGCCGAAGCGGCGGGCATGTTCCTGCGCCATCCAGCCGGTGCCGAGTATCAAAAGCCGCATTTTTTGTCCCTTTGAGCGATTTGGTTCGATTCAATAACGGGGGGAGAATGTGACCCGGGCGCTGTTTTGGCGCAATCCCAAACGAAGCGGAGAGGCGCTTTTTAGCGGAAGCCGGCCTCGCCATGCGCATGCAGCCTGGGCCCGCGCTCCTCGATCGGCTCCAGCGCCTTTTCCACCGGCACGTTCGGCGCGTCGAGGATGGCGGGCTTCGCCCCTTGCGGGTTGTGCGCCCACTTCACCGCATTGCGCAGCACCTTCTGCACGGTGGCGTCGTGATAGGACGGATAGGTTTCGTGTCCGGGGCGGAAGTAGAAGACATTGCCGGCGCCGCGCCGGTAGGTCAGGCCCGAGCGGAACACCTCGCCGCCCTGGAACCAGGAGATGAAGACGGTTTCCAGCGGCTCGGGCACGGCGAACTGCTCGCCATACATCTCCTCGTTCTCGAGCTCGAAGAACTCGCCGACGCCTTCGGCGATGGGGTGGCTGGGGCTCGTCACCCAGAGCCGCTCGCGCTCGCCGGCCTCGCGCCATTTCAAAGTGCAGGGCGTACCCATCAGCCGTTTGAAGATTTTCGAGAAATGGCCGGAATGGAGGATAATCAGCCCCATGCCTTGGAAGACGCGCTTCGCAACGCGTTCGACCACTTCGTCGGCCACCGCGCCATGGTCCTTGTGGCCCCACCAGACCAGCACGTCGGTTTCCGCGAGGCGGGATTCCGGCAGGCCGTGCTCCGGCTGCTCCAGCGTCGCGGTCGAGGCTGATATGCCTGCGTCGGTGTTCAACGCCGTGGCAATGGTCGCGTGCATGCCTTCCGGATAGATCGAGGCCACCACCTCATTGGTCCGCTCATGGATGTTCTCGCCCCAGACGACAGCGCGAATTGTCATGGATTGCCTCGTGAGTGATTGGGAGCCGCCCCGCGCCATAGATAGCGCCTTCGCCCGGCATTGGAAGCGGTTTTCGCAATGCGGTGAATGCCGGCGGAGTCATCATCCTGTGGTCTGCGCCGCCACGCTCCTTGCTTCGCGCTGGATGATGAGTTCGCGAGGCCGATTGGCAAGCTTCCCTTCCCGTGCGCAATATTGGCCATGGGCGAAGTGCTTGTAGGCGCAGCGATCTTTGCTTGTCTGGCCGGGGCCTCGCTGGTCAGCCTGATGGTGCACGAGCGTTTCCCTGCTCACCACCTTCAGGACGACACCAGCGCAGTGGTGCGGCTTGCCGCGAACCTGTTCGTGGTGATGTCGTCGCTTATGCTCGGCCTGATGATCAATTCAGCCAAGAACACATTCGAGGCCATCAACGGCAACGTCCACACCTTCGCCACCGATCTCATCCTGCTTGATCGTACGCTTCGACGTTACGGACCGGAAGCGGACAGCGCCCGGCAATCGCTGACCGCATACGTCCAGCGCGTCGTCGACACCTCTGCCGCCGACAGCGACACGACCGTCGTCCCGAACAGGCTGGCGGAACTGCTGCTCAATCAGGTCGGCGACATTCTGGCGGGATTGACGCCGGCGGATGCCAGGCAGACCGCCGCACAACAGGCCGCGACACAGCAACTGCAGAAGCTGATCGAGCAGCGCTGGATACTGGCCGAACAGTCCGAGGGCGCCATACCCGCGCCACTGATCGTTCTGCTCGTCGCCTGGCTGACGCTGATCTTCGCCAGCTTCGGCTTCCGGGCGCCGCGCAACGGCACCATCGTCTTCACCTGCCTCGTTTCCGGGGCGCTGGTCGCCGCGGCTATCTATCTGATCGTCGATATGGACAGCCCGTTCTCAGGCCCGATCCAGGTCTCGCCAGCGCCCCTGCAACGGGCGCTGGCTGAACTGACGACGCAATGAGTTTACCGGCCGGGCTGGCCGAGCAATTCGACCAGCAGTCTCGCCGCTGCCTTGGCGCCGTCGGTGCGGATCATGCCGGCGATAGTGCTCGCGCGGGCGCCGGCCGCCAGCGCCGTCTCCAGCGCCGCCGACAGCGACTGCGCCGTCGGCACCTGGCCGTCATGCGCGGCCCCGATGCCCAGCTCGGCCGCCCGTCTTGCCCAATAGGGCTGGTCTCCGATCTGCGGCACGATCACCTGCGGCGCTCCCGCCCGTGCGGCGGCGACGGTCGTGCCGGCGCCGCCGTGATGGATGACGGCGGCGACGCGGCCGAACAGCGCCTGCTGGTTGACCTCGCCGACGGCAAAGCAGTCGTCGCGATCGTCGACGGGGGCCAACTCTGCCCAGCCATGCGCGAGCACCGTACGGAGGCCCTTGGCGCGGATCGCCTCAATGGCGGCGGGGCCGGCTTCGCTCGCGACCGATATGGAACCGAAGCCGACATAGACCGGCCGCGGGCCGGCATCGAGGAAGGCTTTGAGCCGGTCGGGGAGGGGCCGCTCGTCCGGCAGGATGAAGGCGCCGGTCTGCACGGCGTCGATCAGGTCCGAGCCTGGCCAAGGTCCCAGCGTCGGATCGCAGGCGAGCAGGACGGGATTGCCGTAGACATAGTCCCGGACATTTTCCACCGGGGGCAGTCCGAGCGATGCGCGATGGCCGTTGATCGCCTCGCCGAAGAGGGCGTTCTTGGTCCGGATGTCCAGCTCCCACAGCAGCCGGTTGTCGGTCACGCCGGCCGGCAGCGGATGGCCCGGATATTCATGCGGCCGGTTGTGCGGCGAGGGCAGCCAGATGGGGCAGAACGTGCCGAGCATGTAACGCATGCCGCGTTGTTCCGCGACCAGCCGCGCGGCCGCGCAGGACGGGAAGAGGCCGAACGCCACCACTGCATCGCAGCCTTCGGCGGCCGCGCTCAGCGCCTCATATTGCCTGGCGACGATCTCGGCCGCCTGGCCGGGAATGAGCCGGGCCCGGTCCTCGGGCGAGGCCGATCGCGACCGGTTGACCATTTCCTTCGCCCATTCGCGCACCGGCGCGAAGGCCGGTGCCAGCGGCACGCCGGCGCGGGCCAGAAGGGCGGCAAACTCCTCGTCGCCCGGCGCGCTGACCTTGGCCTCGACGCCATGCGCCTGCAACGCTGCGCCCAACGCCGCCAAAGGCTCGACGTCGCCGCGCGAGCCATAAGTCGATAACAAGATACGCATTCCATGCTCCGTGTCGTTTTTCGGAGCAGCGTTGATACGCCATGGCCGGGGGCTTGCCGCAAGCCCGGGCTGCGCCATATCTATCTTCTGGGAAGGGTCGTTATCGCGTCCTCGGTTGAGGTCGCGATCGCGTCGCTATTCGAAGCGGCGATGACATACCAAGCATCCGCGCGGATCGGCGCGAAGCCCTTCGGATCGGCAAGTGGGGATCGGCCAGTGCCGGCGACAAGCTCGCCGGCCGGATAGGGTTTAACCCTGGCGGCCTTCCTGGGCGACCCGGGTGGGGGAGCTTGTGAGGCGCGGGACGACGACGAGACGCTTGATCTTGCCGTTTTTGTAGGCGGCAAGGAAGCGGTGATAGTCCTTGAAGACGACGCAGCCATTGGATTCCGCACGGCCGCCGCGCAGCATATAGGTGTGCGCAAGCAGGCCGTTGCGGCCGTATTTGTTGTTGCCGCTGGTCGGCGTGAGCCTGATTGCCTCGACCCCGTGAAAGCGCGACTCGCGCATCGACAGATTGTAGGTGTCGGGCGGCGTCGGGCCGACATTCTTGCGGTTGACGAAGCGCGGCTGGTCGACCATCGAGCCCAGCCCTGAATGCGCTTCCAGTTTCGAGCCGTCGGGCATGTAAACGGTCCTCGCCGAAATATCGTAGACGGCAACGCCATTGCCCGTCGTGGGTCCATTGAAAAGGTTGCGGAACGCGCTGCCGAGTCCGCCGCGCTCCGGCGTGTCCGGCTTGGCATAGGCGAGCATCTCGGACGCCTGTGCCTTGCGCTTGCCTGGCTTGGAGTCGGTCACGAGCTGTTTCGAGTCTGTCACGCCCGGCAGGGCCTGGTCGCCGTTCCTCGGCGAGACCGCCGTCGGTGCGCCTTGCGCGATATCGGCAGCGGCCGGCCGCGGCTTGGCCTTGGCAACCTGCGGCTTCGCGGTTTCGGGCTTCTGCGTCCTGGCGGCGTTTTCTTCGGGCGCTTCGGTAGCGCGTTCGAGCGTGGCGCGCGGGCGAAGGCCGGGCACGGCAATGGTGTCGGGCAGATCGTCCTGCGGCGGCAGCGAGGCGACCTGGTAGGCGCCATCCTTGCCGTTGTCCGGTTTGGCGGCGACATCGGGCGCGTCGGCGTTTTCGAGCGCGACGGCGGTCGGAAGGTCGGCCGTGTCCTCCGGCGCTATGTTGGCAAGCGCCAGCGCCAAGTCGGAAGCGCCGGCGATTTCGGCCGGCCGCGAACCGAAGCGGGCTTCCGCCGGGGCTCCCGGCAGCGCGCCGCCGAAGCGGCTCGCCGAAGGCAGGCTGGCCAGCAGGAACGGCGCCTTCTCGGCGCGGGCAAAGGCATCGGCAAGCTTTTGCGGCGAAAGCGCGGCGCGCTTTACAACGCCGTCGAAGCGGTCGACGGCCCCGGCGGCCGAAGCCGCCACGACGTTTTCATGCGCGACGCTATCCGGCGCCGGCAGCTTGAGGCGCGCCGTCTTGCCGGCGTGGCCTTCTTTCTTCAATTTTTCAGGAGCTTGGCCGCCATGCCTGAAGCTTGTCGCGAGGCTGAAGCAGCCGGAGTCGCAGCCGCCGGTGAGCGAGCCTGCCTTGTAGCCGCCATTGACGGCAAGGTGCGGCGCCCAGGCGTTGGCGATCTGCCGGCGCTGGTCGCCAAGCGCGATGTTGCGCGGCGAAAGCAGGCCTTGCGGCAATCCGTTGGAAGCGGCGGTCAGCGAGGCGCTCACCGAATGGAGCCCCGCCAAGGTGGCGGCGGACCACAGCACGAGGGCGGCGCCGACAGCAGGCACCACGACCCAACGATGACCAGACTTTTGCGAAGTTACCCCCCCATGAGGAGCGTCACCCCGGTTCTTCAAACGCAAAAACGCCATACGACCACTCTCAATCGGCATGCCGGTTTGCGGACCTGGCACCCGTCACGATCACAGTTCGCTGGTGCCCCCTGCACCTTCACGCGTCTGTTGCCGATTGATTCAAAAGATGGACAAAGTTGGTTAACCAATCCCTCCACCAATCGCCGATTTGGCGACGGTCCATACGAAAAAAGAGCCCTCCATGATCTATGCCACGGTAAAAATGCTCTTCCTCACCCGCTTTGCTGCCCGTTTTTCCGGCCTCTGTCAAGAAAACGTGAAGGCTGGAACCGCAGCATCTCCAGCCGGCTAGAGGCCGATTGGGGTCAAAATGCGACGATCTGAAGAATTGCGGAACAAGCCAGTCGCAGAACCTTTGGACCAGGTTTTGGGGAGTGCCGCCGGCCGGCGCGGTCTCCTTATTGCGAGGATCGCCCTAAAAAGCCACCCGCTGACTGCGGGCGATCTGAACGCCAACCGACTCTCGCGGCCTTGCCGTTACCGTGGGGTTGGTTGCCGACCGAGCAGCGACAAAGCCGGAAACGTCAGCGCCGTTCGTCAGGGCTGTCGGCGACACCGACATGGTGGCGATAGACCATCTCCCAGCCCTTCCATCCGGTGAACAGAAGAATGAGGACCACGAGCAGCGACAGTATTAGACCGCTCGGAATGACCGCAGCCTCGCCATGAACATAGCGCGAATACCAGTTGTAGAGCTCGATCAGGACGACAATCACATTGCCGCCGGCGTGAAGCCATGCATCCCGAAGATTGCGGACCTGGTCATCGCCCAGCACATCAGTCAGGCCGGCAACAGCGGCCAGGGCCGCCATGATCAGACCGGCCCCGAGAAGCCACAGCGAGCCTGTCATCCAACCGGGATTGCCCGTTCGCCAGAAGATCAGGTCGCAGACCAAGGTGGCGACGAAAAACGCGATGGGAAAGGGGATCAGCATCGGATGGATCGGATGGCCGCCGATGCTTGCCGTGCTGCGCGGATAGTGGGTCATGGCGACGCCTCCAAGCTAGCTGGGCCGACCGACCCTGCCCAACGGAGCTGGCCAGCCGCGACAGAGAACATGAAACCCCGGCGGCGGTGGAATGTTCCATTGCGCGCCGGCCGCTCGCAGCGCCGCGCCGACGTCTTTGCGCCAATGAACCGCGAAGCTCGGCTGTTTGTCGGCAGAAGCTTTTCGGTGCTCCGTTCGGTCCCAATGTAGCCGACCGACGGTTCGGTCTTCATCAGCGAACGTCGATGACGACCATCAGACCGCCGCCGCCCTTCTCCTCGGCATTGTTATTCGTGGTGTGATGCGGGATGTGGCAGTGAATCAGCCACTTGCCCGGACGCCTCGCTGTCCAGACGACGTCATATCGCTGGCCCGGTCCGACATTGACCGTATCGGCAAGAAAACGTGCGGCGGCGGGAATCGTCTCGCCGTCGCGGGCGACCACTTCGAACGGGCCGCCATGGATGTGCATCGGGTGTATGAAGCCGTTGTTGGTGCCGATGAAGCGGACCTTTAGCGTCTCGCCGACCTTCATATGAATCGTATCGGTCGACGGATAGGCCTTGCCGTTGATGGTGAAGAAATTCGGCATGCCGCCGTCCATCGGCATCGATGGATAGGTCAGGCCTTCGCGGACCAGCCATTCCTGCAGCTCGATGACATAGTCGTGGTCGGCGGCGACCTCGTCGGCGGGATTGGCAGGATCGATGATCAGCGCGCCATAAAGGCCGAGTGCCTGAGTGCGGTCGGGCTTGGCATGCGGATGATAGAAGTAAGTGCCGTGCTGGGTGGCGGTAAACTCGTAGGAATAGGTCTGCCCGGGCTTGATCGGCGCCTGGGTGATCTCGGCCGGCCCGTCCATCTGATTGGGCAGGATCAGGCCATGCCAGTGCACCGTTGTTTCCTCCGGCAAGGCGTTGGTGACGTTGATGCGCACCCGGTCGCCCTGACGGATGTGGATGCGCGGGCCCGGAATCTGACCGTTGTAGGCATAGGCGTCGACCGTCACGTCCGGCAGGATGTGCCAGCGGATCACCGACGGCCTGAGATCGAACACCTTCACGCCGTTTTCCATGCGGAACGGCAGGTCTTGGTCGCCCTTCGCAGCCAGACCGTAAGACGCGCTCACCAGCCGAGGATCGGCCGCCGCCATGTCGCGCATGGTATCGGCCGACGTGTCACGGTCCATGATCATGCCCTGAGGCATGATCACTCCGCCGACGTCGCGGACCGAGAGCCTGAGGTTGAGCCAGTTCGCAGGCGCCGCCATGCCGATCGCCAAGGCGAGCGCAGACACCGTACCGAGCGCCGCGATTTGCGGTGTGGTCGCGTCAGAGCGCATGTGATGGCCGGCGGCGCGCTGTTCGCCCGCCGGTTCGTGGCCCTGCCGGGCATGGCCGTGCCCGCTCGCTTCGGCCTGTTGCGGGCGCTCGGTCATCAGCCCGTGTTTGAGGCCGTGCGCGACCAGCCAGACATTGGCGGGATAGGCCAGCGTGAAGCCGGCGATGACGCCCAGCGACATCACGCCCCAGAACAGAAGTTCGGTGGGCTCCATGGCGCGCATGTCGCGGCCCATCATCAGGAAGCTCATGACCGGCGCCATGCCGGCCATCATGAAGTTCATGGAGATGAACTCGGGCAGGAAGCTCTTCTTCACATTCTCCCAATAGCTGCCGCCCATCATCGATTTCATGAACAGCGATTGGAAGATGAACAGGCCGAAGGCGAAGCCGGCGAGATATTCGACGATGAGGTCGAGCCACATCGGCAGGCCGAGCGTGGCGGTGACGACCGCGGCAAGGATGATCCCGGTGGCGTCGCCGGCGACACAGTGAATGGTCGAGCCGACGCCCTGCTTCCAAAGAGGCTTTGTGAAGGCCTCATGCTCGCCGGGGCGCGGTTCCTTGTCGGCCAGCACATAAAGCAGCAGGCCGAGCGGGCCCATATAGAGCGTCACCAGGATGAAGCCCCATTTCATCACCACCGGCTCGGGATTGTTGCGGTATTGGTCGAACCCGACATAGAGCGTCGAAGCGGCCGCGAGCACGAACCAGGCAACGAGGAAATAATCGATCGGTTGGATGAGCATGATGCGGCCTCTGCTCGATGAAACGGCTGGTTGCATCCCCGCGGATGAACGCGGCCGGGGCCACTACGATCCATCTTGCGGAATTTGCGGCTCCAGCCTTCGATCGAGCTTGACCTTCCAGCAACTGGAACCCTTAGCGTCGGCGGCGAGGCCTGCGGCGGGCTCTCAATCGAGATCGAGGAGCGAAAAATGCATCGACGCGGTTTTCTGGCGGCAAGCCTGGCGACGGTTCTGGCGAGCCCGCGCGCGCTGGCGCAGATGAAGATGGACGACATGTCGAACATGCCCGGTATGGACCATGCCGGCCATGACATGGGCGCGATGGGTCAAGGCCCCGTGGCGCTGCCCCAGAACCAGCCCTTGCGCGAATTGCCGCTGCTGGCGAATGAAGCAGCCGGGCCCGGCCTGTTCAAGGCGAGGCTGACAGCAGAGTCGGCCACGGCGCGCTTTGCCGCCGACCGGGACACGCCGATTCTTGCTTATAACGGGATCAGCCCAGGACCGCTGATCGAGACCCAGGAGGGCGACCGCGTCGAGATCACCTTCTCGAACCGGATCGAGGGCGAGCCAAGCACCATCCACTGGCATGGCATGCCGGTGCCGGCGGACCAAGATGGCAATCCGATGGACCCGGTGGCGGCGGGCGCCGACCGTGTCTACGCCTTCGAACTGCCCGAAGGCTCGGCCGGCTCCTACTGGTATCATCCGCATCCGCATGGTCGGACGGCCGAGCAGGTTTATCGCGGCCTTGCCGGTGCGTTCCTCGTCAAGGCCAAGGCCGATCCGATCCCGGCCGCCTATGGAGACACCACGCTCTTCCTAACCGACCTTCGCCTCGCCGCCGACGGTTCAATGCCCGAAAACACCATGACCGACATGATGAACGGCCGCGTCGGCGATCACGTGCTGGTCAACGGCCAGAAGAACCCGCGGCTCGCCGTGGCAATGGGCACGAAACGGCGCTTGCGGCTCTACAATGCCACCAATGCGCGCTTCCTGAGGCTTGCTTTCGTCAATGCGGCAATGACGGTGATCGGCAGCGACGGCGGGCTGATTGAGGCGCCGGTGGCGGCCGACGAGATCCTGCTCAGCCCGGCCGAGCGCGTCGAGCTGGTCGTCGCTTTCGACAAGCCGGGGACAGCAATCCTCACCACGCTCGACTACGACCGCGGCTGGATGGGGCCGGGCCGGCCGGAGGACAAGGGGCTCGCCCTGCTGACGGCCGACGTCTCGGACACGCAGGCCGAGCCGATGCCGCCGCTGCCCGAGCGGCTGCGGCCGATCGCGCGATTTGGCCAGCCGACGGTTAGCCGCCGTCTCGTCTTCACCGAGATCATGGCGATGAAGCCCACCGGTATGGAGATGGGTTTTCTGATCAACGGCATGGCGTTCGACATGGGGCGTGTCGATATCGTCGCCAGGGCCGGCGACACCGAGCTCTGGGAGATCGTCAACCAGGCCGACATGGACCATCCTTTCCATCTCCACGGCACACAGTTCCAGCTCATCGAGCGCGAGCGCGACGGCAAAGTCTCGAAGCCGCCCTATCTGGCGTGGAAGGACACGGTCAACGTGGCGCGCGGGGAGACGGTGCGGCTCGTCACGCGCCAGGAGCGGCCAGGGACGCGCATGTATCACTGCCACATCCTCGAGCATGAGCAGCTGGGTATGATGGGCGTCGTCGACGTGCAGGCATGAGGTCTGGCATCGTTTGCGCGGCCGCGGTGCTGGCCCTCGCCGTGTTGCCGGTAGCCGCACCGTCGCTGGCTCGGGACCCGGACAACGCGATCGTTACGACGCGCCAGGCCGCGATGAAGGAGATGGCCGCCGCAGCCAAGGCGATTGCCGAGATGTTCGACGGCAAGCGCGCCTATGAGCGGGCGGCCTTCAAGGCAGCGGCGGGCACACTCAGCGCCCGCACCGGCGGTGCTCTGATTGCAGGATTCCCGCGGGGCACAGTTGGCGCGCCGTCGGCCGCCAAACGGGAGATCGACCAGGCCCGGCCGGAGTTCGAGGCGCTCGCCCGCCATATCGGCCGGCTTGCCGATGCGCTCGCCGCGAAGGCCGGGAACGCGCCCGCCGAGATTACTGCCGACATGCGAATGACGGGACCGCCCGCAGATGGCGGCAGCCTGCTTGGCAAGCGCCCGGGCGTCGCCGAGGCCGATCCCGCAAAAATGCCGGCGGAGCATCTCCTGCACCTCATTCTGCAGGACTGCACGACCTGCCATTCGAAGTTCCGGCGGAAAATCGAATGAGGCCGGATGCGTTCAGTTGCAAGACCTGTGGGCGAGGCGAAGAGGGGTTCGATGGCAGTCGGCTTGCCCCAAAAGAAGTCATCCTCGCCGCACGCGGGGCGAGCTCTTGCGGCACAGAGCAGTCAGCCCGACCCCACTGGCTTCGCAGCCGGGCGAAATCGTCGAGGATTGCTAGGCGCTCGCCCTAGCTTGGTCGGGCCTTGGTGCTCGCCAGTCATTCACTTGCTGCCTTGCTGTACTGCCCCGGGCACGATCAGAGCGCCCTGGTCAGGTCCCGAAAATTTGAAGCCGATAAAAAATAGGACGATGATGAGAACGCAGATTGCCAGCACCGTGACGAGGGTCCTTCTCGGGTTTTCGGCTGGCGGTCTGTCTTCCATAGCAATTCGCCTTGGACTCTAAACTCGGCGACAATGCCGGGGTTCCCAACGCCGCGCCGACCAACGGACTGGCCGAACCACGTCAGGACGCTGCTTTTAGCGGAATGTTCCTAACCAACACGGTGCGGGCCTGCGCTTCCGAATTCCCAGCATCATACTTGCGTCTGTGCTAATATATAACGATTACGCACTTTCGTGCGTAGCCAACATATTGGGAGGATGCGATGAAAACCATGAATCGCAGGTCTGCAATTGCTCTCAGCATTACGGCCGCCGCGGTCACGCCCTTGTTCACCCTGATGGCATCCGCAAAGACCAAGAAATACGGTCCGAAGGATGGCAAGGAGATAGCGCCCGGCATCAGAGTGGTTGAGGTCGGCACCGGCAATTCCGACATTCCCGCCTACAAGAGCATTTCAATTGTCGACGTGGTCTTCCAGCCCGGAGCGCACGCGCCCGCAATGGTGATGGACAACGACATGGTATGCACGATTACGTCGGGCGCTTTCACGATCAAGAAAAAGGACAAGGAATTCAAGCTCAAGGAAGGCGACATGTACACCTGTTCCAAGGGCAAGACCGACGAGGCGACGAATACAAGCAAGGAGGTGGGCGTGCATCGCATCGCAGTCTTGATACCTGCCTAGCAGGATGGCATCCGGCCGGACGATCGGTTGCCACGCCAGTCCAGCCGAGGCTTGGGAAAATTCGCGCGGAAGACGATGCGCGAGGCGCGCCTTAGCCGAACCAGGGACCAACCTCGTCTTGCCGCTGAGTTGTGCGCCCAAGGTCAGTGCTTGCGAGACATTGCGGAGCGCCGCCTCCATCAAGGCGGCGCCGGCGGGGCCAAGGGCCAGCCGGGCGATGACCGCGGCGACATGGACGCATTGTGAACAATCCCCTCCAGGCCGCCGTAGCGTCTGCCGGCGGCTTGGCCGCCTCGCGATTCTGACAGAGGCGGCTCCGAGTCCGCGAGGGGCATCACAAAAATGACGCGCTCTCACCGCTATATGCCAGGCTGGATGCGCTAAAGCAGGGTTCATCATTATGGATGCCAGCGAATTGCAGGCCATAGGCGATACGCTGATGCGCGTCGTCACCCCCGATATGAAACCGAAAGACCTGCTCAAGGCGGTGCGAAAACTGCACCCGGACGCCAAGAAGAGGGATATTGCCCGCGCGGCCTTCCACGCCATTATCGCCAACGCCGACCAGGATCCCGGCAAGTCGCGCAACCTTCAGGCCTTCGCGCTCGCCGAGCGTACCCAGCAATCGGAATAAATTGCCGCGAATTGTAGTTTTGGGCTTGCCGGAAATTTAATAAGCGGCCTCTAATTTAATGGCTCAGCCGGCAGCTGGAGCCAATTCCAGGAAAAAGTGTGTCACGGTTTTCCGTCCGGAATTACCCTAGCCCCAACCGGTAATGAGCCCATGACCAAGAACCTCGGCAATGCCAAACCCAGCACTCCTGCCAAGGAGATGAACCCCTCGCTGTTCGGCAAGGCAGCGCCGGCATTGTTTCCGCTGCTCGTCGCGGCGCTTGGCTATCTCATCGGCCGGCATTTCTTCGGCTTTTGACGCGGCCGGCGTTCGGCACACTATTTCCAGTCGGTCCAAGCGCAATTGTCGTCTCGACCATCCTCCTTGCAGCTTTGGTCCTAGGGCCTAGGTCGTTCTTGTCCTTGGCCGGGCCCAAGCGCATGCTGGTGGCAGCCGGCGGCCTCGCAAACTCCGGTCAGGCCCGGCCGCCGAACCCAGTATCACCCCCCCCAAGGCTGCCGGGCCGCCGCCTATGCGGCGAATTCTTCCGCGCTCGCGCACCGCCAACTGCCGCACTGCCTAAATCTGCAATACCGCTCGGACGCCTTCGAATTCCGTTGCTGCATCGTCTCGCAGACCGAACGCCATGTCGAAGTCGAACTCGGCTGCACCTAGGCGCAAGGGCATGCCTTCGCCCGCCGTGCTCGCTTTTATTCGTGAAACTCGCAAATATGCCGAATAACGGCGGGTGCTCTTGCACTAAAGAACAATAAGCCACGCTTTTCGGCAATTCCAGACGCGCTAGATTGTATTGCGGGTCGAAGATAGGCAGTTCTTCGAATGAAGAGCAGGAGCTGTATATGGTAACAAGCGAGCCAGACAGTGTCCGCGTAAAAACCGTTAATGGCCAATGGATCGTGCGCGTCGTCGACGGCGGCAGGCTGAAGCAGCAAGTGTTCGACATTCACGCGCAGGCCGAGATCTTCGCCGAGGAGGAGCGGCTGCGACTGGGGCTGCCGGGCGAGCCGCCGGCCGAAGAGCCAGTCGGACCGCTCCCACACGGGCGGGCTCGCTGACGGGCGAGGAGTAGCCGGGCCACGCCAATCGCCGAGGTCGGAACAGACCTATCCCTGGTGCTCGGCTCTGAGCCTCTCTTTCATCCGTTCAAGCGCCGGCGGACCGCCGGCCGCCAGATCGTTGGCGACCCGGGCCAACTTATCGTCGGCCTTGCGGTATTTGCTGCCCCAGGCGCCGAGCGTTGCCAGAACCGGCAAAAGGTCGATGCCGGCCTCGGTCAGCCGGTAGATCGCCTTCAGACCGTGGCTCGGGTCGTCGCTGCGGGTGAGAATGCCTTCGTCGACCAGCGTCTGCAGCCGCTCGGCCAGCGTGCGCGACGAGATGCCTTCGTCGGATTGCAGGAACTCGCGAAAGTGCCTTTTCCCGGCGAAGGCCAGGTCGCGAATGATGAGCAGCGTCCAGCGGTCGCCGAGTAGTTCGAGCGAGAGGCTGATCGGGCAGCCGGATCGTTCCTTGGTCGACATCAGTATGGTTCCATTTTTAAATCACTTTACTATTGACATCGTTCTTGCCTTGCGTCAAATGGTTCCAGAAGTAAATCATTTGAGAGAGGAGATCGATATGAACCGGCAAGTCAAGCGTACGGTGGTGGTCGTCGGCGCAACCGGCGAAGTGGGCGCCGAGGTCTCGGCCAGACTGACCGGGGCAGGGCACAAGGTGCGCGGCATCGCCCGTAGCCTCGGCGTCGCACTCGACGATCAGGCGGCGCTCGACGCCGCCTTCTCGGGTGCCGACAGCGCTTACGTGATGATCCCCTTCGATGTCACCGCGCCCGATCTGCATCACTTTGAGGACGAGGTCGGCGCACGGCTGGCATCCTCCATCGCCAAGGCGGGCCTGCGCCGGATCGTGCTGCTCAGCGGCCTCAATGCCCATCTCAGGATGGGCACTTCGCTTGGCGCTGCGCTGATGGAAGAGCGGCTCGCAGTGCTGGGCCTGGAGGAACTCGTTTATCTGCGCGCCTCCTTCTTCATGGAGAATTTCGTCAAGGGCATGGGCTTCGTCGAGCAGGCGGCGTCCGGCGTCTTCGCCTCGCCATTCCGCGGCGACCTGCCGATGCCGCTGATTGCCGCCAAGGACGTTGGCGAACGCGCCGCCGCTCTATTGAGTGCCGAACACTTTCCGATCCAGCGCGTTGTCGAATTGCACGGCGGCGGCTCCTACACGCTCGAACAGGCTACCGCGATCCTGGGCAGGGCGATCGGCAAGGAGGTCGCCTACCATGAAGCGTCGTTCGCCGATGCGCGGGCCGGTATGGTCGCCAATGGCATATCGGCGAGTTTTGCCGATGCGCTGGGCGAGACGGCGGCAAGCTTCAACAGAGGCGAGCGCTGGGCGCTGGAAGCACCCTCAGCCGAAAATGCCACCCCGACCAGCTTCGAAGCCTGGGCGCAGGCTTTCGCCCGTTCGCCCGCCGCGGCCCGAGCCTTCACAGGCAGCAATTCCTGACGAGGGAGACCGGACATGAAGAAGCTTATCCTGCAGATGCAGATGTCGGTCGACGGTTTTGTCGGCGCCAATGAGGGCCATCGCTGGCAGCTTTGGGAATGGGGCGACGACAGCGCATGGGACGAGGAGCTTAAACGGGACTTCAACGCCGTTTTCACGACCATCGACACCATCCTGTTGAGCCGCAAGATGGCTGAGGAAGGCTATATGACCCATTGGGGCAACGCGGCGAGGAAATATCCGAAGGACCGCTTCTTTGCCTTCGCCCAGCGCATCGTCGAGGCCGAAAAGGTGGTGGCGAGCGATAAGCTCGGCGCCTCGCGCTGGGAACGAACGCGCGTCGTAAGCGGCGACTTGCCGCGTGAGGTCAACGCGCTGAAGCAAGGCGAGGGCGGCGACATCGCCGTGTTCGGCGGCGCCGGCTTCGCCTCGGCGCTGATCGCCGCCGGCCTTGTCGACGAGTTCCAGCTCTTCATCAATCCGGCCGTTCTGGGCAGTGGCCGCCGCATTTTCGACAAGGGCGGCTTTGGCAGGCTGAGGCTCCTCGGCTCCAAGCCCTATGCCTGCGGCATGGTGGTGAGCCGCTATGCGCCAGCGAGGTGAGAAGGCAATCGATGGGAGATCGCTCTGCCTGAATCAACGCGGTGTCCTAACTACCTGTCTGGCCATGCCTTTCCCGGATGGGTTGGCAACCGCCCCCGCTGACCAGCCGCAGCTGCACGCCTGGCGTGATGGACCGCTGCCAAGCGGCGCGGCCGTTGCCCACGGCGGCAAACCAGCGGGCTTCGCACGATGTCAGGCCGATAAGCACCCGGCCGGCATATTCGGCCGGCGCGCCATTGGCCGCATCGAACACCGTCCAGCTGCTGCCAGGCGGCTCCTGCACCGGGACGAACCTCATCGGAGACTCCATCTGTGAAGAGATGGGCAATATAGCAGGCGCGACTTGGCGTTCCTATGATGTGGTTCACATTGGCACACATTTACGGTGGATAGCACCGCTGCGGCTGCAAGCCACCAATCTCCTTGGCTGCTTGCCCTACTGCCCCGCCTGGTCGGCGTCGGTCAGCGTGCCGAGGAAGGCGACGATGTCGTCGATCTCGGCATCGGTCAGCGCCGGCTTGTCGCCGGGCTTTTTGCCATTGAAGGGCGGGTCTGTGTTGAGGTTTCCCCAGTAAGCCTTTGGCAGATCGTCGAATTTGTCGACCGTTCCGTCCGCCTTCTTCGGGTACCAGCGCCCAGGATCCGTATCGCGGCTGGCGTAGAAGGCGACCGCGTCGCGCAGCGTGTGGAAATAGCCGTTGTGGAAGAAGCTTTTCCGCAAGGCAACGTTGCGCAGCGTCGGCGTCTTGAACAGGCCGCAATATTCGACGCGGTCCTTGAGATCGGTGCGCAGCGGACCGCACAGGCCGAGGTCGACATAATTGGGATCGGCATTGGCGGGGATCGCCGGGTTGCGCGGCACGGCAATCGCGATCAGGCCGTAATCAGTGAATTGCGGCGGCTCGCCGTCATTGGCCGGTTCGCTGAGATGACAGCTCGCGCAATTGCCCTTCGCTGCGTCCTCGAACAGCATGCGGCCGCGCAATTCCTGCGCGGAAAGTTGCGCCTTGCCGGCAAGGAAAGCGTCGTAGCGGCTGGAATAGGGATAGAAATCGGCGCTGCTCTGCTCGAAGGTGCCGAGCGCTTCCACAGCGGCGTCGAAGGCGTCTTGCGGATGGTCGAAGACATCGGCGCCGAAGGCCGCCTTGAAGGCGCCGGCATAAGGCGCGTTGCGCAGGCTGGCGACCACTTGGGCCGCGTCCTTGTTGCCCATCTCGAAGGACGACAGCAGCGGGATTCTTGCCTGGTCCTTGCCGTGGTCGGCGCGGCCGTCCCAGGTCAGGCCCCCGGTCGGGCCATTGTCGACGCTTTCGTCGCCTTCGTCCTCGGAGTCGTAGAAATGCTCGGTGAAGGCGGGCGCCGCCTGCAGGTAGCGCAGCGACGGCACGGCGCGAACGCCGGGCTGGTCAAGATTGGCTCCGCCCATTTCGACCGGTGCCGCCGAGGCCGGCCCGAAAGCATGGTTGGGATCGTGGCAGGATGAGCAGGCCTGCTTGCCCGAGGCCGAGAGCGAAGAGTCGAAGAACATCTGTCGCCCCAGCGCCGTCAGCGCCTCGGCGCGGGCGAAGGCTTCCTGCCGCGTCATCGGGCCGGGATGGACACCGGATGGCTCCTCGGTGTTGGCGGGCGTGGTGGAGGCGACGATCGTGGCCGCTGCAATGGCGATCGCGTGATTTTTCCGATATCCCATCGTCTTCGGCGATATCCCTGATTTCTCCGCCCGGTTTCTTTGGCGGCGTAAGGATCGAGTGCAACGGATTGATGACCGGTCTTCCCGCTCACGAAACCGTGTTCGGCCGGGGCCGAACTGTCACAAAGGTGACAAGGCGTCGAAGTAGCTGGGCATTGATGCAGTGTTGCGTTCCTGCATTGCCGTCCTCCAGCCATTCCCAAGCCACGAGGCATTTTCCATGATCCGGTCCTTTCTCTCCCTTTGCCTCGCCTTCACGGCGCTGGCATCGTTCTCTGCTGCTGCCCAAGCGGCGCCTGCCGGTTACGACAAGATCGACACCGTCGTCGTCATCTACGCCGAGAACCGCAGCTTCGATAACCTTTATGGCGGCTTCCCCGGCGCGAACGGCCTGGCCAACGTTTCGCCCGACCAGGCGCGCCAGCTCGACCGCGACGGCAAGCCGCTTTCCGAACTGCCGCCGGCCTGGGGCGGACTGACCGGCAAGGGCGTCACGCCGGCGGTGACGGAGGCGCAGAGCGCGCATCTGCCCAATGCGACATTCGCCATCGACGATCCCAAGGGCTTCAACGAGAATACCGGCGTCATCACCCATGATCTGTGGCATCGTTTCTATCAGGAGCAGATGCAGATCGACGGCGGCCGGAACGACAAGTTCGTCGCCTGGGCCGATTCCGGCGCGCTGGTGATGGGCCATTATGACGGCTCGATCCTGCCGATGTGGGCGATCGCCAAAAAATACGTGCTGGCGGACAATTTCTTCCAGGGCGCCTTCGGCGGCTCCTTCCTCAACCATTTCATGCTGGCCTGCGCCTGCGTGCCTTACTATCCAAATGCCGACACCAGCCCGGTGAAGGCCCAGATTGCCGTCGTCGAGCCGGATGGCGTGACGCTGAAACCGGCCGACAATTCGCCGCCCTCGGCGCTGGGCGGCGTGCCGAAATTCGCCAATGACGGCGCCATCACGCCCGACTTCTACGCCGTCAACACCATGCAGCCGCCTTACCAGCCAAGCGCCAACAAGCCGGCCGAGGGTGGCGACAAGGCGCTGGCCGATCCGGCGCAGCCGACCACGCTGCCGCCGCAGCACGAGATCACCATCGGCGATCTGCTGTCGCTCAAGGGCATTTCCTGGGCGTGGTATTCGGGCGCCTGGCAGGCGGCGCTCGACGGCAAGAACGCGACGCCCGTGCCGAACTTCCAGTTCCACCACCAGCCCTTCAACTATTTCGCGGCTTATGCGCCGGGCACGGCCGCGCGGGCCGAGCACCTCAAGGACGGCGGGCTCGGCGGCACTGAGTTCATCAAGGCGATCGATGACGGCAAGCTGCCGGCGGTCTCTTTCTACAAGCCGCAGGGCAACCTCAACGAGCATGCCGGCTATGCCGACGTGACCTCCGGCGACCAGCACCTGGCCGACCTCGTCGCGCATCTGGAGAAGAGCCCGCAATGGGCGCATATGCTGGTGGTCGTCACCTATGACGAGAATGGCGGCTTCTGGGATCATGTCGCGCCGCCCAAGGCCGATCGCTGGGGCCCGGGCAACCGCATCCCGGCCTTCATCATCTCGCCCTATGCGAAGATGGGGATGGTCGATCACACGCAGTATGACACGACCTCGATCCTGCGTTTCATCACCGCCCGCTACGACCTGCCTGTGCTGCCCGGCATCGTCGCCCGCGACAAGGCGCTGCGCAACCACGACCAGCCGCCGATGGGCGATTTGACGGCAGCGCTCGATCTGACGAAGTAGCCTCTCAGAACCCGGGTTCCTCGCCCCCGCCAGAGGCGGGGGAGAGGTGTCCGCAAAGTGGACGGCGAGGGGGCTTCGCAGGGCGCTCCCCCTCTCCGTCTCGGCTTCGCCGAGCCACCTCTCCCCCATTTCATGGAGGCGAGGAAACGCCAATCGCCCACGGCCTGCCTCGGCGATTGCCTCAGTGAATTCCCGTCCGCTATCAATGGCCTCCAAACTGGAGACGACACGATGGCAGACTTGAAAGTCAGAACCCGCAATGCCGGCGCGCTTGCCGTCCTGCCGCCGGGCGGCCTGCCAGCGGTCACCACCCCGACCGGTGGCACCGTCGATGTGGTCACGCAGGTCAGCGCGCCCGGCTTCAGCCCGCTCGACCTGCTCCATGCTTCTTTAGCCGCCTGCATGGTGCTCAGCGCCCGCATCGCCGCCACCCGCCTCGGCGTCGCCGACCGGCTCGGCGAGGTGAGGGCGGATGTCAGCGGCGAGAAGGCGAAGGACGAGCCCTCGCGGGTCGAGGCATTCATCGTCAAACTGGAGATCACCGGCGACCTTGATGCCGCAATGAAAGAACGGATCCTGGCGGACGCGGAAAACATCTGCACCGTCTCCAACACGCTGCGCGGCGCGCCCGCGCTTCGTTCCACGCTGGGGTGAGCGCAATGGCGTATCTTTCGTCGATCGACTACGCGACCGCCTCGGACGACATCCGCGCCGAGCACGACCGCGAGCTCGCGCTGCGCGGCCGCATGACCAACATGAAGCGCATCCTGCTCCACTCGCCGGCCGCCCACCGCATCTACGCCGAATGGTTCACGCTGCGCGACCTTCTCAAGCCCACACTCGACGACCGCGCCATCTGGCTGTTGTCGAAAGCGGTCGCCGAAACGATGCGCGCCGAGATTCCCGTGACCTTCTTTCGCCGCGCATTGATCGACAACGGGCTCGACCCCGAAGCGATCGAACCGACCGCCGACGAGACGCTGCTGATTTCCTTCGGCATGGCAATCGCCGCCGATGCCAATGGCGTCCCGGAAGAAACCTGGGCCGCGCTCAAGGCGCGCTACGACGAGACGCTGCTCGTCAACCTCACCGCCTTCGCCGGCATCATGGTGGCGACCTGCGTATTCACCAATGCGGTGAAGGTGGATCTCGATCCGGAGCTGGAGATGTATCGGAGGCAGTGAGGCGCGACTTCTCCTTCTCCCCCTGTGGGAGAAGGTGGATCGGCGCGTTAGCGCCGAGACGGATGAGGGGTGTTTCAGCTTGGCGATAAGATTGAAATCGCCGCCGCCTCATTCCTTCCAGCACCCCTCATCCGACCTCGCTGCGCGAGGCCACCTTCTCCCGCAAGGGGAGAAGGGAAAGCCGGCGCCCCCCGCAGGAATCGGGTGGCCGACGCTCATCCTTCGCCCCACTTTGACACCAAGCGAAGGAGCCAACTCATGACCATCCATTCCCTCAACACCAAGCGCGCCAGCCGCTCCGCCGAATCCCGCGTCGCAGCAGAAGATTGGCGCGCGCTGGTGTCAGACCTCAACGCCCATGGCTGTGCAGTCATGCCCGGCATGCTGTCGGCGGAAGAATGCGCCGATATCGCCGCGCTCTACCCGCATGAAGAGCATTTCCGCAGCCATGTCGTGATGGCGCGCCACGGCTTCGGCAAGGGCGAATATCGGTATTTCAAATATCCGCTGCCGGACCTGATCGAGGGCCTTCGCACCGCGCTCTACCCGCGCCTCGCCCCCGTTGCCAATGACTGGAACGAGAAGATGGGCGTTGCCCAGCGCTATCCGGCCGAGCACGCCGCCTTCCTGAAACGCTGCCACGACGAGGGGCAGGTAAAGCCGACGCCGCTTCTGCTGCAATACGGCCCCGGCGATTTCAACTGCCTGCACCAGGATCTCTACGGCGAGCTTGCCTTTCCGTTGCAGGTGGCGATCTTGCTGTCCGAGCCCGGCGAGGATTTCACCGGCGGCGAATTCGTGCTCACCGAGCAGCGCCCGCGCATGCAAAGCCGCGCCGAGGTGGTGCCGCTCAAGCGCGGCGATGCGGTAATCTTCGCCGTGCACAACCGGCCGGTGGAGGGCACGCGAGGTTACTATCGCGTCAACCTGCGCCACGGCGTTAGCCGCCTGCGCTCGGGCAGGCGACATACGCTCGGCATCATCTTCCATGACGCGAGGTGACACTCCCCGCGGCGGCGTTTTTTTTACGCTCCCGGCCGCCGATAACGGATCGATTTCGCCCTGCCCAGCGCGTCCATCGTCTCCTCGACGCTGAGGAGGACGGTGGTCTCGCAGGAGCTGAGCGCCCCTCCGGCACCGATGGCGAGCACGACGGACGCCATCGAAACATTGTCCGGCGCCTCCCACAGGTTCCAGCCGTCGTGCTCGCCGAACGCGTACCAGAACCCGTGCAGCTTTCCGCCCACCGATTCTATGTATGAGCTGGCTGCCTTGCGGCGATCTTCGGGGTTTTCGATCATTCGCGCCCATGTCTCGGGCGTGTAGCTGAAGCGCGTCAGGTACATGGCCATGGTTGACCTCCCTTGCCAGAGCCCATCAAGTGGTTGGCTCCAGCACTAAGCGCTCGATCTGTCGGCGACGCGAATCAATTTTACCTCGGCTGGGTTCTGCCCCGAAGGGAATAGGCCGAGCGCGGCATGCGGCGCTTCTGCCTCTTCCCCTCGTGCCCGCATTCGCGTAATGCCCCGGGCAAATCCCCGCCACGTCAGCGAAGTTTCCCGGACCGTCCCATGATCCGTCTCGAAAATATCGGCAAGCAGAACGGCCGACAGATCGTCTTCATCGAAGCTTCCGCCGCCTTGCAGAAGGGCGAGAAGATCGGGCTTGTCGGCCCGAACGGCGCCGGCAAGACGACTCTGTTCCGCATGATCATTGGCCAGGAGCAGCCCGATGAAGGTCAGGTCTCGGTCGATCGCGGCGTCACCATCGGCTATTTCAGCCAGGATGTCGGCGATATGGGCGGCTTGAGCGCCGTCGCCGAGGTCATGGAGGGCGCCGGACCGGTCAGCGCGGTCGCTGCCGAGATGCGCGAGCTTGAGCACGCCATGGGCGATCCCGACCGCGCCAACGACATGGATCAGATCATCGAGCGCTACGGCGAATTGCAGCACCGCTTCGAGGAGCTTGACGGCTATGCGCTCGACGGTCGGGCGCGCGAGGTGTTGGACGGCCTCGGCTTCAGCCAGGAGATGATGGACGGCGACGTCTCAAAACTCTCCGGCGGCTGGAAGATGCGCGTGGCACTCGCCCGCATCCTGTTGATGCGGCCCGACGTCATGCTGCTCGACGAGCCGTCGAACCATCTCGACCTCGAAAGCCTGATCTGGCTGGAGAAATTCCTCAAGGATTACGACGGCGCGCTGCTGATGACCTCGCACGACCGCGAGTTCATGAACCGCATCGTCACCAAGATCATCGAGATCGACGCCGGCGCGCTCACCTCCTATTCCGGCAATTATGAATTCTACCAGGAGCAGCGTGCGCTGGCCGACAAGCAACTGCAGGCGCAGTTCGAGCGCCAGCAGGCGATGCTGGCCAAGGAGATCGCCTTCATCGAGCGCTTCAAGGCGCGCGCCTCCCATGCGGCGCAGGTGCAGAGCCGGGTGAAGAAGCTCGACAAGATCGACCGCGTCGAGCCGCCGAAGCGCCGCCAGACGGTGGCCTTCGAATTCCAGCCGGCGCCGCGCTGCGGCGAGGACGTGGCGACGCTGAAGGGCATCCACAAATCCTATGGCAGCCGCTCGATCTATTCAGGCCTCGACTTCCAGATCCGCCGCCGCGAGCGCTGGTGTGTGATGGGCGTCAACGGCGCCGGCAAGTCGACGCTTCTGAAGCTGGTCGCCGGCGCCTCCGAGCCGGACGAAGGCTCCGTCGCGCGCGGCCCGAGCGTCAAGATGGGCTATTTCGCCCAGCACGCCATGGAGCTGCTCGATGGCGAGCGCACCGTTTTCCAGACGCTGGAGGACTCGTTTCCGCAGGCCGGCCAGGCGCCGCTCAGGGCTTTGGCCGGCTGCTTCGGTTTTTCCGGCGACGAGATCGAAAAGAAGTGCCGCGTGCTTTCCGGAGGCGAGAAGGCCCGGCTGGTGATGGCGCTGATGCTGTTCGATCCGCCAAACCTGCTGGTGCTCGACGAGCCGACCAACCACCTCGACATAACCACCAAGCAGATGCTGATCGAGGCGCTGTCGCAATATGAAGGCACGATGCTGTTCGTCTCGCACGACCGCCATTTCCTGGCGGCGCTGTCGAACCGCGTGCTCGAGCTGACGCCCGACGGCGTCCACACCTACGGCGGCGGCTACACCGAATATGTCGCCCGCACCGGCCAGGAAGCGCCCGGGCTGAGGGGGTAGGGCAAGACCCTACGCAATGGGCGGCGGCGCATTCCCCCTGTCGGGCGAGCGCCGGCGCTTACCCCCTCGCCAGCCCGCGATCGATCAGCCGCGCAAGCCGCGCCGAGAACGCCTTGGCGTCGGCCGGCTTGTCGCCGTCGAGCACACGTGCCTCGTCGTAAAGCAGATGCGCGGCGTCTTCCTTGAACGCCTTCTCGTCGTCGCCGAGCTTTGCCAGCGCCGCCACGCGCTCGTGGCGCGGGTTGATCTCGAGGATTGGCTTGGCCGCCTTGTCGAGCCGGCCGGCGGCGTTGAGCAGGCGCTCGAACTGGCGGTCCGGGCCATGCTCCGGCGCGACGAGGCAGACGGCGCTTTCGGTCAGCCGGTCGGAGGACTTCACGTCCGAAACCTCCTCGCCAAGCGTCGTTTTCACGAAAGCCAGGAAGGCGGCGATATCCGACGACGTCTCCGCGTCGGGCTTCGTCGCATCTTCGGGCAGCGCAATATCGGCGAGCTCGGCCGCGCCCTGCGTCACCGACTTGAACGGCTTGCCGTCGAATTCCAGCGCTATCGTCACCCAGAAGCTGTCGACGGGATCGGTGAGGAGCAGCACCTCGATGCCGCGTGCGCGAAAACCTTCGAGCTGCGGCGACGCTTCGAGCCGGGCGCGATCGTCACCGGCCATGAAGAAGATCGCTTTTTGTCCTTCCTTCATCGCTGCGACATAGTCGGCAAGGCTGCGCCTGTCTTCGCCTGAGGTCGTCGAACGGAAGCGGGCAAGCTTCAGCAGTTGCTCGCGTCGCTCGTAGTCCTCATAGAGACCTTCCTTGAGGACGACGCCGAAATTTTCCCAGATTTTGGCGTAGGCTTCGGCATCGTTTTCGGCCGTCTTGGCGAGATCGCCGAGAACGCGGTTGGTCACGCCCTTGCGGATCGCTGCGAGCAACGGGCTTTCCTGGATCATCTCGCGCGAGACATTGAGCGGCAGGTCGGCGGAATCGACCAGGCCGCGCACGAAGCGCAGGTAGCGCGGCAGCAGATCGGCTTCGTCGGTGATGAAGACGCGCCGCACATAGAGCTTCATGCGGCCCTTGCGGTCCTGGTCAAACAGGTCGAACGGCCGCGATCCCGGCACGAAGGCGAGCACGCTGTATTCCTGCCGGCCCTCGGCGCGGAAATGGATGGTCGAGGCGGGCTCGTCATACTGGCCGGCGATGCTGCGGTAGAAGTCGGTATATTCCTCCGGCTTGATCTCGCTCTTTTGCCGCACCCAAAGCGCCGTGCCGTCGGCGATGTCGCGCGGTTCGGCGCCGGGCTTTTCGACAAATGTGATTGGCACCGGCACATGCCCGGACTGCGACTTCGCCAAGCCCTCGAGCCGATAGGGCGTGGTGTAGGACGAGGCGTCCTCCATCAGATGCAGCACCACGCGCGTGCCGCGCTTGGGTGCTGCCTCGAGCGGCGCCGGCGCGATCTCGTAGGTGCCCTTGCCGTCGGACGACCAGCGGAAGGCCTCGTCGCTGCCGGCCTGGCGGCTGATGACGTCGACACGGTCTGCGACCATGAAGGCCGAATAAAACCCGACGCCGAACTGGCCGATCAGCTGCGTGTCTTCCGCCGCCTTGCCGGCTTCGACGCGCTCCATGAAGGCGCGGGTGCCGGAGCGCGCGATCGTGCCCAGCGCCTCCGCCATCTCGTCGCGGCTCATGCCGATGCCGTTGTCCTCGACCGAAAGCTCCTTGTTGTCCGGATTGGCGGCAATCGTGATGCGTGGCTTGGCATCGTCGCCCAGAAGCTCTGGCCGGCTCACCGCCTCGAAGCGCAGCCTCTCGCAGGCATCCGCCGCGTTGGAGATCAGCTCGCGCAGGAAAACGTCTCGGTCCGAATAGACCGAGTGCACCATCATATGCAGCAGCCGCGAGACGTCCGCCTCGAATGTCCTGGTTTCCTTCGCCTTGGTGTCCGTCGTCATTCAAAATTCCTGGGTTCGGTTATTTTGTCCGTCGCGCCAGCACGCGCCGGTTTCAAATCTTCAGCCATTGTTGCTTGTGGACGCGCGCCCTGCCAGCGCTGCGGGCGCCAGCGAAACCATGTCCGGCGCCAGGATATCGTGGCGGCGGGCGAAGGCAACAAGGGTTGTCCGCACCATTTCCGCGTCGATCTCGCCGGCAATGCCAGCTTTGCAGGCGTTGAGCGCGATCGCATATGCGCTGCTCCTGCTCGCAGCCGGCCAGTCCTGCAGCAGGGCATAGGCTTCCATCATGGTCTCGAGCCGGACCGGCAAACCCATTCCGACAAGGATGGTGACAGGCTCTTCAAAGCGGTCGTGGTTCATGGTCAGAACCCTCATTCGAGTGGATGCTCATGGCGCCCGGGCGAAGGCCGGTCGTCCCGGCCAGCACATGTCGGCGCGGGTAGGGCGGTTGCAGGACGACGCCGTGCGGTCGCGGCTGGCCTACGCCGTTGAACGCCTGCACAACCACCGGGCCTGCCGGCGTGTGCGTCGCTGAATTCTGCCGGTTAAGGCGCGGCGGGGGCAGCGCCTTGTGTGCCTTGGCGAGGGCCTCGATCCAGGCGGCGACCGCCAGCGGCACCGGCGCGCGCCCCTCGAGCCAGCGCGTCACGTCGTTTCTGGGCCAGCCAAGCTCCTCGGCGACGTCGGCAGCTTCCCATCGCAAGATTCTCAGGCATTCGCGCAATCGTCCTGCAATCATGGCAATCCTCGTCCGTTCGCAGTCACATGGGCCCCGCCTTGAAGGCGGGGCCCGATTTCGCTAGCCGCCCGCGGATGTTTCGGTGGCCGACACGTGCTGTGCGGCAAGAAACATCAGCGTTGAGGCGACGGTCCGCCGGTTCCATCCGGCGGATTCGGCCGTGTCGAGCAAGTCTGCCAGCAACGGCTTCAATGCGCTTCGACATTCGGCTTCATAAGCGAGGAATTCGCTTGCCGGGCGCGTCGGTGCCGGAACCGAGCCATTGCCGCTCATCATATCCATAAGGGCCTCCCATCGTGCGTTTCGAAACGCCCGCTCCCGTTGCCAGAAGCGGGCTCCCGTCGGCGTCTCAGAAGTCCATGCCGGCGCCGGCCGGCATGGCCGGAGCGGCCTCCTTCTTCGGCTTCTCGGCCACCATGGCCTCGGTGGTGACGAGCAGTCCGGCAACCGAGGCCGCATCCTGCAGCGCGGTGCGCACGACCTTGGCGGGATCGATGACGCCCTGTTTGTAGAGGTCGCCATATTCGCCGGTCTGGGCGTTCCAGCCATAGGCGAATTCGGTCTTCTCGCGCAGCTTGCCGACGATGATCGAACCTTCCGACCCGCTGTTCTCGGCGATCTGACGCGCCGGAGCCTCGATCGCGCGCCGCACGATATCGACGCCGTATCTCTGGTCCGGGTTGTCGACGGCGACTGTATCGAGCGCCTTGGCCGCCCTGAGCAGGGCAACGCCGCCGCCGGGCAGGATACCTTCCTCGACCGCCGCGCGCGTGGCGTGCAGCGCGTCGTCGACGCGGTCCTTCTTCTCCTTGACCTCCACTTCCGTTGCGCCGCCGACGCGGATCACGGCAACGCCGCCGGCGAGCTTGGCCAGCCGCTCCTGCAGCTTCTCGCGATCATAGTCGGAGGTGGTCTCCTCGATCTGCGCCTTGATTTGCGTGATGCGGCCCTGGATCTCCTCCTTCTTGCCGGCGCCGTCGACGATGGTGGTGTTCTCCTTCTCGATCGCGACCTTCTTGGCACGGCCGAGCATCTCCAGCGTGACATTCTCCAGCTTGATGCCGAGATCCTCGCTAATGGCCGTGCCGCCGGTCAGGATGGCGATGTCCTCCAGCATGGCCTTGCGGCGGTCACCGAAACCCGGAGCCTTGACGGCGGCGACCTTAAGCCCGCCGCGCAGCTTGTTGACCACCAGCGTGGCCAGAGCTTCGCCTTCGACATCCTCGGCGATGATCAGCAGCGGCTTGCCGGACTGCACCACGGCCTCCAGCACGGGAAGCAACGCCTGAAGATTGCCCAGCTTCTTCTCATGGATCAGGACATATGGCTCTTCGAGCTCGACGCGCATCTTGTCCTGGTTGGTGATGAAATAGGGCGAGAGATAGCCGCGGTCGAACTGCATGCCTTCCACGACTTCCAGCTCGGTCTCGGCCGTCTTGGCCTCCTCGACGGTGATGACGCCTTCGTTGCCGACTTTTTCCATAGCCTCGGCCAGGAAGCGGCCGATCTCGGCATCGCCATTGGCCGAGATCGTGCCGACCTGGGCGATCTCGTCGTTGCTGGTGATCTTGCGGGCGTTGACCTTGAGTTCGGCGACGACGGCATCCACCGCCTTGTCGATACCGCGCTTGAGATCCATCGGGTTCATGCCCGACGCAACGGCCTTGGCCCCTTCGCGAACGATCGCCTGGGCAAGCACGGTGGCCGTGGTGGTGCCGTCGCCGGCGAGGTCGCTGGTCTTCGAAGCGACTTCGCGAACCATCTGGGCGCCCATGTTCTCGAACTTGTCCTCGAGCTCGATCTCCTTGGCGACGGTGACGCCGTCCTTGGTGATGCGCGGGGCGCCGAACGACTTGTCGATGACGACGTTGCGGCCCTTCGGACCGAGCGTCACCTTCACCGCGTCGGCGAGGATATTGACGCCGCGCAGCATGCGCTCGCGGGCGTCGGAATGGAATTTGACTTCCTTGGCAGCCATTGGATCACTCCTTGTTTAGGCAGCTTTCATTGACTGGGTTGCGGTTCGATCGAAGCCCCGGTCAGGCGGCTTTCTTCAGCGTCGCGGCCTGCTCGATCACGCCCATCACATCGCTTTCCTTCATGATGAGCAGATCCTCGCCGTTGAGCTTGATCTCGGTGCCGGACCACTTGCCGAACAAAATGCGGTCGCCGACCTTCACGTCGAGGGGCACGAGCTTGCCGCTCTCGTCGCGGGCCCCCGGGCCGACGGCGATGACTTCGCCTTCCTGCGGCTTTTCCTTGGCAGTGTCGGGGATGATGATACCGCCGGCCGTCTTCTCTTCGGCCTCGATGCGGCGCACGAGCACGCGGTCATGCAATGGACGGAACGTCATATCGTTCTCCTTCAGGACAAACAGATTGCGAGCAGTTCCTCCGCTCCGGACCGGCAGGACCGGAGCGGGGCTCGCGCGACCCTTTCGGCATCGCGCGCATGTCGAGCTAATTTTGCCTTCATCTACTTTCAAGGGGGTACCGCAAATTTTTTGGCACTCTCGACCGTTGAGTGCTAGCGCGCTGAAAACATGCGGTAAATTGGCCCGCTCCGATAACGGAGAGGCTTGAATTCGCGATTGAGTTGAACAAGATTATCGGTGCCCGGCAGCGCCGGGACCGCTGAGAAATTGGAACCCGAAGCAAGGAGTTTTTGGAGACGGAGGACAGAAATGGACCGACAGACGCTTTCGCCGATCATTCCTTCCCTAGCTCCCGAACTATCAGACCTTTCGCTCGACCGGCTGCTGTCGCCGGCCAGGCATTTTCAGCACCCGCGGGATGTGCTGGAGGACGGCTCGCTCGATATATGGGAAAAGCGGGCGATCCTTTCGTCCTGGGCGTCCGATGCTTGCGCCGTAGAATCGATGCCGGCGCTGCGCCAGCCGCCGGGCACCGAGCGGCCGGTCTCCTTCGACGACATCATGGATGCGCTGCGCCGGCTTGATGCGCTGGCTCCGCCGCCCAGCGGCCCTGCCGATGACGACCACCGGCAGGTGGTCGACCGGCTGAGCGCGTGAAGGCCCGAAGGCGATGGCGGTCAGCAGGGAATTCCGCTTGCAGATGAATGGGTATGGCTTGACCACTGCCGAGATCCATTATCATCTGCCCGACCATCCCAGCCTGCTCCAGCTTTACGTCTGGCAGGACTATGATCTTGCCCCGGATTTCCCGGCGCTGAGGGGCTTTCTGGGCTTTTGGCAGCGCGAGCTGGCTGGCGCCTTGCATTCTGTCCGTGTCGCTCACCATCGGCTCATCAGGGCGTCGGAGTGGGGGGCCGTCGACGGGATCATCGCGATCCATTGAAGATCAGCTCCCCGAGGCGGTCGTGGTTGTGCGGCCGCCTCCAACTCATGATTTGCCTGCCTGCATGCAGACGAAGGGACTGACTTTCACGACCTTGAAGGCGGCTTCGGAGCGGGGCCTTGACGTGCCCGTGTTGAATTCCCAGATCGATTACGCCGGTGCTTGAGAGAGACCGGCAAGGTCAAGGGGCGCCGCTTCCTTGGCGCCCCTCGTATCTATGTTGCTCAATGGAGGATGTAGCTATGAGAACCACGTTTGACTTCAGTCCCCTGTTCCGGTCGAGCATCGGCTTCGATCGAATGCTGAACGCGCTCGAGACGGCGAGCCGGATCGAGACCGTCGACAATTGGCCACCCTACGACATCGCCAAGACTTCGGAAGACGACTACCGCATCAATATGGCGGTGGCTGGGTTCTCGCAGGACGAACTGGCCATTACCCAGGAGCAGAACATGCTCATGGTCTCTGGCCAGAAAGCCGGCGAGGACAAGGGTGAGTACCTGCATCGTGGCATCGCCGGCCGTGCATTCCAGCGCCGCTTCGAGCTTGCCGACCACGTCAAGGTCGTTGGCGCCAGCTTGGTCAATGGGCTGCTGACGATCGATCTGAAGCGCGAAATTCCAGAAGAGATGAAACCGCGGCGGATCGAGATCGCGGCCGACAAGGCAACGCTCAAAGGCACGACAAAGAAGATCGAAGGCGAGAAGCACGCCGCCTGAGGGCTTCTGTGAGCGCATCCGCGCTACGCGCCGGGCACTGCGCGGCGCGTAGGAGCTTTTCGAGCCGATGAACAGAAAGGAGCAAACCATGAGTGTCCGTGATCTGATCCCCTGGGGCCGGAGCAACGGCAACCAGCTTCCAAGCATATTCCGCGACGGTGAGCGCGATCCGTTCCTGTCGCTGCATCGCGAGGTGAACCGCCTGTTTGACGACGTTTTCCGCGGCTTCGACAGCCGGTTGCCGTCACTTGGCGGTGTCTCCGCCCTCGGCGCCGGTTGGCCGAGCGTCGAGATCTCCAACGGCGAGAAGGAGATCAAGGTGATGGCCGAGGTGCCTGGCCTCGAACAGAAAGACATCGAGGTCCTGCTCGACGACGGCGTGCTGACGCTGAGAGGCGAGAAGCGCTCCGAGACGGAGGACAAGGATAGGCAGTTCTCCGAGCGCTATTACGGCCGCTTCGAGCGCCGCATCCCGGTCGGCTACGAGGTCAAGGAAGACGAGGTGGATGCCCGCTTCAAGAACGGCGTGCTGACCGTCACCTTGCCGAAGAGCGAGAAGGCGCAGTCGCAGGTCAAGCGCATCGACATCAAGAGTTGATGCACCGACGCGGGAGGTCGGCCCATCCGCCTCCCGCGTCGACTCCCATAGAGCCACGGCAACCGGATGCTCGCGCAAGCAACTCCACTCGATCGATCATGGGCGGCCGAGGAAGAGAAAATTTATACGGCGGGAGCTTCTTTTTTCCGTCCAGAAGTCTTCGCATCGCTCATCTGAATGATGACAAGCAGCTCGCTGTCTTTCCCTTCTGCTGCGCATGCTTTCAGCACCTATCCGGAGAGAAAGCTAACATATGTTAGGAACGGGAGAGGGGCTCACCTAGCGCGGATCCGCATCAGATTGGGACCGGCGATAACCTTAATTTTGGTTTCCTTTGCACAGGCTTCCCGAACGGAAGGTAACGCGATAGATTAGTAATTCGTTAAGTACGCCCGGGGGCGAGCGTAAAAGATGTGTCGTCGAGCGTAAGGGATGTGCCGTGATGAATTTCAAGTCTCTGATCAAGCGGGCCGAGGACGTCGATAAGGAATTTCAGGAACTCCAATCGGATCTGGCGGAGGCGTTCGAGGACGTTCTCAAAGATGACGAACAGCCGCCGTCGGAAGACGACGCCGTCGCCGGTCGGGAACTGGTTGCAAGCGACGAGAATCCGCCGGCCGAAGAGCCGTCCGACGCATCGGCATCGCGGCTGACACCGCATACCCAGACGCGGCTGGCCGCCCTGGAGGCCGTCACCGGGCTTTTCCGGGACGGGCAGGGCCATCTGCAGGAGATCGAGGCAAAGCTGGCGGAGATCGCCACTGCGCATCATATGACGCGCGAAGTCCTCAACGTCTTCCATCGCGACGTGTTGCGCTCCAACGAGCTGGAGCTGGCAAACCTCGCTCTCACCGCCGAACACAAGACATTGTCGGAACAATTGCTTGACGCCGCCCGCCGGCAGCGCGAACGCGACGGCGCGGCCGAAGCGTGGCAGCAGCGCGAGGCGAGCCTCGTCCAGGACCGGGAGCAGCTGCGCTCGGCGCTTGCGGCGGTGCGCCTGGAGCTGGTGGAGATGGGCAATGAGACCGCCAGGCGCGAGACGGAGTTCGGCGAGATCGTTAAAGCCCTGACGGCCAAGACCGTCGAAGTCGACAGGCGCGGCGCCGAGAACAAGCTGCTGCGCGAAAAGCAGGTCGGCCTTTCGGTCGATCTGGAGCAGGCGCAAAAGCGCGAGGCGGAGGCCCGGCACAAGTTCGACGAGTTCGCGGCAACCCACGCCAGTGAAACCGCCCACATCGCCGAGCTGATGGCTCAAATCGGCAACCACGAAAAGGAAGAAACCCGGCTGCAGAAAGCGCTCGAAGCAGCGCAGGCCAGGCTTGCCGAAACAATCGAGGCGGCGCGGATCGCCGAGAGCGACAGCACCGCCGAATTGGCACGCAGCCACGCGGAAATGCGCGGTTTGCGTGCCGAGATCCAGGAACTGCAGTCGCGTCTGGACAAGATCTCGACCGACAATGGCGAAGCCACGGACGAGATCACCAGGCTAAAGGCGCAGCTGAACGACGCCGTCACCGAACGCCAGATTGCGGAGAAAAGGCTCGCCGTTCTCAAGGACGAGAGCGAAGCCGACAAGAAGAACCTGTCCGAGGTCAGCACCAATTTCTCACGGCTTTCGCTGCAGCAGGCGTCGGAGCAGATCCAGCTCGACATCCAGAAGCAGGAATGCGAGGATTTGCGCGCCGAAGTCGAAGTGCTCAACGCCCGCATCCGGGAATTGCTGCCTTATGAGCGCCTGCATCGGGTGACCGACGCAAGGTCGCGCATGGATGCCGCGCCTCAAACCAACGGGATCATCGCGGAAGCGGCGCGCCCCGTCGCGCGGCGCGTTTCTCGGCGCAACATGCGGGCGAACGGAGGCTGAGGGTTTCGAGCGGCTCGGCTTCGACAGCGCCGGCCCGCTCTATCTCTTATGGTTTGAAACCGCTCACTTCGAGAGCCGCTGCGCTTTCCTGGAATTGCCCTGGCGGACTATTTCCCAGCCATGTCGTCGGCAAGGTCCTGCGCCTGCTTGAGCAGCGCCGGGAAGGACGGGTCGCCGGGCAGGCGCTGGGCCATGCAGGCGCGGTAGTCGGCGTCGCCCTTTTCCCAGGCGGCGTTGGCGGGATCGGAGGCCTGCGGATCGTCCTGGTCCGAACCCTGGTCGGCCTGCTGGGCTTTCTGCGCGGCGGCGTCGGCGGCTGCCCAGATTGAATCGCAGGCCGCGATCTTCGGCACGGCGGGCGAGGCGGGTGCCTCGGCAATCAGCACGCGGTCGCCTTTGACGACTGCCACGACGACGTGCTGATCGTAGATCGGTCCGACATCCTGGGTCCAGCCACCGAGCCGCGCGACCACCGCATCGGCGCCGTCGGGCTTCTTCAGCGAAAAGTCGAGCGTGCCCGAGAATGCCGCGTCGCTGCCGATGGCCTGGGTGTAAAAACTGTCGAGCTTCAACGCCGCTCCGATGTCGGCGGGCAGCTTGAAATCCGCTTCCGCTTCGGACGATTTGGACTTGAGCCAGCGCTCGGTCAACCCGCGCGTCGAGGCGACGATGCTTGGGCCGTCGTCGCTCTGCGCATATCGCAGCCCGTCCAGCATGCCGTAGCCGATATCGGAAGCGTTGAGGCTTTGAACATTGATGGTACCGGTCGCCGGAAAGCCTTTGACGGAGAGCGGACCGAGAATGGTGGCGAGGCGCTGCTGGAGGTCGGCTAGCGCCTTCTCGTTCTGGGCATCGATAGTTTCGATCGCCGTATTGGCGCTTTCCTGCGCGGTGATATCGGCGATCGCCTTGTCGCGCGCGGCGATATAATCATCTTCCGGCGAGGCGGCATATGCCGCGTTGCCCGCCAGCGCAATGAGAAGCGTCAAGACCAACCGCATGCTGCAACCCCAAATCAGCGATCAAAGCCCTTGGGAGCCATCGCCCGACTTGGCGGCTTTTGCGTGGCGGAAATCATGGAGAGCCAAATCTTTATTCCGCCTTGCGCTTCTCCACCTCGGCCTTCCTCAACAAGAACCGCTGGATCTTGCCGCTCGGTGTCTTCGGCAGTTCGCTGACGAACTCGACCTCGCGCGGATAGGAATGCGCAGACAGCCGCTTCTTCACATGCTGGGCGAGTTCCTCGGCTAGCGCCTCGCTGCCCTTGAAGGCGGGCGCCAGCACTACGAACGCCTTGACGATCTCCGTGCGCTGCGGATCGGGCACGCCGACGACGGCCGCCTCGTTGACCGCCGGATGCTCGATCAGCGCACTTTCGACATCGAAGGGTCCGATGCGGTAACCGGACGAGGTGATGACATCGTCGGCCCGACCGATGAGGAGACCGAGCCGTCCGTCTCATATTCCACCGTGTCGCCGGTGCGGTAGTAGCCGCCCGCGATCGCCGGCGTTTCCGCTTGGTGGTAGCCGTCGAACCAGCGCAGCGGCGAGTTGGCGATATCGACCGCCAGCACGCCGGGTTGGTTGGGGCCGAGTTCGTTGCCTGCCTCGTCCAGCACCACCATGCGGTAGCCGGGCATGGCAAAGCCGGCCGAGCCGGCGCGGACCGTATGCGCCAGACCATGATGGTTGTTGACCATCATGCCATTCTCGGTCTGGCCGTAATGATCGTGGATCGGCGCTGCAAGATGCGCGTCGAACCAGCGGATCACCTCCGGATTGAGCGGCTCGCCGGCGCTGCTCACCACGCGCAGCATGCCCTTGACGCGGGCCGCGGCCCCGGGCCCTTCCGCCATTAGCAGGCGATAGGCTGTCGGCGAGCCGGCCAGGCTGGTGACGCCCAGACGCTCGATGATGTCGTAGGTCGATTTGGCGTTGAACGCGCCTTCGTAAAAGGTGGTGGCGATGCCGAGCTGCAAAGGCCCGGTGATGGCGTAGTAGAGCCCATAGGCCCAGCCGGGATCGGCGATATTCCAGAAGATGTCGTCGGGCCGAAGCCCGATCGCGTCGCGCATATAGGCGCCGAAAGCAAGCAGCGCGTTGAGCGGCACCGGCACCCCCTTCGGATGTCCTGTCGTGCCGGAAGTCGACATCATCATGAACAGGTCGGTGCCCTTGCGCATGACCGGCTCGCTATCGAGGGAGGCAGCCGCGAGCGCCGCGCGGAAATCGACGTCGCCTGCTGCAAGGGCGTCGCCGGGCCCAACGATGGTGGCGATGCGCGGACGGTTTTCCACCTCGTCGAGCTTGGCGCGGTTTGCGGGGTTGGTCACCACCAGCTTCGCCTTGCTGTAGTTCAGGCGATGCTCGATAGCCTTCGGCCCGAAAGCGGTGAACAGCGGCTGGTACACAGCGCCGACTCGCCATGTGCCGAGGATCAGCGCCACCAATTCAGGGATGCGCGGCAGCATGCCGGCGACGACGTCGCCAGGGCGCACGCCGAGACTTTTGAGCAGGGTGCCGACGCGGCCCGCCATGTCGGCCAGATCGTCGAAGGAGTATTCGCGCAATTCACCGGCAGCCGAGATCGCGCGCAGCGCCAGCCGGTTTTCGCCGGTATAGCGGCCGCAGCATTCGACATAGGCGTTGATGCCGGTCGCCGGATCGCCGTGGAGGCGCGCGATCTCGTCCTCGATGCGGAATTGCGCAACGGCATCCTCATAGCGCGGCACCGCCGCTGGCGTGTCGGTCATGGCAATCCTCCCTCGGCGGCGGATCATCTCCCATGATCGCCGCCGGAGGAGATTGCATGAAAGGAGGGCGCTGGTCGATTGCGGCAGCGTCTTTCTCCCCGTGTAGTGCCGGGGAGCTCCTTATCCACGCTTCCGATAAAGGCTCAGCGTTATCTCCTTGCCCACGCCCACGGGCGTCAGCATGAAATAATCATAGACCACGATTTCGCCGCTCGGACCGACCATCCGCTTCGACCAGATCGGCGCTTCCTCGACCCGCATCTCGGCCCATTGGCGCGCGAAGTCGGGGCTCAGCGCCTTGAGTGGGTCGAGCACGGCGCGGATGTCGGCAGCAGACGCGTATTCGACGGTCGCGGCGCGGAATTGCGCGATCGCCGAGCGAGCTACCACTTCCCAGTCGGCGAACAGGCCGCGCCAGGCGGGATCGAGGAAGAATCGCGCCAACAGGTTGCGCCTTGCGGGATCCTCCTGATCGAAGCCGCCGAACAAATCCGCCGCCTCGTCGTTCCAGGCAATGAAGTCCCAGGCGCGGTTGAGCGCATAGGCCGGGTTGGGCGAGAGCGTGGCGAGCAATCCGACAATGCGCGGATCGGGCGAGGGGCCTTCGAGCGGCGTCGCCTCAGGCCGCCATTCCGGCTTTGCGAGCTTGAACAGGTGCTGGTGTTCCACAGGCACGAGGTCCAGCACGTTGGCCAGCGCATTGAGCACCTGCGCGGAAGGATTGGCCTCGCGGCCCTGTTCTAGCCACGTATACCAGGTGGCGCTAATCCCTGCGAGCAGCGCGACTTCCTCACGCAGCAGCCCGCTTGCGCGCCGAGTGCCGGTGCGGATGCCATGCCGTGACGGCTCGACGCGTTCGCGCATGGCGCGCAGGAAGCGGCCGAGTTCCTTACGCCTGTCCATCTCGGTGGTCTGTTCCAGCATGCTCGTGCCTCGAAGGGGGTGGCGACGCTACTAGCAGCGCCGCTCATCTTGTACCACCTTGCTACCAGTATAATGAGGCAGCGCATCGACAATCACGCCGCGTCGGAACGCGGCGCCAGACAAAGGATTCCGCAAATGAATGCGCTGAAAAACATCAGGAATATCGACTACACCGTCCTCTTCGCCCGCGACATGAAGGAGATGCGGCGTTTCTACGAGGACGTGATGGGCTTTCGCGTCCACTCCAGCCTGGGCGAGAGCTGGATCGCCTACCAGGTCGGCTCGTGCCTGCTGGCGCTCACTGAGCGCGGCGTGATGTTCAACGACTTGCCGACCCCGGCGGGCGCGCTCTCCATGCAGCTCGCCTTCCGGGTGACGCCCAGCCAGGTTGACCAATGCGCCGAGACGTTGCGTGAGAAGGGCGTGGCGATCGAAAGTGGGCCGACCGACCGGCCCTGGGGTCACCGCACGCTTTTCTTTCGCGATCCCGACGGCAATGTGCTGGAGATCTACGCCGATATCTAGCCTTGCGGCAGTTGAATGCCTTGCGGCAAGCGGCTCGTCGACTTCTACGAGACAGTCACGGGCATCAAGCTCACGGTCTACACCGAGGATTTCGCCGAGCTGCTTGCTTCACGCCGGTGACGGCGGAGGCGATTGCGAAGCTCAAGCGGTGAGAGTTCCAAGTTCCCAACACGGCGTAAGGCGGTATGCGGTTGACCACATCGACCATCCGGCCGATAGGGACGGCGAACCAGAGAACCGCAATGACCACTAATCTCAAACTGCCGGCCGCGCCCGACGCCGCCTGGCAGGACGACATCCGCGCCGGCGTGCGCCAAGTCCGCGACCTTGCATCACTGCCACTCTCGCCCGCCGAGCGCGAAGCCGCGCAGCAAGCCGCCGCCGCGCACAAGGTGCGCGTGCCCAAACCCTATCTCGATCTGATCGACTGGAGCGACCCCAACGATCCGATCCGCGCCCAGGCGATCCCGTCGCCGGGCGAGCTCGTCGCCACCGAAGGCGAGCTCGACGACCCGATCGGCGATCATGCCTTCAGCCCGGTGCCGCGCCTGACGCACCGCCACGCCGACCGCGTGCTTTTGTTCCCGACCTATCAATGCGCGGTCTATTGCCGCTTCTGCTTCCGCAAGGAATCGCTGACCTCGATCGGCCGCGGCTACACAAGCGAAGCGCTGGAGCCGGCATTGGCCTACATCGCCGGGCACCCGGAAATCCGCGAGGCGATCCTGACCGGTGGCGATCCGCTGTCGCTGCCGGACAAGGCGCTGGCCGAGATCCGCGCCCGGCTGGAGGCGATCCCGCATCTCAGGCTTCTGCGCATCCACACCCGCGTGCCCGTGGCGCTGCCGTCGCGCATAACCTCCGGCTTGGTCGAGGCGCTGCAGGGCCGGCTGATGGTGACGGTTGTCACGCACTTCAACCATCCGCGCGAGCTCACCGCCGAAGCCGAGGCGGCCTGCCGCACGATGCGCCAGGCAGGTTTCGTGCTGCTCAACCAAAGCGTTCTCCTCAAAGGCGTCAACGACAAGGTCGAGGTGCTGGAGGAGCTCTGCCGCGAGCTGATGTACCGTCTCGGCGTAAAACCCTATTACCTGCACCACGGCGACCTCGCGCGCGGCATGGCGCATCGCCGCACGACGATTGCCCACGGCCAGGCGCTGGTCGCGGAACTGCGCCGGCGCTTATCCGGAATCTGCAATCCGACCTATGTCATCGATCTGCCGGATGGCGGCGGCAAGGTGCCGCTGGCGGCGAGCCATATCGAGGGGCGGGACGGCGAAACGTGGCGCATTCGCGGCCAGGACGGGAAGGCGAGGAGCTACAGCGAGGTGGTGGCGGACTGCTGAGTGCCCGCATGCCGCTCGGGCGCGGCCCGGCCGCCTCGTTGGGGCATTCTGCCGGGCCTGACCGGCCGCCGCCGGCTGCGAGTCCGAGGCGTGGGACTGCCATGTGAACGACCTGCTTTTATTCCTCTGTTTGCACGATGCGGCGTCGTAGCAAAGGCGCGACACTGTCATCGATCCGTTTGGATCATCGTAAAGTCCCTTAGCTGCCTAGTCCCCAGCTGGGTTCACCTAGCGATCCTCTCGAAGCCCCGCGTGCTCCTCCCCGGAGCACGCGGGGCCTTCGTTTGTTACCGCCGGGTCGCAACATCGCCCTCTTGCTGTGGGAACCGGATTCCGCGCCTCGCATTCTATCAGCGGGGACTAAAGGAGTTCGGCATGAAGGCTTTGTTGGGAATTGTCGGCGGCTTCGTGCTGACCCTTGCCGTGTTCGCCAGCGGGCTCGCCTTCGCCACCTGGCTGCTCGCCGCCAAGCCAGTGCGCCAGGCGACCCCGGCGATCGGCGTTTCCGAGCTCTGGACCAAGGACGCTCAGCCGGTCGATCCGCAAAAGCAGAATCTTCAGCGCATTCCCGCCCAGCAGGCTGCCGTCGCGCCCGCCCCAGGGGGCGAGCCGGCCAAGACCGACAGCGCAGTGCAGACGGCGACGCTCGCGGCGCCGACCGCACCCGCGCAGCCGCAGCAGTTGCAGCCCACGACCGCTCAGCCGAACCAGCCCGCGGCCGAGCCTGACGCGACCCAGCCTTCCCAGCCGGCTCCGGCCGATCGGCAGGCCGAGCAGCAATTGCCCGTGGCCCATCTGCAATGGTGCTCGGCCCGCTATCGCAGCTACCGTCCGGCGGAAAACAGCTACCGCGCCTACAGCGGCGAGCTGCGCCCTTGCATCTCACCCTATTACGACCCGATGGGCGACCGCACCGCCTCGACCGGCTCAAACGATCGGCAAGGCCAGGGTGGTCAAGCGGTAGCGGATGATCGGCAACCCGCCGCGGCCGATGATCAGACGAGCGACGACCAGGCCGAGATGGAAGGTTACGCCCCGTCGGGCGACGGCTACGTCACCACCTATGGCGGCCCGCCGGAAGAGATCTCGCCCGAGGCCGGGGCCGTGCGGGCACAGGGCCGGCAGATCTCGGCCGCCCATATCGACGATTGCTTCAGCCGCTACCGCTCCTACGATCCGCAGGACAACACCTACCAGCCCTTCGACGGCGGCCCGCGCCGCCAGTGCGAGTAGTGTTTCTGGCCCGCGACAGCGAAGAGGTGATCGCGAAGCGACCGGAGAGGGGCTGCGACACAGGCAGGTTCGCTCTAGCCTCTCGCGCGCCCCCGCCAAACTCAGCCCACGACCTTCCCCGGATTCATCACATTGCCCGGATCGATCAACTCTTTGATCGCCTTCGCCAAATCCCGCTTAACCGGATCAGCATGCCGCTCATAGGCCTCGCGTTTCTCCAGCCCCACCCCATGCTCAGCTGAGAACGAACCGCCGGCCTCGCGCAGCCCCTCATAGAGCACGTCCTCGATCGCCTCATGCCGCTCATATGGAACCGGCCCTTCGCAATTGAGGGAGATGTGCAGATTGCCGTCGGCGAGATGGCCGTAGACATAGGGCGCATATGAGGCGTCGAGCTTCTTCAGCCCCGCCTCGATGCGCGCCACATAGGCGTCCAGCGCGCCGGCCGGCACGGAGACGTCGAACGAGGGCGCCATAGGGTGCGCGCGCTCGATCTCAACAGTCTCCTCGCGCAGCCGCCACATCGCTGCGGCTTGGCCCTCGGAGCTCGCGACCAGCCCGTCGACGATGCCGACCTCTTCCCAGATGGCCGCCAGCCCGCCCTCGAGCGCGCTTCTCGCCGCCTCGATCGAGTCGGCGCCTAGGCCCAGCACCAGCAGACAGGGCGCATCGAGCGGCAGGCTGCCCGAGGCATAGTTCAGCGACCGCTGCATGAGGGACGCAAAATTACGCCACAGGATCTCGGCGGCGGTGAGCCTCGCGCTGGTCGAGGTCAAAAAATGCCGCACGATGTGCTGGGCGCTGGCCGCATTCGGCACGCCGACAAGCGCGGTGGCACTCGCCCCGGCCACCGGATCGAGCCGCAGCGCCACGCGGGTGACGATGCCGAGCGTGCCTTCCGCGCCGATGAAGAGATGCTTCAGATCGTAGCCTGCGCTGGTTTTCAGCACCCGGGTGAGATCGCAAAACAACCGCCCGTCCGGCAGCACGGCCTCCAAGCCAAGCACGCGGTGGCGCATTGTGCCGTTGCGAAAGGCCATGATGCCGCCGGCGTTGGTGGAAACCATGCCGCCGATCGTGGCGCTGCCGCGCGCGGCAAGGTCGATGCCCGGGTCGAGCCCATGCTGGGCTGCCGCCTCCTGCAGCGCGCCCAGCGTCACGCCCGCCTGCACGATCGCCACGCGCGTGAACGGATCGATGTCCTCTATTCTGTTAAGCCCGCCAAGGTCGCAGATCACCTGCCCTTGGGAAGTGGCTGCTCCGCCCGCCAGCCCGGTGCGCCCGCCCTGCGCGACAAGACTGATGCCACGCTCCGAACAGAATTTCACCAGCGCCGCGACCTCTTCGACATCGCGCGGACGCACCAGAGCCGAGGCGCCGAAATTGCGGGTGTCGAAGCCAGGATCGCGCGAGGCGAGCTCGGCGGCGTCCCAGATGGTGGCGTTGGGGAGGGCGGCGCGGAGAGAGGGGAGGAGGGCCATGAAATGGATCCGGCGTCGGACGTGAAGCTCGTCCTATAGAGGAACCGCAGCCCGGGAGTCACGCCGGCACGCCCATCGAATCGCCCGGGTCCACAACCATACCGGCTCGGTTCAGGAACATTCCGCGTTTGGCGGAGTTGACAGGACGGCCCGCTCGTTTGAGGCCACACCGGTTCATGGCGGGCTTCGGGAGGAAGCTATGATCCATGCCACCCCTTCACTTCATGTTTCTCGCCGCGGCGCATTGCAAATTGGTCTTGGAGCGACGCTCGCTTCAGCGACCGGCGTCGCCCCCGTTTCGCCTGCTTTCGCACAAGATGACATAAAGGACGAAGACATTTTCCGGTTCGCGCTGAACCTGGAATATATGGAGGCCGAATACTACCTCCGGGGCACCACAGGAAAAGGCATCGACGATTCAGATGCCGGTTCCAAGCCCGGCGACGTCGTCGGCGGCAAGAAGGTTCCCTTCGAAACACCCGCACTGGCTGAATTTTTGCGGGAAGTCGCGGAAAATGAACTTGCCCATGTCAGGTTCTACCGCAAGACCCTGGCGTCGAATGCGGTGGACCGGCCGGCGATCGATTTTGATGCCGGCTTTGCCGCGGTCGCCAAGGCGGCCGGGCTCGGTGCCGACTTCGACCCCTTCGGCAACCAGATGAACTTCGTGCTTGGCGGCATGCTGTTCGAGGATGTCGGCGTCACCGCCTACGCCGGTGCGGCAACCGTCCTGAAGAACAAGGAATTCCTGGCAGCCGCGGCTGGAATTCTCGCGGTCGAGGCCTACCACATGGGGATGGCGCGGTCGTCGCTCTATCGCATGGGCGAGAAGGCCTGGAAGGCGGCGAATGCGATTTCCGACGCACGCGACAAGATCGACGGGCCCGATGACAAGGACCAGGGCATTCGCGTCGACGGCAAGGCCAACTTCGTTCCTTCAACGCCCGATGCGATTGCCTTCACAAGGACGCCGCAGGAGGTGCTGCGCATTGTTTATCTGACCGACCAATCGGGTGTCAGCAAGGGCGGCTTTTACCCGAACGGGATGAACGGAACGCTCAAGAGCACCTAGCCGCGAGGATGGAGCCGGTCACGATGACCTACAACCCGCGCTGCGCAGCATTGGTCGCTGGCCATCCGATATCGTCTCGACGGGGCGCGCGATGAACGTCAGCAGCGAAGCGACCAGATCGTTTTGGATGCTCGACGCCAGCTTGCCCGGCGCTCCCCGCCTCGAGCAAGACGAGCATTGCGACGTGGCCGTCGTTGGAGCCGGCATCGCCGGGATTTCGATTGCCTATGAACTGGCGCTGGCAGGGCGCAAGGTGGTGCTCGTGGATCGCGGCCCGTTGCTCGGAGGCATGACATCGCGCACGACCGCCCATCTGGCGCCGATCTGCGACGATGGCTTGAGCGCGCTGATCGACATGCGCGGCGAGGCTCTGGCGCGCGGATTTCAGGAGAGCCAGCAAGCCGCCGTCAACCGCATCGAGCGGCACGTTGCCAGCCTGGAGATCGACTGCGATTTCCGGCGGCTGGACGGCTTCCTTTTCCCGGCCGCATGGATGGACGAGAAGCAGGCCGCCAGAGAATGCAATAAGGAGTATGCGGCTGCGGCTAAGATCGGCGCCGAGGCTGAACATGGCAAAGGCGTGCCTCTCAAGGGTCATGAATCGGCGCCCATCCTGCGCTACCCCGGACAGGCCACCTTCCACCCGCTGAAATATTTGCGCGCCCTGCTGGCTGATTTCGAGAAGCGAGGCGGCAAGGCATTCGCCGACAGCGCCGTCATCGAGATCGAGGAGGGGGAGCAGATTTGCCTGAAATGCGACGGCGACTACACCGTCACGGCTTCGAACGCGGTGTTTGCCACCAATTCCCCGATCAACACATGGGTCAAGATCCATAGCAAGATGGCGCCTTACCGCACCTATGCCATGGCTTTCGAGATCGCCAGGGGAACCCTCCCGGATGCCCTCTACTGGGACATGGACGATCCCTATTATTACGTCCGCCTCAATCCCGGCCCCGGCAAGACGGACTGTCTCATCGCCGGCGGCCGCGATCACAAATCGGGCGAAGCGGATGACGGCGAGGCACGCTTTGCCGCGCTTGAAGCATGGATCAGGGCATTGGTACCCGATCTTGGCGCAGAAAGAGCGCGGTGGTCCGGTCAGGTTCTCGAAACGATCGATTATTGCGGTTTCATCGGCCGAAGCCCCGGCAACGGCAACGTCTTCATGGCCACCGGCGATTCCGGCCAGGGCATGACGCATGGTGCATTGGCCGGACTGCTGATCCGCGATCTGATCGTGGACGGATCAAACCCCTGGGAAGCCGTCTACGCCCCCGACCGGAAGCCGCCCGCCGCGCTCGCGCACTACGTCAATGAGAACCTTACAACAGTGAAGAACCTCGCCGGCTACTTGCTGCCCGGTGAGGTCAAGTCGGCCGACGACCTCAAGCCTGGCGAAGGCGGCATCCTTCAGGACGGCTTGAGCAAGTTCGCCGTATGCCGCGACCGCGACGGCAAGCTGCACCGGCATTCGGCCAGTTGCACGCATCTCGGCTGCCTCGTGCACTGGAATTCGACCGAGCAATGCTGGGATTGCCCCTGCCATGGCTCGCAGTTCGCGCCGGACGGTACGGTGCTCAACGGCCCTGCCATCCGCGGCTTGGCCCGGCCGGAGGGTCGCGGATCTCGCGCGGAGCCCAAGGTGGCGTCCGGGGAGTGACCTGTAGCCGTTCGCCGTTTAACGCAAACGCCTCGGAGGAAGCGGTGGTCGAACGACGATATAGCCGCTATGTGCCCGGATTTTCGGTGGCCTTTTTCTGGGCCAAGCCTGTCGTCGTGTAGACGGCTTTGGTTGTGGCGGATGGGAGTGAAAAAATAATCCCAGGGAAGCTCAAAAATGTTTGGGCGAAATAATCCGAAGATTTCAGGAATTTGGTAAGCGCCTGCAAATCGATTTGCCGCTTTTCAGGCCCGGACCCGAGATTTCTATTTACCCGGGAAAAAAATAATAGACGCGTAAGTCTTGCTTTGAGCGCAATTGAGGCGCATACAAAAAGTGTTGATTTGGTTGAGTTTGGCTTTCGCCCCGTCGGAGCCGCGCCAATCCTTTCCGAATTTTCGATAGCGAAGCGTTGCGCCGGTCCGGCGCGGCAGCTTGCTCGTTTGAACCCTGGAACGACGCAGGGCGCTGACCACGGATGTACTGGCAGCACCGAAAATCGTTCCAGCGGTTCGACTGAAATAAAGCGGAAGCCCATCCTAGCATGTTTTCACGGGAAAGCTGCAATCGTGGCCATTCGCATCGCGTCCACCGTCGTCGTCTGCTTCGGCTCTCCTTGGTGCTGCCGCGCTTCAGGCGCGCCGCGACCGCAGAGTATCTACCGATCTCGACGAGGAGGCCCGGAAGGGTCTTTCCCGCGACGCGGCCTCTTTCATTCACCTGCCGGCGATCCTCCGCACAATGGGGTTCGCACTGTAAAAGCGTCGATCAACCGGCCTCTCTCGAGGCGGCGCTCGAAGACGACCGGAGACAATCATGACAAGCCTTATGCAGCGCAACACACGGCCGATACGGCACGGCGCCCCGCCGCGCTTGTTCGACATCGGACAGGCGGTCCGTCTGAAGGGAGATTTCCGGACATTGACCGCGGAAGTCTACCACGTCACCGGCACGCTGCCGCCAAAAGAAAACTCGCCTCAATACCGCATCCGCAGCGACACCGAACCGCATGAGCGCGTGGTGACCGAGGATAGGTTGGAATCGGCCGGAACCCCGGCCTCGGATCCCGGGCTGATGCTGATCGAAAGGACGTTCGGACATGGCCAAGGGACAGCAGCGCTCCAATCGCGAAATGAGGACGCCGAAGCAGGGAAGAATTCCCACCAGGCCTGAGAGCCCGGCCTTCGGCGCGAAGGGCTCGATGCCATCGCGCGGCGGGTCTCGATGAAGGTCGTGATCGAATTCTATCGCACGCGCGTCAGCGATGACGCGCATGCCGTCATCGGTCGCGAGACGGTGCTGGCAACCGATCTCGACGATGCAATCGAGATCGCGCGGCTTTTGGCGAGGACGCTGAACATGCCGCAGTGGCCGGATGCGGTCACGATCTCCGAAGCTGACGGCGCGGCGCTTTATTCGGAGATTATCGCCGCGCGGGAAGGCGAGGAAAGACAGGTATGAACAGGTCCATGGCCAACGGCGAGACCGAGGCGGGCCACAAGGCCGTATCCGGCTGTTCCCCAAACAACAGAGGCTTGTCGGGTCATGCCTTCAGGGATCATCAATACGGCCGCCGCGTCGAAGCGGATCATTCCTGGACCGTCTACCATGTCTTCACCGGGATTCCGGCGCATGTCGACGGCGCTCCGATGGTCGGGCTGACGCGTGCGCATGCGACGACGAGCATGCTGAATCTCAACCGTCGCAACGTCGAGGCTCGAAAGGAATGGAATAGAACCCGGCAGGCAGCTGAACACCCTGAAACACGGGTGGGCAACCCATGACGCTCGCCTTTCCAAATCCCAGCCGGAGTTTCGATCAAACGCGCCGCGCCGTCTGCTTCATTGGCCATGACGGTATGTTCCAGGTCCGCTTCTTCGTCGAGGTCGAGGTCCTTGGGACATTTGGCGATGCTGGGGGCAAGGAAACGGCCGAGATGGCATATCTTTCAGCATTCGACGCCTTGCGCAGCTCCATCCAGAACGCCGCCAGCAAAGCATATGCGCGCGAGCGCCGAAACTCCTACACGCTCACGGCTTCCGGCTTCCGATAGGCAGGAAGCCAATGTCGCAGGGAAAACCCGCAGTCGCGAATAGCCTTAGCCCTGGCTGCTACAAGAAAGGATAATGCCGATGCGTTTCATGAAAACCCCCGAGGCGCCGCCCGCCGCGATCAAGCCGATCGTCAGGTCCTCAAGCATCATGTCCGCGCGGCTGACGGTCAGGAAGGACGAGGCAGCAAGGCGCAAGCTCGCCGACACTGACGGCACCTTGCGGCGGGCACGTCAGATCGCAGAACGCAATCGCCTGATTTGACATGATGGCCGCCTGACTCTTGCTTGGGCCTTATGTCTCGCGAACTGTCTTTCCCGCTCCTGGGCATGTCCAAATCCCAAGGCGCAATTGCCTAAACCGGAAGAAACACCATGGCGATGAAACCCAACTACCGATACGAGCGCAGCAAACGCGATCAGGCGAAGGCGGCAAAGAAAGAGGCGAAGCTCGCGGCCAAGGTGGCGAAAGAGAAAGTGGTGGATCCGGAAGACGAGCGGGAGGGGAGCACTGATAACGGATAATGTCGCGTTAGGCAGGCCGGCCTTGGAACCGCAATGACACAACGAGAGTCCGATCACTTCGAAATCGATGTGGAGTGCCCGCGGTGCCATCACCAGGCGAAAACGCGTGTGGGCTGGATACGCGCTCACACCCAGATGGAGTGTGAAAATTGCGGCGAGATCATCGACATCGAAAGTAAGAATTTCAGACCGCGCGAGCAGCCTTAAGGCGTCACGAGAATGGCCGCCTCGCGGGCGGCTGCTATGAACGCCTTGCGCGCGAATGAAGCCGGTCGGCGCCCGCTGTTTACATCCGTGCAGGCCTGAATGGCTGCGCGGTGCTTGTCGCTTCGCTTGCCGCGCCATCTTCGAAGCAGGAAGTCCAGGCAGGCGGCGGCATCGCCGATTGCCTCCCGTCCGCCGGCCGGATCAACGATGATTGTCACCGACTGGTCGAATTTTTCATTTGCCATCACTGCGCTTAGGCCGCGGCGCGCAACATGGCAAGCACTGTTTGTTGTGGGCGAACGGGTGGGCGAACGCAAAGATAGGCTTGAGTGATACGACACGAGGCAGTCGGCGGGAAACCAGCCGCAAGCAAAGGCCCCACTCGCATGCAAGACCAAGGAGAGGCTCCTGGACAGCCCGACCTACTCAGCAAGAGATCAAGCCGGACTGTCCTCGCCGCACCAGCGAAATCGTATCGTGCGCCTTTGTTTCCTGTCTGGCCAGCAAAACCGCAGCAAATGAGAGCCGTTGAGCTGCCGACCGCGACTTGTGCAGAGGTTCGATCGCCGATCGGCAATTCGCTTCTCTAGCTGCTGCTCGCCCAGATCGAGCAGCCGACCTTCTGCCCCGTCGCCGGGTCCCGCGCGGTCTTTGCGAAAACCGGCCTCAGACCCGCCCTGTTGGATGCGACGTCCTTGCTTGCGAGGTAGGTTGGGTCGCCGACTTCCCAGTGGTAGCGCGTGTTGGCAGGCGCCTGCTTCCAGGTGAATTTCGAGCGGTAGGCCACCTGGCCTTGCGCGGTGTTGTCGAACCGGCAGTCGATGGTCGCCGGCATCATTCCCTTGGCGCTCATCGCGCTGACGACCTTGTCAGCGTCGGCGGTCGTCAGCCATTGGTCTGTGCTGCTCGTCTGGTATACGTCTATTCCGCTCGGCTGGTGCGTCATGCATCCTGCAAACACCATCAGGACTGCCATTGCGGCACCTGTCTTGCCTGCTCGCTTGCTGTCTAGCCGGTCAATGCCCATGCCCGTCTCCTCCCTGAAGAGAGTGGAAAGTTCCGGGTAAGAAGATGGTTCGCGCGCGTCGCTTCGTATATTAGGCGCTTCACACGCCTGGCTCGTCGGAGCCTCGATCTTCGGCGAATTGCGGGGCGGCGGCTGGTCTTGTGACCGCCCGGCCACAGCAGTTAGCCGCGTCAGCTATTAACGGCTCCAATCCCCAAAATTAACCTTTTGTTAACCATTAGCCCGGCACCCTTTAACCATTGAGTAAGGATTCGCCCGGACGTGACCTTCGCCGCCCCTTTGCACAACAAATCGATCCGCTTTCGCGCCCGTTCCTTCGTCGCTTTCACGCTGACGCCGGAAGCGCCGATCGCCGACTGGCTGGAGGGGTTGGATCACTGGATCGCCAATTCGCCCGGCTATTTCAACGGCCGCCCGGTGGTGCTGGATTTGAACACCTTGCAGCCGGGGCCGGAGGAGATCGCAGCGCTTGTCGGCGTGCTCGGTTCGCGCGGCATCCGCGTCTATGCCATCGAGCTCGAAGGCGCCGAGCTCGGGTCTGAATTGCCCCCGCTCTTGGCCGGCGCCAAGGAGGCGACCGCCGAGGGGCTGCTTGGCCGGGCCGCGCGCAAGGCGCGGGCGGAAGAGCTGGAAATGGCCGTCGCCGGGGAGCGGGCCGAAGTGACCCGGGAAACGATCCAGGCGGCGCCCGCCGAGGTTCTGCAGGCGACCGGCGATGAGCCGGTGGATCCCGAACTGGCAAGGCTGGAAGCGGTCAGGATCGAGCCGGCTCAGGCCGAACCGGAAAAGCCAGGGCAGGGCGCCGTGCCGGCGCCTGCCGCCGGCACGCTGATGATCAAGGCGCCGATCCGCTCCGGGCAGTCGGTCTTCCATCCGCATGGCGACGTGATCGTGCTGGGCTCGGTCGCGTCCGGCTCGGAAATCGTCGCCGGCGGTTCGATCCATGTCTATGGCACGTTGCGCGGCCGGGCGATCGCCGGCTCGGAAGGCAATATTTCGGCGCGCATTTTCTGCCGCAAGAACGAGGCCGAGCTGCTCGCCGTCGACGGCTGGTACACCACGGCCGAGGAGATGGAAGGGGTGTCGCGCGGCAAGGCCGTGCAGGCCTTCCTCGACAATGATGCGTTGTGCGTGGTGCCGCTCGGCTGAGTTCTTGGCCGCAAGCTTCGGACCGGTTTCGCGTGCGAAGGTTATCAGTGCATGTCGCCCCCAGTTGCAGCGGTCTTGGGAGAACGATGTGCACCAAAAGCGAAAGATCCCGCCGTGCCTGGCACGGCCAGAGAATAAAAACCGCCAATGGAGGCTGGATATATGGGCAAGGTAGTCGTGGTCACATCGGGCAAGGGGGGCGTCGGCAAGACAACCTCGACGGCCGCGCTCGGCGCCGCCGTGGCCAGGACAGGCAAGAAGGTGGCGCTGGTCGATTTCGACGTCGGCCTGAGAAACCTCGACCTCATCATGGGCGCCGAGCGCCGCGTGGTGTTCGACCTCGTCAACGTTATCCAGGGGACGGCGAAGCTTTCGCAGGCGCTGATCCGCGACAAGCGGCTGGAGACTCTCTACCTGCTGCCCGCCTCGCAGACGCGCGACAAGGACGCGCTGACCGAAGAGGGTGTGGCGGAAGTCATCGCCCGGCTGCGATCGGTATTCGACTATGTCTTCTGCGACAGCCCGGCCGGCATCGAGCGCGGTGCCCAGCTCGCCATGCGCTTCGCCGACGAGGCGGTCATCGTCACCAATCCGGAAGTCTCGTCGGTGCGCGACTCCGACCGCATCATCGGCCTGCTCGACGCTCGCACCATGAAGGCCGAGCAGGGCGAGCTGGTGCAAAAACACGTGCTGGTCACGCGCTATGACGCGGCGCGCGCCGCGCGCGGCGAGATGCTGTCGATCGACGACGTGCTGGAGATCCTCTCGACGCCGCTACTCGGCATCATCCCGGAAAGCCAGGATGTGCTGCGGGCCTCTAATCTCGGTTCGCCCGTCACGCTCTCGGAACCGCTCAATGGTGCCGCAAAGGCTTACCTCGAAGCGGCAAGACGCCTGGAAGGCGAGGACCTGCCGGTGGTCGTCCCCTTCGAACGCAAGGGCTTCCTCGACCGGCTTCTCGGAAGGAGGGCCGCATGAGCATCCTCGATCTCTTCAAGCGGCGTACCAGCGCGCCGGTGGCGCGCGAGCGGCTGCAGCTGCTGCTCGCCTATGAGCGCCAGAGCCGCGGCCAGCCGGATCTCGTCTCCATCCTGCGCGAGGAGATCATGGCGGTCATCGCCAAGCATGTGCAGATCGACCAGGACTACCTCCAGGTCTCGATGGACCGCGGCGCAACCATGTCGACGCTGGAGATCGACATCCAGATCCCCAACAAGAGCGCCGCGCCGCTCGCCATGGCGGGATAACGCCGGGCGCATTTTCTCTCCCTCGCCAAAGGCGGGGGAGAGGTGGCCACAGCGGCCGGAGTGCGGGCCTGCGCCAACGCTTCGTCGTCCTCGGCTTGACCCCAAAATCCACGCCGTTACCTTCGACTTGGAGGCGGCGGTACTGAATTCCGTAAGCGTTGCAATACGTTAGCGCTATGGTATGGACCCTGCGCGCGTCGCTTCGCTCCTTGCTCCGCGCCAGGATGACGAAGGCGTAAACCTCACTCTCTTGTCCCACCACCCGCCCCGTACTGCCTCACGACAGCGTGGTGCCCGCGCCCTATCTCCATTCCCGAACCAGGGATGGAGCCAGGATTGACCTCGACGCAGACCGCGAAGCCGGAAACCCATGTCGGCGCAATGCCCGTTCTGGGGCTGCTCGGCGCCATCCTGTCCGTTCAGGTCGGCGCCGCCTTTGCCAAGGGGCTGTTCCCGGTGCTGGGCTCGGAAGGCACGACCATGCTGAGGCTCGCCATCGGCGCGCTGATGCTGGCTGCGGTGCTGAGGCCCTGGAAGGTGCTGCCCTCGCGGAAAACCCTGCCTTGGCTCGCCGCCTACGGCATCACGGTCTGTGCCATGAACATGCTGTTCTACGCAGCGCTCCAGCGCATTCCGCTCGGCATCTGCGTGGCGCTCGAATTCACCGGGCCGCTGTTCGTCGCTATGCTCGGCTCCCGGCGCCTGCTCGACCTCGTCTGGGTGGCGCTGGCGATAACCGGCATCGTGCTGCTCTCGCCTTTTGCGGATGCCAGAAGCGGGCTCGATCCGCTGGGGGTGGTGCTGGCGCTCGCAGCGGGCGCCTGCTGGGGGCTCTACATCATCTTCGCGCAGAAGGCCGGCGCCGAGCTCGGCGTGCGCACCTCCGCCTATGGCATGGCGATCGCCGCTGTGCTGGCGCTGCCTTTCGGCTTCAGCGCCGCTCAACCCTATCTCGCCGACCCGCACATCATGGCGGGCGCGGCCGTGGTCGGCCTGTTCTCCAGCGCGCTGCCCTTCTATCTGGAAATGCTGGTGCTGGCGCGCATGCCGGCCAAGGTCTACGGCATGCTGGTTTGCCTGGAGCCGGCGGGCGGCGCGCTGACCGGCTTCCTGTTTCTGCATGAGAAGCTCAACCTTTTGCAATGCGCGGGCGTTGCCGCCGTCATTGCCGCCGCCTTCGGCACCGCGGTCGCGGCGCGGCGGCCGGTATCTTTGCCGGCCTGAATCCATCTCGGACCGGGGCAATCCCGGAAAATGCGCGAGACGGCAGGCTCGGCGCCTCGCAGCGGTAATCCATCCTGAGCTGCTTCGAAACAAGGACGTGCGATGGTTTGCCGTTTCCGTGAAACGGTGAACCGCTTCGGCACCCGCAGCTCGTTAAGGGGTTGGTTGGCTTTGGAAAAACACCCCCGTGGCGGCAACATCCGACCGCATCCGGTGGTTGAAATAAGACCTAAGTCCTATAACAAAATTGCAATAGGTCCGAATGGACAAGACATGGGTCGTGGGCCACTTCCTTATGCACTGCTGATTGGGGATGCTTATGCTGCGATATTGCCGGTGGGGTAGTTCGGCCGACGGGCTGAAGGGCTGGCATGGGGAGAACCGAATGCGCACATCGCGCGGGGGCTGCAGGCTAGTCTTGCCAGCGCTGGCTGCGTTGGCGCTTGTCGTCGCGCCTGTCAGTCTCTCCGTCGATGGTCTCGTCGTGACCAAGGCCTATGCCGACAAAGGCGGCGGTGGTCATGGCGGCAGCGGTGGTGGAAACGGAAGCGGCGGCGGCAACAGCGGGAACGGTGGCGGAAATAGCGGCGGCAACAGTGGAAACGGCAATAGCGGCGGCAACAACGGAAACAGCAATAGCGGCAGCAACAACGGCAAGAGCAATAACGGCGCGAGCAGCAGCGCGGCAGGCACCGCGGATGTCGATAGTCATGTGAACGCCGTTACCGGCGACAAGGTCGAGGCCACTAGCAGCAGCATCCAGGTCACGCACCGCAATGGAATGAAGGAGACGATCGAGAACGGCCGGTTCAGGATGGAAGACAAGTACGGACGCACCATCGTCGACCGCAGGGCTACCATGGCCGATCTCAATCGCCTGAAGAACTTGTGAGACAGAGTTTGTGGGAGTGAGGTTTTATCCGGATTAGATCTTAAGGGACCGAAGGTCAGCGCTGCAAAATCAGGTTGCCACCTTTTGCTTCGTCTCTGCGGTCCTGATCGTCTTGCGATGGAACTTGGCTACTCACCTTGCCCCCGCCTTCGTGCGGGGGTAATTTTTTGCGCCGGGAAAGCCTGTCCGTTGCGACATTGGTCAGCTATGGCGCCGGAAATGGTCCGACGGGTGGGGGCAAGGGTCGTGGGCCGCTTTCGTCGCCCCGCCGGAATGTGAATTCTCGCCCGGATCAACACACCGGTTCCGCCTCGTCTGTGCCGTGAGCGGAGCTTCAGCCATGCGGAAGTGGGACCGGAACGAAGAGAAGATATGCGAAACCGCCCCTTCAGCAGGCTCGCCTGGCTCGCGCTGCGTGTGTTTAGCGCGCTGGCGCTGATCTTTGCGCCCTGGCACATCACCTTTGACGGCGCGCCGAGGATTGCCGCAGCCACCGCCGCCGGTAACGGCAATGGCGGCAACGGGGGGAACGGCGGTGGTGGAGGCGGCGGCAGCGGTAATTCCGGCTCGGCCGGCGGCTCGAATTCCGGCAATAGTGGCGACAACGGCAACAGCAATGGCCAGGGCGACAACGGCAATAGCAATGCTGGCGCGAGCAACCCCAATGCCGGGCCGGGCAACAACAGCGGCAAGGGCAATACCAATCCCGGCGGCAAGAATAGCTACACCAATGCCGCGACCGGCGACACGCTTTCGATCGACGGCGATAAGGTCACCGTCATTCATCGCAACGGTATGAAGGAGCAGGTCCAGAACGGCCGTTTCGAGATGACGGATGCGCAAGGCCGCACCATCATCGAACGGCAAGCGACGGAGGAGGACCTGTCGCGCCTGCTGAACTTGTGAGCGTTGAGAATTGAAGAACTGAAGAACTGAAGAACTGAAGAGTCCTCTCTTATCCAGTTCCCCGATTCCTCAATTCCTCAATTCCTCAGTTCTTCAATTCTTCAATTCCCCAGTACCTTAGTGCCTTTCCCTCGCCTCATGCATCAGCAGCGCCGCCTCGGTGCGGTTGCGCACGTTGAGCTTGGCGAGCACCCTGGTCATGTGATGCTTGACCGTCTTCTCCTGCAGCGACAGCCGGGCGGCCACCTCCTTGTTGCTCAATCCTTCGGCGACCAGTTTCAGGATCTCGGCCTCGCGGCCGGTGAGCTGACTGAGCGGATCGGGCTTGCTGCCGGTGGGCTGCAAAAGGTCGGAGAGCAGCCTGGCCGAAAGGCTCGGCGATACGTAGCTCTGGCCGTTGGCGACATCGCGCAGGATCTCGGCCAGCGCCTTGGAGCCCACGCCTTTCAGTACATAGCCGCGCGCGCCGGCCTTCAGCGCCTGGGCGACATCGGCATTGGTCTCCGATACCGTGAGCATGACGATCTTCTGTTCGGGCATCGCTGAAAGGATACTGGCGAGCGCGTTGAGACCGCCGCCCGGCATGCTGATGTCGAGCAGGAGAATATCGGGCGCGCTGGCGCGCGCCAGCCTTTCGGCGTCCTCGGCGCTGGCGCCTTCGCCGACAAGCTCGAAGCCGCCGATTTCGCCGAGGCTGCGCGCCACGCCCTCGCGAAACAGGGGGTGGTCGTCCACTATTGCGATGCGGATGGATGTGCTCACGGTTGCTCCTCGACAGACAAGGCAATCACCAGTCTTGTTCCTTCCGGGCCGGACAGCGTCTCGAACTGCCCGCCTATGCTTTCGATGCGTTCCCTGAGGCCCGCAAGCCCAAGGCCCTCGCTTCGGGCCGGGTCGAAGCCGGGACCCGAATCCATCACCTCGACCAAAAGCTTGCCGCCTTTCGTCGTGGCTCTGACCTGCTGGCCCTTGCCCTTGCCATGCCGGAAGGCGTTGTTCAGGCCTTCCTGCACGAAGCGATAGACGCTTATCTTTTCCGAGGTGCCGAGTTCCGGCAAGCGCTCAGGCAGGGTTAGCAACACCTTGGTGCTGGTGCGGCGCTCATGCTCGGCTACCGCCAGCCGCAAAATGTCTGCGATGGCCTGCGCCTCGATCTGTGGCAGCACCAGCCCGTTGCAGATGCCGCGTATCTCGCGCATCGCTTCGCCGAGCGTCTTGTGTATGCCGGCGATCTCGGCTTCGCGCAGCTGGCTGGACGTGGCCGGGTCGACCAGCGCCGGGCTGTCCATCCTCAGCGCGGCAAGCGCCACCAGTTGCGCCGGTCCGTCATGCAGGTCGGCGCCGATGCGCCTCAGATACCGCTCGTTGATCGCTGTGGCGCGGCGCGAGGCGCGTTGAACGCGCTGGCGCAGCGACGAGTTCTGCGCCAGGGCCGTCTGCAATTCGGAAACCTTGGCCTCGAGCGCAGCCTGCTGCGTGACGATGGTGCGGCTGCCGCGGAAAACGATGCCGGAGAGCAGGGCAAGCGCCGCGGCGGTGGCGGCCGCCACCACCAGCCATGTCCACAGCAGAGCTGAGTGGAGCGATTCCTCGAAGTCGCCGGATAATTCGTAGAATTCGCTGACCGCCACGACCTCGCCGGACCACGGCTCGCGCACCGGGTTGTAGATTTCGAGGAGCGGAACGCCCATCGACCGCTCCTTGTCGTCTTCCTCGTCCTCGAGCCTGTTGTATTTGACCATGACGTTGCCGGCGAAAGCGGCGATGAGGTTGGCGTTGGGCCTGATCTGCTTGCCGATCAGGCTGGCATCCTTGGAGTAGAGGATCGTTCCGTCGCGCCGCCACAGCTTGAACGAGACCAGCCTTTTCCCGAGCGCGCCCTGGCCCAGCGTCTCGTCCAGCGCGCGCTTGACGGTGTCGTCAAGTTCCTGGCTCTTGCGCATATCGGGCAGCAAGGGTGCGATCACGCTGTCGACATAGAGCGCGGTGGTGGCGGCGGAATTGTGCAGGACCCCGTCACGGATCTGCGATGTCACCCACAGCCCGACCACGAGCATCACCGCCAGAAGGCCGATACCGCCCGCGATCACGAACTGCCAGGCCAGAGAGAGCCCGCTCCAGATTCGTGCAGGTCGTGTTAAATACCTCCCAAACATCGGCACCATTCACCCACCCGTCCGCGACAGTATAGGTGAGGGGAGGCAATTGCGACACCGACCTTGGTCCGTGCCCATGGGAAAGGTTAATGGCAGAGCAGGTTTGGGCGCACGCCGACGGGCGGGCTTTGATTCGCAAGCGAGGAGGCTGCTTGCTCCGCCGGGCGGCAAAGCCAGCGCCATTCCTGTTGACGGAGGAGACGCGGGCCGGCTGCCACCTGAAATTACGGGTTCTTTTGCAATGCCGACACAACCACCAATCAAGCCCCGGCTCCGGACCAATGGCATATGCCCCGCGGGATATAGCGCCACACCGCTGATGCCTTGGCCTGGCGCGGTCTCTTCATCGATCGTTGTGGATGTAGACATATAGCGGCGACCTCTCGCGGGCGGCCCGGCTTGCAACCCGTCCATATCGGCGGGCGGGCCGCTCTTTCCCGACATGAACTGCGGACGTCGCGGCAAAAATTTGCCCCCAAAAGAAGTCAGGATCAAGCTGTTGATGGGTCGAACAACCGCCGCATATACAATGGGCTTCATCACGCTGTTGGCAACGCAGTATGGACGTCGGCAAAAAAAAGCAAAAAACAAACCAGCGGTTGTCGATTTTTGAGCTCGAGGCACTGCGGGAAGCTTTCAGGCAGTCCGTTCGCGAGAATGACGTCGCGGAAGCGGAATGGGCGCAACACGCCGAGCTTTTCGTCAAAAGAGCGCTTCAAGAAGACGGCCGTCTTACACGAGTTTGAGCGCTCGGGCGCCTGAAGCAATTCCAGGAAGGTCGGCGCGGTTTTCAGCCTTGGAATTGCGGCACCCGGCTTCCAACCGGTCGGACCATTGCGCCGGCGCGTAGGACCTCAGCAACAATTGCGGGCGCAGCGGGAAACCGACACTCTATCCCTGCGCCGGCTCCCCCCAAGGAAACCCAAAGGTCGGCGCTTCAGCCCGGCTTGCCAGTCAAAGAGCCGTACTCTTTTACCGCCAAGGCAAGCCGGGCTACCCCAACCGCCGGTCCGGCACTTTCCGCTCGTTTGTCGCATCGGTAGCAGCGTTGCGCGGTGCCGCCAGCCTGGCCCCACGGGTCATTGCAATGCGCAGAGGGTCATCCGCTTTCGCGGAACGAAAAGGGGAGTCGGCGCGTTTTCCGCCGCGATGTCGAGGACTCCTCACCATCACAAGGCCGAAAGCCCTTTTCAGGCTTCCGAGGCGGAGCGCTTGGCGCGTGCGCAAAAGAATGCCAGGCTGAAGGATCTTCGCACCCACGCTTCATGGCTCGTGCTCGATCCGCAGGCTCACTTCCAGGAGGTGATCGACTGTTCGGCATTGCTCGGCGACCTGCCGATCCGAAAGGTCGCCGGCGACGGTTAGGAATTCCGTGCTTTTCAGGCTTCAGGCTGGCTGTAACCGGGCGGCGTCCTGTCGCGATATCTCGATCAGTCGCGCGATCGCCAATGGCGCCATCAGCGCAAAGAACGCCGTGACATCGAAGAGGATCGACCGCGCCAGATCGAACCCGCTGTGGTCGTAGCAAACTGCGAATTGCATCACGCCTGACCCTTTTTGACCCTGCACACTGCGCATGTGGCTTCGCGCGCGCCAAAAGCATGACCCTGATTTACAACAAATACAAAATGTCGCTAATCTAAAGATGGCCGTGCCAGGCCAATGCAATCGACGCCGTCTGGTCGGGCCCCGAAGCGTTCAGGCTGGCTTTGGCCAGAACAGCCAAGTGAGCGCCAGCGCCGCCAGCACCCAGAGCGCGATCATGAAGGCGAGCCCGGCCTTGCTCACCGGCTTCTCGCGTCGCACCGCCTCTTCGCGGAATTCCTGCATCAGATCGGGCGGGACCAGCCTGACCGCGAGCATGATGCCGACAGGCACGATCACCAAGTCGTCCAGGTAGCCGATGATGGGGATGAAGTCCGGGATAAGATCGACGGGGCTCAGCGCATAGGCCGCAACCGCACCCGCTGTGGCTTTTGCATACCAGGGGACACGCGGATCGCGGGCCGCAATCCACAGCGCCATCACATCGCGCTTGATCCCTCGCGCCCATTGCTTTGCCGAGTCGAAAGCCGACATGCGCCTATTCTATAGCTGTGCGGGTCTTGAGGCCATTCAGCGATGGCCGGCTCGGCCCCTCAGGCGCAATCCTTCAGTTCGACAACCTCGACGCCGAGGCGGAAGGCCTGGCCATCGGCATAGGAGCGCGCATATTGCTCGGCTTCGAATGGAAAGATGAGCGTTGTGCCGTAGGCGGTGACGCGCACCGTCCACTTCTGGCCCCTGACGAGTTCAACACCGTGAAGCTTCGCCGTAACCATCTCACCCTCCTCAGATCCGGCACTTCAGCGACATCGGCATAACGTCGCGAAAGTCATTTGAATACAAATAATCCGACTCAATCGTGTCGTTACGGTGTCGCTTCCGACATTGGGTCGTTTGCGTCCGTGAAATGGTTCACCGACAGCAGCGCTTTTTTTGCCGGCGGGCCGTGACTGGGCGGCAAGGTCCTGCTCGGAACCGCGAGGGCCCCAGGCGGATTAGAGTCCTGGTTCACAAGGAGACCGCCATGATCCGCAAGCTGAAATCCGGTGAATACCGGCTCTATTCGCGCAAAGTCGATCCCAGAACCGGCAAGCGCCGCAACCTGGGCACCTTCAAGTCCCGCGAAGCGGCAGAAAAGCACGAACGCGAGGTGCAGTATTTCAAGCGTCACTAAGGCAGTCCACCGCTTCGCGGCGAGGAGGATCGCGCCTCAGCCACCGGTCTTACCCGTGTGGTCTCGGCGGGGTGCGCGGGCGAGGGTGGCCGGGCACGTTCGAGCCGATATGGTCGAGGTCGCAACGCCTCGTCACCATTTCGACCGAGTTGGTGTCGACCGTCACGCGTCCCAGCACCTGCACGGTCGTGCGTCCGAGATCCTCGTCGACATGCACGACGTCGCCTTCGAGTCTGAGCTTGTCGCCTGGCTTGGCATTGGGCTCGGCCATCGAATAATTATGACCATCGCCGTCGAGCTTCAGCATCACGCGGTCCCTGATGCGCTCGACCACGGTGGCGATGACAGCCACCCGGTCGCCTATCTCCACTGCGGGCCGTGTCATTGCGGCCTCCTTTCGCGTGGTCTCTGGCCGCCGGAGCCGCCTGGCCCCACGGGAGGTGGCGGCAGCCGCTAAAATAAACGGCAAACCAAGCATTTGGTTGCCGCGGGGCTGCCGCTCGCCGCAGCCGGTTGATCAAATGAAAACGGGATTTCGCGGCAGAGACTGCCCCACGGGCCAAGGACCTGCTGCGTCGGCGAGCATCTGCCAGCGGGCACGCTGGGCTGGGCGGCGAGTCCAGCCCTGCCGCGGGCTAGCCTCGAGAGTTCGAGGCATATTATCTGTTGGCAATATCCTACCCAGGGGGATAGGATGTTTGCATGACGATACACAGCTCCCATCCCGATATCATCGCCCGGCTCAAGCGAGCGCATGGCCATCTCGCCGCCGTGCTCACCATGTTCGAGCAGGGCCGGTCCTGCCTTGACCTCGCGCAACAGCTCCATGCCGTCGAAAGCGCGGTCGGCAATGCCAAGCGCGAGCTGATCCACGACCATATGGAGCATTGCCTTGTCGAAGGCGGCGAACCGACCAGGGACACGCTCAAAGAGCTGAAGCAGCTCACCAAATATCTGTGAGGCGGCGATGTGGGAAAAAGCGCTCGACTGGTTCGGCTTCGGTGCGCACGGACATCATGGCGGCCACGGCCACGACCACCATGGGCCGCATGGCCATACTCATGGCGTGATCGACGCGACCATCGCCACCACAGACCGCGGCATCTGGGCGATCAAGTGGTCGTTCGTGATCCTCGCGGTCACGGCCGCGCTGCAGGGCGTCGTCGTGGTGCTTTCGGGCAGCGTGGCCCTGCTTGCCGACACCATCCACAACATCGCCGACGCGACCACCGCCATCCCGCTTTGGATCGCTTTTGTGCTCGTGCGCCGCAAACCGACAAGGGCCTTCACCTACGGCCTCGGCCGGGTCGAGGATCTCGCCGGTATCATCATCGTGCTCATCATCCTGGCCAGCGCGCTGGTGGCCGGATACGAGGCGATCAATCGCCTGTTCAACCCGCAGCCGGTGCATTTCCTTGGCTGGTTGGCCCTCGCCGGCATCATCGGTTTCCTCGGCAATGAAGCGGTGGCGGTTTTTCGCATCCGCGTCGGTCGCCAGATCAACAGCGCGGCGCTGGTTGCTGACGGCTATCACGCCCGCACCGACGGCCTCACCAGCCTTGCCGTGGTCGCAGGCGCGGCCGGCGTCTGGCTCGGCCTTCCGCTCGCCGATCCGATCATCGGCCTGCTTATCACCGTCACCATTTTCGCTATCGTCTGGCAATCGGCGCGCTCGGTGCTGACCCGCATGCTGGACGGCGTTGAGCCCGGCCTCGTTGACGGGATTCACCACGCCGCCGACCATGTCGCCGGGATCGAAAAAGTGGTTGACGCCAAAGCCCGTTGGCTCGGCCATAAGCTGCATGTCGATGTTACGATCGCTGTCAATGACGGCCTGCTGCTTGCCGCCGCGAACAACATCGCCGCATCGCTCAAGGCCGAGCTCTTCGCGCACATCCCGGCACTCGACGTCGCCACGGTGCACTTTGCCGAGCCAGAGACGGAAGCCGGCCACCATCATGCGCCGGATTCATTCCTGGTCTCGGGCAAGCTAGCCAGCGGGCTGCTCGAAATCGTCGACACGCCGCAGGGCGAGCGCATGCGGCTGCGCCTGTCGCGTCACGCCGAGGGCCTGCGGGCGAACGTCGCCATTGAAAGGGCGGACGGTGCGGTCGAAAGCCTGCCGCTGTCTCCGGTCGGCGGCGACCATCATTATCTGCAGAGCCTGGTCGCACCTGCCGAACCACACGAATTCAGCGCCAGGCTGCAACTGGCAGCCGGTCCCGACACCGAGGATTTGCCCTTCGCCATGGCCGAACCGGAAGGCCACCATCACGAGCGCGCGCATGGATGATAGGGTGACGGCGAAGGCTTCGGAAAGGGGCATGGCTGGTGATGGGGATTCTATAAGCCGGATAAAAGACGATCATTGCCCGAACTCAACGCGATCGGCCAGGCGACGCCGGAGGGAAAGCGGATGGCTGCTATTGTACTCTTTCACTCGGCGCTGGGCCTTCGGGCGGTGGAGCATCAAGCTGCTGAGCGCATGCGAAGCGCGGGGTACGATGTTGTGATGCCGGACCTCTACGCAGGGCTGACTGCGGCATCGGTCGACGACGGGCTTGACTTGATGAGCAATGTTGGGTGGGAAACCATCTGCGACCGCGCCAGGGAGGCGCTCCTCCAGACTTCTCCAGACGCGGTGCTCGCTGGCCATTCCATGGGAGCTGGCGTGATCAGTGCTGTTTGGTCAGAAAGAATCGCTGCCGCCGGCATTGTGCTGCTGCATGGCCTTGCTGACATTCCCAGCAATGTTCGCCGACACATCCCGGTCGCGGTCCACGTCGCCGACCCAGATGCATTTGCTCAGCCAGAACACGTTGCCGACTGGTCGGCGTCGGCGAAGCGCTGCCACGTCAGGGCAGAAATTTTCACCTATCCGGGGATCGGCCATTTCTACACCGATCAAGCGCTGCCGGATTACGATGCGTCCGCAGCCGAGCTGACATGGTTGCGCGTTCAGGCTTTCCTGAAAACGATCACACGCAAGACCGGGAGCGGTTCGGTGATTCCGTGAAACGCTGAACCGTTCTAAGCAGCGCCGGCTCGCAGAGCGGGTGAACGGAAAATCGACCATGCAGCGGCGCCGAGCGCCGCCACCGTGGCGAGGATCACCGCAAGGCTCGGCAAGTGGAAGAAGATGTCGCGCCATCTGGGCTCGACGACCGCGCCGGTGCTGGAGGCCTCGCCGCTATACTGGCACAGGATCCACGCCGCGCCGCTGCGCACCATCTCGGCATCGATGTCCGAGATCAGCGCCTTCGCGTTGCGTTCGGTAGAGGGCATTGTGGCCATATAGGTGAGCAGCGCCTTGGCGGCGGCGAGATAGGCGTGGCTGCATTCGTTGAACGGGCTTTCCTCGTCGCCGAGGCTGCCCGGCATCAAGCCCCAGAGGCAATAGGTGAATTGCAGATTGCCGTGATTGTAGAGCCGCCGGAAGGTCGGGTCGGTCGCGGTCTGGCGCTGGGCGAGGTCGAGGATCTTGCCGCGATAGCGCGCGATGACGGCCATCTGGCCGTGGGTCAGGCTGGGGATCTGGATGCCGGGAGGAGGCGGGGCCGAGGATCCGCCATGCGCCTGCGCGGATGTGGCGGCCAGAAATGCGAGCAGCGCCGCAACCGAGCAATTCCAGGAAAAGTGTGCGGCGGTTTTCCGTCCGGAATTGCGAGAAAACGAAAGACCAAAGTGGCTCTGCGGTCGTACCGACCGTTGAGCCGCTTTGGCCGCCAGGGCGCAGAACCGTGGCGGCCAACGCATCGGATTTCAGGCGTAGCGGCGTGCCGGGCTGCGCTGGTCGCGCACCGCGACCACGCGTTCGGCAACCGCGCCGAAGCCGAGCCCGACGACGGTCCACAGCACCAGCTGGATGCCGAGCGAGGCGACGCGGAATTGCCACAGCACGGTCGCCGAGAAGTTCTCCGGCACTTCGTTGATGTCGGGCAGCGCCGCCTTCACCAGCGCGAAGACGACGAGGAAGGCGAGGCCCGCGACGATCGAGGCGTTCCAGGCGCCGAGCCGGTTCCACAGCCGCTGCGCCAGGCCGACCGCCGCTACCATCGCCGCGATCGAGACGACGATCATGATGAAGAACAGCTCGGTGCGGTAGCCGATGGTCTCGGCGTTGCCCACCGCCGGCGGGCTGGCCGGGTATTTGAGGCCGGGGACCACGATCACGGCCAGGAAGCCGAGTGCCGCGATCAGCGCCGAGGTGCCGCGCGGTCCGAGCGAGCCCAGCCGGCCATGGGCATAGGCGAAGACCAGCGAGAACAGCCCGCCAAGCGCGGCGCCATAGATCAGCACGCCGGTTGCCAGGCCGATGCCGGCTTGCGTGGCGCGGCTGACCATCTCGGGCTCCGGCGCCCCGCCGGCGGCCTGGGCCTGCTGTTCCTCGAAGGCGATCGCCTTGTCGACCTGCGGCTCGCCATAGACGCGGGCGAAGGCGAACGCCAGAATCCCGGCGACCAGCCCGACAAGCATGCCGCGCAGCAAAAGTTTTCCAACCATGTCACCAATCCCTCCAAGCAATTCCAGGAAAAGTGCGTAGCGGTTTTCCGTCCGGAATTGCGTTAAGCCAACCAAGCAATTCCAGGAAAAGTGCGCAGCGGTTTTCCGTCCGGAATTGCGTTGGATCAGAATCGAAAGCAGGTTCAGCGATGCTGAACCGCTTTAGTGGCAGGGGAAGCCGAGCAGGTGGCGGCCGTCATGCACGAATTCGTGCACATAGGTGCCGCGAATCAGCGAGGTGGCGCCTTCTTCCGCGCCGACGAAATAGATCGCCAGCATCAAAAGCAGCCCGCCGAGGATGGCCCAGGGCAGAAGCTCGCGGACCGGAATCGCAACCGGGCCGTAGCTGGGGGCGAAGGTGGTGTCGGACATATTGACCTCCCTTGGGATACTGCGTCCCGTTGATCGAGTGCTGCGGAATAAGGCCTGACTTTCGGCTGGTGCCGATTACAGTGGCGCGACCGTGCCGGACTCGCACCGGCTTCCAATCCCGTATAGCACTAAGACACTTGTCAGCACTTCGTTCGCCTGTCAACGACATGTAATGGCGGCACGGCTTCGTGAGGCCTGTTTTTCGCTGGGCCACGGAGTTTTTCATGCTTGTCCGCCTGACGATGATCGCAAGCGGAGCGACGGCCGGCATGCGCAAGGGCCGCTTTCCGAACGATGAGCCGCCGGAGCCGCGCGCCCTCGATCGCGCCGGCGCGCTGGCCGCTTCGCTGCGTCGCGCCGACCGTGTCTGGACAAGTCCGGCGCTGGCTGCGCGGCGGACGGCCGAGGCGCTCGGCCTTGACGCGACGGTCGAGCCGCTGCTTGCCGAGCAGGATTTCGCGCGCTGGGCCGGCAAAGGCTTCGAAGAGGTGCAGGCCGAGGATCCGGAAGGCATGGCGGCCTGGTTCGCCGGTACAGACGCGGCGCCCCATGGCGGTGAATCGCTCGCCGACGTCGCCCGGCGGGGTGCTGCGCTGATGGAGCGGCTGGCCGGCGAAAGCGGTCACATCGTCACGGTGACGCATGCCATGCCGATCCGCGCCGCCATGGCGCATGTGCTCGGCGCGCCGCTTTCCTCAGTCTGGAAGATCGACATCGAGCCGCTGTCGCTCACCGAGTTCCGCAGCGACGGCCGCCGCTGGGTGCTGCGCGCGAGCGGCATCACTGTCGCCGGCTGAACGCCCAGGCGTGAACGCTCCATCCGTGAACCCGGCCGGCATATCAAGCCGGCACACCACTGTTTCAGCAATCGCTAACGGAACGGAAACGCCTCGCTGCTATAGTGCGGCCCCGTGGCGAGGAGAGCCTTGCCTGAGGAGCCCGCCGGATATGGCCGATTATCCCGAGACCGAACGTCGTCTTCATGCGCGCGAATTCGTGCTCAAGGAAGCCACGATCATCGCCGCCGGCGTCAGGATCGGCTGCTCGGTCAGAAATCAGCACGAGCAGGGCGCGGAATTGCGTGTCGGCGCCAATGTGGAGATCCCGGACCGCTTTCTGCTTGAGGTCCCGGCCGACGATACGGCCTATCGCGCTTTGGTGCGGTGGCGGCGCAACGACCGCGTCGGCGTGGCGCTCTACAGCAACGCGCCGAAGGACTGATGCTCAAAGGTAGCGGCGCACGCTCGCCCTGTAGGCGCGGTAGGGTTCGCCGAACTTGCGTTCCAGATAGGCCTCCTCGCGCAGCACCACGCCGTAATGCAGGATGGGGAAGCTCGCGATGGTCGCGATGACGGCCCACCAACTGTCAAACAGCAGCCCGATCCCGAGAAGCAGTCCCATCAGGCCGACATAAAGCGGATTGCGGGTGAAGCCGAACGGGCCGCCGGTGATGATCGCGGTGGTCGGCAGCGTCGGGTTCACATTGGTGCCGCCGCGCAACATCGTCGAGCGTCCCCAGGCGATGATCGCAACCGCCAGTGCTGCCAGCACTATGCCGAGCACGATGGTCAGCGGGCGGCCGCCGATCGCCAGCGGCCAGACATAGCGCAGCGCCAGCATCGCGATCAGCGCCACGAGAAAGAGCAGCGGCGGAAACACCGCCACGCCCGGATTGTCCGCTTTGTCATCCACAGCCATCTTCATCGACCAGGCGCCATTGCCGCCACTATGCACGGACGCGCATCGTCCAGCAATTCGTGACTTGATCCTGTCTAGGCGATGTGCAGCCTGGCATATCGGGAACACAACCGTGGCGCGCGCGTTCACTGTCGCCGATCGACAGGGATTGCGCGGATGAGCAAGACAGCCGTTTGGGTGGCGCTGATCGCCATCGTTCTCGTGGGCCTCTATTTGTTGCAGGCCAATGGCATGATCCGGTTCTGATCAGGGCGGCGCGTCACCATTAGCGGGCTCAACAGCAGCGACTCCCTCCGCACCCGCTCGCTGCCTTCTGTCTTCCAGCCAGCGGTCGCGCGGCTTGCAGCTTGACGGCCGTGGCGACAGCTCGACCTCAACCGTCCCGCCAACAAGGCTCGGCTGGGCTGCCCGGTGCAGTTCGATGGGGCGCACGCCGTCGCTGACCTCGAAGGTCAGCTTAGCAGCCCCATCGAGAGCGACATGGTCCGAAACCTTGCGGATGATCGCGGCGAATTTGCCGGCTGGCATATGGACCGGTCCGCCTTCGTCCACGTCCCACAGCTGGACGAATATCTCCGACCAGGATTCCGGATTCGCTTCGCAATCCAGCGCCGAGAACTGTCCAGCCTTCACCTCGGTGACGTGGTAGCCAGGCTTTACCGGCCGCCCGTCATAGCGGAACACCAGTGGCCTGTCCTTATGATCGGCCAGCGCCATCAGCAGATCGCCGATGGTCAGGTCGGAGGGGTCCATAGGAGCGATGTTTTTCCGATTGTCAGAAGAGAGCATGTCGGCTATTCCTCATTTCAATATTTCAAGGATTGTTGAAACGTGGATGAACGTCAAGCCCTGACCGCCTTTGGCGCGCTGTCGCAGGAAACACGGCTGCGCCTGCTGCGGCTGCTGGTCGTTGCCGGCCCGGAAGGCATTGCCGCCGGGTCGCTCGCCGAGCAGGTCGAGGTCTCGCCGTCCAATGTCAGCTTCCACCTCAAGGAACTCGAACGCGCCGGTCTCGTGACCGCGCGGCGTGATGCCCGCTCGATCGTCTACAGCGCCGAGTTCGACGCGCTGTCCGGATTGATCCGCTTCCTGATGGAGGACTGCTGCTCGGGCCGGCCGGAAATCTGCGCGCCGGCGCTTGCGGCACCTTGCTGCCAGCCGGGCGAGGAGAGCCGGCAATGACCGTCACGCCCGCTACCCAACTCCCCATTGTCCAATCCAGGGTCGACCGATGAACACTTTCGATCTGCCGCGCCGGTTTGCGGCTGAAGCTTTGGGCACCGGTCTACTGGTGGCGACCGTCGTCGGTTCCGGCATCATGGCCGAGACGCTGACGCATGACACCGCGCTGGCGCTGCTTGGCAACACGCTAGCAACCGGCGCCATGCTGGTGGTGTTGGTCACCGTGCTCGGGCCGATCTCCGGCGCGCATCTCAATCCGGCCGTTTCGCTGGTGTTTTGTCTCAACCGGTCGCTGCCTGCTCGCGATCTCCCTGCCTATCTGTTCGCACAGGTCGTCGGTGGAATCGCCGGCACGATCGCCGCGCATCTCATGTTCGCCCTGCCGGCGCTGGAGGTCGCGACGAAACTGCGTGCCGGGCCGGCGCAATTGTTCTCGGAAGTGGTCGCGACATTCGGCCTTGTCGCCGTCATTCTCGCTGGCCTCCGCTTCGAGCGGCGGGCCGTGCCGGGGCTGGTCGGGCTCTATATCACAGCGGCCTATTGGTTCACGGCATCCACTTCCTTCGCCAATCCCGCCGTCGCCGTGGCGCGCTCACTCACCAACACTTTTTCCGGCATCAGGCCGCTCGATCTGCCCGGCTTCGTCGTCGCCGAATTGCTCGGTGCCCTGACCGCGCTCGCGTTGATGGGCTGGCTGCTGCGGCCCGCGGCCAACCCACAACCCTTGAAAGCAGAGCCATGACGGTCACGATCTATCACAACCCCGACTGCGGCACCTCCCGCAACACGCTCGCCATGATCCGCGCCAGCGGCGAAGACCCTGTCGTGATCGAATACCTCAAGACGCCGCCGGGCCGCGAAAGGCTGCTCGAACTGATCGCCGCGATGGGGATTTCTGCGCGCGAGTTGTTGCGGGAGAAGGGCACGCCTTACGCCGAACTCGGCCTCGCCGATCCGAAATGGAGCGACGATGAGCTGATCGATTTCATGCTCGCCCATCCGATCCTCATCAACCGGCCCATCGTCGAGACTCCGAAAGGGACAAAACTGTGCCGGCCGTCGGAAGCGGTGCTGCCGCTGCTCGACAATCCGGTGCGGGAGTTCGTCAAGGAGGATGGCGAGAAGGTCGCCTATCCACCAGGGCAAGCCTGATTGGAAGCCACCGCGCCCATCGCACACAACCGCCGCGTCCTCGTTACGGCTCTTGGCATCACGCAGATTCTCGCCTGGGGATCATCCTACTACCTGCCCGCGGTGCTTGCCGCGCCGATTGCTAGGGATACCGGCTGGTCGTTCGCCTCGGTCGTTGCCGGGCTATCCTGCGGGCTCCTGCTTGCCGGGCTGGTGTCCCCCGTCACCGGGCGGCTGATCCAGCGCCACGGTGGACGGCCGGTGCTTGCCGCGAGCTCGCTGCTGCTGGCGGCCGCGCATTCGCTGTTAGCGACGGCGACCGACTATCCTCTTTATCTGGCTGCATGGCTGCTCATGGGCTTGGGCATGTCGAGCGGCCTCTACGATGCCGGCTTCGCCACACTCGGCCGCCTCTTTGGACAGGGCGCGCGCGGCGCCATCACCAACCTGACGCTTTTCGGCGGCTTTGCCAGCACCGTCTGCTGGCCGATCAGCGCCTTCCTTGTCGAGCAAGGCGGCTGGCGCACCGCCTGCCTTGCCTATGCCGCGATCCATTTGGCAATCTGCTTGCCGCTCCATCTGTGGATAATACCGTCGCCTCCGGCCGCCGCGCCTGCGCCGGTCAAAGACAGGTCGAAAGAGGCATCGACCACCGGCAGAGCGCGGGCGCGCTTCATTCTGCTGGCCTCCATTCAGACCTTGGCCGCACTGGTCGCGTCCATGCTCTCCGTGCATCTGCTGACGCTGCTGCAATTGCGCGGCGCGAGCCTGGCAGCCGCCGTCGGACTTGGCGCGCTGGTCGGCCCTTCACAAGTCGGCGCTAGAGTGGCGGAGCTGCTGATCGGCCGCAACCGGCACCATCCGATCTGGACGATGCTGACATCCGTGACGCTGCTTGCCGCCGGAATCTGGCTGCTGCTGACGAGCCAGACTTTTGTTGCTCTCGCCTTGATCCTTTATGGCGCGGGTAACGGCATCCATACGATCGCGCGCGGCGCGCTGCCGCTGGTGCTGTTCGACCCGCAGCAATACGCGGTGCTGATGGGCAAGCTCGCGACGCCCAGCCTCATCGTCCAGGCGGCGGCTCCGTCCGTTGGAGCGCTGCTTCTTGGCACGGGCGGCGCCAATCTTGTCCTGGCCACGCTGGCGCTCGCGGCAACGCTCAACGCGGGGCTGTGTATTTGCCTGCTTGCGAGCATGCGCCGCTGATCCTTGAAGCGGTTCATCGCCCCACGAAATCGCCGACCTGTCCCGGGCTTTCTCGCCGCTCCAGAGGGAACCCGCCACACATTTTTGACGCGACGGCAATCCGCGTGACGCTCGTCAGGCGACAAACGAGTACCGCGCCGCGCAAAAAACCCGACCCGGCAATTGCCGGGCCGGATTCTCTTGATTGATTCACAGTCGCGAAGCGTCCCTGTTCAGTCGCGATGCTCCGGCATCGCCTTGAGCTGATCCTTCGTCCAGCTGGTGACTGCATGCACGTCGCCGTCCTCGTCGCGCATGAAATCGAGCTGGCTGGCTGTGACGGCCACCGGCTTGGCGCCGATGCCGAGAAAGCCGCCGACATCGATGACGACTTGGCTGCCGTGCAGGTGGTCGACCGAGCCGATCTTCTCGTCATCCGGGCCGTAGATGGTGGCGCCTTCGAGGATGTCGGGCGTCAGCTCGGCGTTGGTCAGTCTTACGTGGCTGGTGTGGTCCATGGCGCATCTCCTGTGGTTGTACAGGGATGAACCTCTGATCGGGGCGAGGGTTCCGCCGACGGAGCGAAAAGCGAGCGCTGCTCAGCGAAGCGCTGCCCAGCCCGTCACGAGGACGAGGACAAGCGTGACCACCGCTCCGGAGACATAGAGGATCGTCCTGACGCTGCCGCCCTTGGCGGCGTTGCCGCCGCGCAGGTAGATGATCATGTGGACGAAACGTATCGCCAAGTGAACCCAGACGAGCACGGCGAGCGTCACCGGCTCGACGCCGACCATCATCGCCAGCAACACGGGCACGACGAAGGGCGCGAGCGCCTCGACCGAGTTCATGTGGACGCGATCGATCCGATAAAGAGAGTTGTCGTCGTCCGCCGGGATCACCGGCCCTGAAAGCTTGCCTGCAAAACCCTTGGACGAGCCTGAGTAGATCGCCAGCGCGACCGACAGGAGGCAGAGCGCAAGCACGCCGAGGGTGCTCAACCAATAGGCTTCCATTGTATCCAGTGCTCCTCCGATCGCCACCATGCGGGCCATGCCCCCAGGGGGTGCAGCTGTCAGGCCGCCCGGGAAAAAAGCGCCTGGAACCGCTGCAGGTAGAGCGGCCAGCCCTGATCGCCGTCGACTCCGCTGCGTACGCCTTCCCAGCCTTGGCCATGCCGTTCGATATGGCGGTGCTCGATTTCGACCCGGGTCCGGTTTTCCGCCTCGGCCGTGAAGCGGACCTCCCACTCGCTCGTCCTGGCGAGGTCGGTTTCGATCTGCCAACGCGGGCTGATGTCCCAGCTCAGAAGCAGCCGGTCGGGCGGATCGTAGGCCAGCACGCGGGCGAAGCGGCACTCTGAGCCATCGACGCCGCGGTCGTAGACGTGGCCGCCGACGCGCGGCTCGAAGATCGTTTCCGCGATCGGCACGGCAAGCAGATTGTGCTCGCGCGGCTTGAAGCTGCCGAAATCCTCGGTGAACACTTTGAAGGCGCGCGCGATCGGAGCCTCGACGACGACGGAATGCCTAACGGGAGCAGGTGCCGGTTGCTTGATCATGTCTCGTCCTTTGTCGGTTGCTCGACAGCCAGCTTGTAGGCCGCAAGCGTCTTCACCCAGAACTGGTCGATCTCCGCGCGAAACGCCGCGAGCCCGTCCGGATCGATCCGGTAAATGCGCTCCTTGCCGGAGCGCGTATCGGCCACCAGCCCGGCATCCTTGAGCACCTTCAGATGCTGCGAGACGGCCGGCCGCGTCACGGGCAGCGCATTGGCGAGCCCGCTGACCGAACTGGGTCGGTCGACCAGCAGTTCGAAGATCGTGCGTCGCGTCTGATCGCCGAGCGCAGTCCAGTATTTCGCGTTAGTAGCCACTAACGCGAAAATTAGGACGGTGCGTCTGACCTGTCAACCCGGATGGAGAGTGCCACCTGTGGCCGGTCCGATTGGCTGGCCAACCGCCTCTTGGTGCAAAATTTTCCGTTCATTTCCGTGAAATCGGCGCAAACGCCGGGATTGCTGGAGGCCGCCCCAACCTCGTCATTCTATGGCGGAGCAGGGAGCGAAGCGACGCGGCGCAGACCATAGAAATCATTCCGTGACTTGAAAGCGACGCCACGGTGCAGAATTTTGCTCTGTTGCATTCCTGGGTGAAGGCAACGGCCTGGATTCCAGGGTCTTCGCGACGGAACTTCGCTCCGCCCTGCAAACGATCGCGATGGGCGTTTCGGCCAATCTCCAACGCGTGCCATCTGCCAACACAAACAGAGCCGACCGGTCAAAATCTCAATGCAGTGCCACTAATCGACACCGCGCTTGCGTGCTTGCAGATCGCGCGCCGCTTGCTCGATCGCAGCGCGGTCGTTGCCCAGCCTGTCGAGCAGCTCTTGCGCCTCGTCGCCCGAAATGCCGGTGCGCATGGCAAGCGCCTCCACCGTCAGCACATCGGCGCTGTCGATCTCGCGCGTTTCTGGCAGCGCATCGTCTGCCGTCAGCGGCAGGGCGGCCTCGCGGTCGATCTCCAACTCCGCCTGATGCCAGTGCCGTTCATGATTGCCAAGGATGCCGCCCTCGCGCTGAAAGATCTCATAGGCACGCTGCCTGATCTTTTCGGTCCGATCGTCGTCCATCGCCGTTCCTCCTTGCGTGTCACAAGAACGCAGGACAGGGCGGAACGATCCGCGTCGTTCACGAAGTGATCGGATGCTTGGCTTGGTCGAACGTACAGCCCGAGGACAATCGCTTCCTCAACAGTCTGCGTTTCCTCTCCTTCCGGAGGGGAGAGGTGGCTCGGCGAAGGCGAGACGGAGTGGGGACGGCGCCGATGAGTCGCCTACGCCGCGGCCATTCGACCCGAAACCGCGAAGCTGGCTGCGCCGCTTCCTGCTTACGGCCCGTATATCGCAACTGGCTTGCCGAACATGCCTAGCTCCGGCTTTACGCCGAGCCCCGGCCGTTGCGGCACGGCGATGTGCCCTTGCTTGATGACGACCGGCTGCTTCTGGTCGAAATGGCCCTTGATGTATTCCTGGGCGATCCAGGCTCCTTCCATGCGGCGCGGCTCGACGGTGGCGGCCAGATGCACGCAGGCCGCCGCGATGATGTCGCCGCCCCAGGCGTCGTCGCAACTGTGCGGCAGCGAGCGGATGGCGCAGAGATCGCGCACGGTCGTCATCTTCGTCAGGCCACCCAGACGTGTCACCTTGAAGCCGAAGCCGTCGGCGATGCCCAGCGAGATGGCCCGCAGCACCGCGTTCTGATCCTCGGTGCTCTCGTCGAGATAGACCGGATGCGTCATGCGGCCTTTCAGCGTCGCGATCTCGTCCATCGTGTTGCAGGGCTGCTCGAAGACGAAGGGAATTTGCTGGCAGACCCGGTCGAGATGGATCGCTGCGGCCACCGTCAGGCCTCGGTTGCCGTCGACCGCTAGCCGAGCCTTGTAACCGACCGCTTCCCAGACCTTGTGGATGACGGCGACGTCTTCCTCCAGGTTGCGGCCTCCGATCTTGACCTGCAGGCGCCGGTAACCGGCGCTCACCTTGTCGGCGGCGACCCTCGCCGTCTCCTCCGGCGGGCCGACGATCAGCGAATAATAGGCCGGCACGCGGCCGGTCAGCGCGCCGCCCAGCAGCGTCGAGACCGGCACGCCGAGTTTTTGGCCGAGCAGGTCGAGGAACGCCATGTCGAAGGCGGCCTTGGCGTAGCCGTGGCCGTTGAGCCGCTCGTCCATCTGCTTGGCCAGAAGCCGGATCGAGGCGATCTCCGAACCGATCAGCCCCGGCGCGATCTCGGCGATCGCCGCGCGGGCGCCCAGCGCATGATGCGGCTGGTAGACCGGTCCGATCGGACAGGTCTCGCCCCAGCCGGCAAAACCGTCATCGGTAACGATCTCGACCAGCGTCGAATCCAGCGCCTCCACATCGGCGCTGGCCATCCGGTAGACACCGCCTTTGACCGGCAATTGCGCCGAATAGACGTTGATCCGATCGATACGCATACGGGCTTCCCTCCGAAGGACACGTCGGCAACGGGGCCTTTGCAGGCCCCGCCTACTACATCCGCGCCCTGGCCGAGGTCGGATCGTAAGGCGAATCCGCGATCACCTCGGCGGCCTTCCAGTCGCCCAGGATCGCGACGTCGAGCTTGGTGCCCGGCTTCGAAAACCGCTCGGGCAGCAGCGCTAGTGCCACGTCATGCCCGAGCGCGTAGCCGTAGCCGCCCGACGTGATGCGCCCAACCAGCGCGCCGTCGCTATAGAGCCCTTCATTGGCAAGCGTGCTGGCGCCGTCGGTTTCGATCCTGAGCGTCACGGATCGCCGCTGGTCGTTTCGCTCCTTGTATTTCAGAACCGCGTCGCGCCCGACGAAGTCGCCCTTGTCGAGCCGGATGAAGCGCTCCAGCCCGCTCTCCAGCGCGTTGAGCTCCGGGTTCATGTCGCGATACATGGCGCGATAGGATTTCTCGAGCCTGAGCGACTCCAGCGCGTGCAGCCCGACCAGCCGCATGCCGTGCTTCTCGCCTTCCTTGAGGATCGCGTCGAGTAATCGCCGCTGGTAGGGCAGGGGATGATAGAGTTCCCAACCGAGCTCGCCTTCATAGTTCACCCGCAGCAGCCGCACGTCGCCTGCCAAGGCGACGCTGCCGGTCTTGACGCCGAACCAGGGAAAACTTTCGTTGGAAAGGTCGATCTCCGTGAGGGGCTGCAGCACGGCCCGCGCGTTCGGCCCGACGACGGTAAAGCAGCCGCGGTCGTTGGTGACGTTCTTCAAGGATACGCTGCCGTCGGCGGGAAGTAGTCTGGAAAGGTCGTCGAAGTTCCAGCGTTCGGCACGCGGCGTCGAGATCAGGTAGAACAGGTCCTCGCCAAGCCGCGCCACCATGTATTCCGCCTGCACGCCACCGCTGGTGGTGAGGTGATGCGCCAGCGTCACCTTGCCGACGGCCGGCAGGCGGTTGGCGATGATCCGGTCCAGCCAGGCGGCCGCGCTGGGACCTGACACCTCGAACTTGGTCATCGGCGTCATCTCGACCAGGCCGACGGCGCTGCGTACCGCCTGCACTTCCTCGCCGACAAGATTCCCCTTGGGCGTCCAGCGCCAGCTATATTGGTCCTTGGCCTCGACGCCGTCGCGCGCGAACCAGTTGGGCATTTCCCAGCCATTGAGCACGCCCCAGACCGCTCCCAGTTCCGTCAGCCGGTCATAGGAAGGCGCGGTCTTCTGCGGCCGCGCGGCAGGCATGTCCTGCCCCGGGTATTTCTGTTCGGCATGCGTGCCCCAGGCCTCGCGCACCTTCTCGCGCGTCCACTCCTTGTTGGCGTAGTCGCCGAAGCGGCGCGGGTCGAGATCGGATGTATCGATACTGTTGCCGCCTTCGACGATCCGCTCCGACAAATAGTAGCCGATAGCTCCGCCCCACAGGATGCCGCCCGGCACGCCTTCGGCCAGCCAGACATTGGGCAGGCCCCAAGCCTGCCCCATCAAGGGCAGCTCGTCCGCCGTCATCTGGAACGGGCCACGCACATTGGCCTTGATGCCGACGCGCCCGAGCGCAGGCACCAGCTGCAGCGCCTGCTCCCAGTTCCACGACACCGCCTCGAAATCCTCTTCCAGCAGATCGGCGCCGAACCAGTCGGGAACGCCGTCCTCGGCGAAGAGCTTGAGGTGTTCGGTGCGCTCATAGGGCCCGAACATCAGCCCGTCGCCTTCCTCGCGCAGATAGCCCTCGAAACCTTCGTCGCGCAGGATCGGCATTTCGGGGCGGCCCGCGCGCTTGCGCTCCACCACCTCCGGCACCGCTTCGGTGATCCAGTACTGGTGCAGGATGGGGATCGCCGGGATCTCCAAGCCAAGCAGCGCGCCGGTCTGGCGCGCGTAATTGCCGGTGGCGCAAATCATATGTTCGCAGGTGATGTCGCCCTTGTTGGTCTCGACCAGCCATTCGCCGGAAGCGGTCCGCTTGAAGCCGGTGACCTCGGTGTTGAGATAGACTTTTGCGCCGAGATCCCGCGCGCCCTTGGCCATGGCATGCGTCACATCGGCCGGCGCGATATGGCCGTCATCGGGATGGTAGAGCGCGCCCAGCATGTCCTTGTTGTCGAGCAGCGGCCAGAGCTTGTGCGCCTCATCGGGGGTGAGCAATTGCGCCCGCATGCCCTGCACCTCGGCCACGCTCATATAGCTCTTGAACTCGTCGAGTCGGTCTCTCGAATTGGCGATGCGCAACTGTCCGCATTTGTGCCATCCGACCGGCTGCCCGGTCTCCGCTTCGAGACCCTCATAGATTTCGATCGTCTTTTTGATCATCCGCCCAACATTGATGTTGCGGGAATAGGACGGAATCAGCCCCGCCGCATGCCAGGTCGAGCCGGCGGTGAGCTGCGTGCGCTCGAGGAGCGCGACATCGGTCCAGCCGCGCTTGGCCAGGCCATAAAGAATACCCGCGCCAACGCATCCGCCGCCGACGATCACCACCCGCGCATGTGCTTGCATCGAACCACCAAATCCGGACCATTCTCCAAATCGCGCCGTCGAAGCTACAGGCGAGGCAAGGCGGTGTAACGTTCTGAAAAACTGAGGATGACGATAAATTGAGCTTATGCAGCGATCCGCGATTGGCGAATCGCGACCCGGCATCTCACTGCACTTGCCCGTCCTGCGCCGTCTCGTCCTTGAAGTCGACTTTGGTGCCCGGCTTGACCATGGCGGCGAGGTCCTCGGCGTCCCAGTTGGTCAGCCGGATGCAGCCATGCGAGAAGGTGGTGCCGATCTTGCCCGGGTCAGGCGTGCCGTGGATGCCGTAGCTCTCGATGGAGAGATCGATCCATACCGATCCGACGGGATTGTTAGGCCCCTTGGCGATGGTGAAGGGCCGCTTGCTCTTGACGCCCTTGAAGGCGAATTTCGGATTGTAACGATAGGTCGGATTGTGCACCACGCGCTTGACCTCGGCCGTGCCGCTCGGCGCCGGCTTTTCCTCGCTGCCGATCGAGGCGGGATAGACCGCGAGCGCTTTGCCCGACGCATCGAGCGCGCGCACCTGGCGGGCGCCTTTGTCGACCTCGACGCTGGCGACGGCCGCGGGAGGATCGCCACGGCCGACATCGGGCACCACCAATGTGGTGTCAGCCTTCCTGAAGCCGGCTTTGGGATTGAGCAGCCTCAGCAACTGTTCGCTGACATGGAAGCGCTCCGCCAGTTTTTCCCGCGCATTGCGATAGCCGAGCCGCTTCAGATGCGCCATCCGCTCCATGCGGGCGGGGATGCGCCTGGTGAACGGCCCGCGCACATCCTTGGCCGTGACCTCGTAGTTTATCAGCACCGGCCCGGCGAAAGTCGCCGCGAGCTTGTCCCAGGTCTCCCGCGTAAGCTCGCCGTCGGAGGGCAGTCCGTTGGCCGCCTGGAAGGCCGCGACGCCCTTGGAGAAATTGTCGGAAAGGCGGCCGTCGATCAGGCCGGGGGAGAAGCGGGCGCGATCGAGAAGGATCTGCGCTCTGAGCACCATCGGATCGACGCCCTTCGGCTCGCCCTCGCTGAATTGCGCCTGGTTGACAGCGGCGAGGTCGAGCTTGGCTGCCAGCGTCCCGCCGCACGCGAGCGCCAGCGCCAATCCAGCGATAACAAGCAGCCTGATCATCGACGTCACTCCAGGATCGCGGCAAGAGCCTGTCTCTATGACGCGGCACGGCCGATGTGGTTCCTGTCGCGAGGAGCCGCACGAAGATCATCACGAGTGTGCGCTTTCTCCCATATATATTTGAATTTTAAGCTGGAAACCAGTTCCCATGAATGCAGAGAACTGGCATTATGGTCTCAGGGCCTGCGCATTTTCTTATTCCATGGCCCCTTGTCCTGGTAACCGGCGGCTCCCCAACACCCCCCCGCCCATGCCGTCGGTTGCCCTGTTGCGCGCTTTTCTGAGCCCGGACGGCTGCGTCAGCTGCGGCTAATCATCGGCTGGAATTAAGCTTCTGGATACGTCCCTTATCCAGCCGGAACACGCCGTCGGTACCGCCTTGCTGCTCGAAGTCGGTTTGAAGCTCGTCCCACGTGCCGAGATATGCGCCGCACTCGGCGCAATGGATCGGTGTTGCTGGCTGGGCATCGGCCGGGATCTGCAGACGAATGGTGCCGCAAAACGGGCATTCCAGTTTGTGGTCCAGATATTCGCCAGCCATTTTGCGGAGCATCGCGCAACAAGCACGTCTTCGCAAGCAGGGAATTTCCGGCGAGCTTTGCTTCAGCCGGGTCGATCTTCGAAGCAGCCGGTCGCGAAATGCCGCCGTCAGATCCGGCGGGCATCCGCCGCATTCAGCCGGTCACACGCGGCTTGAGGTGGACGTCTGAACACGCGCCCTTATGATGCGTGCTTCTCGCAGAAGCGACGGTCGGTCGCGCCCAACGGCCTTTATCAGCCTTCTGGCTTGAGCCTCCGAGATGCCGGTTTTCTCTTTCAGCAGAATGACGAGCTGCTTGTCGTCAATTCGACCGTGGGAACTCCCTTCACCGGGTTCAGTCATATCAAAGATCCTCCTTCCAACCGAACTAGAAGGGCCGCCGAAAGTTTCAACTCGGTTTTGACTCGCGGCGGCATTATCCGCCCAGCGGTCTTCGCAAGGCGAATCGAGCTGGCGGAAAGCCGTCCGGCTTGTGGCTGTCGAGCCCGGAGCTCGCCCGTTAAAGCGGCTCGATCTCCGAAAACAACCAATCGCGAAACGCCTTCACCTTGCGCTGGCGGATCGCCTCCGGCGGGTAGACCAGATAGAAGCTGGAGACCGCCTTAAGCGCATGGTCGAAGGGCCGCACCAGCCTGCCGGTGGCGAGATCGGCCGAGACGAGCATGGTCCGGCCGAGCACCACGCCTTCGCCCTGCACGGCCGACTCCACAGCGAAAGTGGCTGAATCGAAGGTGAGCCCGCTGTTCGGGTCGACGCCTTCGACGCCGGCGCTGGCCAGCCACGCTGCCCAGTCGATGCGGTAGCCATCGCGGATCAGCGTGTGGTGCTTGAGGTCCTGCGGCTGCTTGAGCGGATGCGGCCCTTCCAGAAGCTTCGGGCTGCAGACCGGAAAGACTTCCTCGCCGGTGAGAAATTCCGACGTCAGCCCGTGATAGTGGCCGGCGCCGTAGCGGATGGCGACGTCGATGCCGTCGCCGCGGAAATTGGTCAGTCGCCCGGTGGTCGAGACGCGTACGTCGATATCGCCATGCGCGCGATGAAAGCGGTAGAGCCTCGGCACCAGCCATTTTCCGGCGAAGCCGTCCGAGGTGCTGACGTTGAGCGTCGAGCCGGAATGGCGGGAGGTCGCGGTTTGCGTCGCCAGCGCGAGCTGGTCGAGCGCCTCGCGCACGGCAACCGCATAAGGCTCGCCGACCGGGGTGAGCCGCACCGAACGCGTCGCGCGCTCAAAGAGCTGCACGCCGAGCTGATCCTCCAGATGTTTTATCGCCCGGCTGATCGCGCCATGGGTGAGGTTGAGCTCGTCGGCGGCCCGCGAAAAATTCAAATGCCGTGCAGCGGCCTCGAAGGCCGGCAAGGCGTTGAGCGGCGGCAGTCTCCGGGCCATGACGACAAAGCCATTTGTGAGTTATGGTAACAAATACTTGCCAAAATTTTGGTTTGCCCGTCGAGCCTCTTCCAATCAAAAATCCTCACAGAATTTGTGATCAATACTCACTTAAGATCAAACCTGCGAGGACATCATGGCCACCGTTCATCCCTTCCTCTGGTTCAACCTCGATGCCGAAGCCGCGCGAGATTTCTATCTCTCGGTTTTCAAGAACAGCCGCGCGCTGCGGACCATCGAGTTCACCGACAAGCCGCATGCGATCTTCGATTTCGAGCTCGAAGGCCAGCGCTTTACCGCGCTCAACGCCGGCGGCGTGCCGCCCTTCAACGAGCGGATTTCGCTCTACATCGAAACCAAGGACCAGGCCGAAACCGATTATTTTTGGAACGCGCTGACCGCCGGCGGCGGCTCGGAGCAGCCCTGCGGCTGGCTGAAGGACAAGTTCGGCGTCTATTGGCAGGTCATTCCCGAACCGGCGCTGCGCCTGATGAACGACCCCGACCGCGCCAAGGCCGACCGGGCGCGTCAGGCGATGTATTCGATGAAGAAGATCATCCTCGCCGATATCGAAGCAGCCCACGCCGGCCGCGCCTGATTTTGAACCCATCGCGGAAAGACGGAGAAGACCCGTGACCAATCTCCCCATGACATCGCTCAACGGAAAGAAGATCATCGTCGTCGGCGGCAGCTCCGGCATCGGCTTCGGCGTCGCGGCAGCGGCGCTTGAAAGCGGCGCGGAGGTGGTGATCGCCGGCCGTTCGGCCGAAAAGCTGAAGGCCGCCGAAAAGCGGCTCGGCGGGGCAGGGCGCGTGACAGGCATCGCCGCCGACATGGCCAATGAGGCCGAGGTGTCCGGCTTGTTCGAGCAAGCCGGCGCTTTCGATCATCTGGTGGCGACGGCCGGCACGCCGCCGCCCAATTATCCGATCGGCGAGACCGACATGGATTTCGTGCGCGGCTTTGTCGACGGCAAGCTGATTGGCGCAGTGATGCTGGCCAAGCACGCCGTGCGCACGCTGAACAAGCCTGGCTCGATGATCTTCACTTCCGGCATCAACAAGGACCGTCCGCCGGTCCCCGGCGGCTCTGTCGTCGCGGCGGTCGCCGGCTCGTTCACCTATTTCGCCCGGGCGCTGGCGCTGGAACTTGCGCCAACCCGCGTCAACATCGTCTCGCCCGGGTGGGTGGATACCGAAATGTGGGACGAGATCGTCGGCGCCGCCAAATCAGGCTATTTCGAGCAGATGGGTTCCCGCATCCCGGCTGGAAAGATCGCCAGGCCCGCCGATATCGCGCCGGCCTATCTCTATCTCATGCAGAACGAGTTCATGACCGGCGAGACCGTCCACATCGACGGCGGGCAAAGGCTGGTGTGAGCGGTAGAGCCGGACCTCGATTTGAAGGTTCCGGCTTCACCTATTGCCGTCCACAAGGGCCGGCGTCGCCTTCCAGGCCTTCGCGGCCAATGGCGTTTCCGGCGGAACGCTAATATAGATGATGCTCGAATGAGCAGCGCCTCCGCACCGCCGAGGAACGCCATGCGAAGGGTCATCGTCACAGCCATGTGGATTGTCGCCGCGACAGGCGCCGATGCTCATGACTGGTACGAAAACAAGGTCGACCCGGTGACGAATTTTAAATGTTGCGGCGGCACGGATTGCCGCCCCATCCCCGAGTCTGCCGTGCAATCCGGGGCCGACGGCGGCTATGTCTATCTACCCGATGGCTTCAACATCCCGCCAGACCGCGTGCAGGAATCGCCGGACGGCCGATACCATATCTGCGAGAACCATTACGTCATAACCAACCAGCCCTATCTGCGCTGCTTCTTCGCGCCGCGGCTCAAGGTCTCCCGGCTGCTCCCGCGCTAGTCACGGCCCTCGACATCTGCATGGCACCTGACACTGGTCATCGCGACCATTTGAGCTTTCACCTTCGTGCGAAGCTGAAGGTGAAATGGCTGCCGCGGTGATAGACGGCGGCATGGACGACCGGGGCTCCGGTCCCATCGAAACAGGTTTCCGTAATGAGCAGGGCTGGCCCAAAGTCGCGCAAGTCGTTGCGCTGCACGATTTCCTCGGGCAGCGTTACGGCTGCAACGGAGGCGGCCGACATACGCGGCTGATGGCGGTGCTTTTCCAGCAGGGCGAGCAGCGAGCCGCTCCATTCGATGTCGAAAAGGCGCCCCGGCAAAAAGCTGCGCGGTACGTAGTCGAGCGAATAGATGAGGGGCAGATCGTTGTGCAGCCGCAGCCGTTCAAGCCGGATGACGCGCTCTCCGTCCGCTAGCCGCAATTGCTGCTGGATAAATGGATCAGGCGTTTCCTCGGCGATGGAAAGAACCTTGTTGACGGTGTTGTAGCCATAGTGGCGCGACATGTCGGTCACGCTTTCGAACACCGTGATTGGACGGTCGACCTGGACGGCGGAGTTCGCGGTCACGAAGCGGCCGAGACCATGAGTGACGGAGATGATGCCGTCCTGTTCGAGAAGCTTCAGCGCTTCGCGCAGGGCAGGGCGCGAGATGCGGAAGCGCTGCGTCAGCTGGGATTCCGTTGGCAGCCGGTCGCCGGGCTTGAGCCCTTCGGTCCTGATGAGGTCGGCCATGCGGTCGCGCAGCTGAACCGCCAATGTGCGCGCGTCCCGAAGCGGCTCGTCCAAGTCCCTCTTCCCCATTGTGCCAACTCTCCTTTTGTTGTCGGACAATCGCGCCCAGGTCAAGCGGAGGCATGCGGTGGCGATCGCGTGTCGTATAGGCAACGCATGCAACCTACGCAAAATTTCTCTTGAAATGTGCTCCCTCAGATGTCAGTTGTCTTACAACTTAACTGATCGAGGGAACGATGCTCAATTTCGATGAAGCCCGGTTTATGCGCATCCAATCGGGGGCGGTGGCCTTGCGCGAGCGCATTGAAGTCGTTGTGGCGCAGTGCCTCGCCGCCGAGGCGCAAAACATCTTCTTTCTCGGCACCGGCGGTGCAGCGATCCTGATGCATCCGGCGGCGCAACTGCTGCAGCGCCGATCTGGCTTTCCGGCCTTCGTCGACATCACCGCCGAGCTGCAGCTTGTCCAATCCGTGCACCTGACCGACAAATCGATCGTCGTGTTGCCCTCGCTCTCCGGCACCACCAAGGAAAGCGTGGCACTGCTGTCCCGGATCAAGGACGTCGGGGCGACGGTGATCACACTGGTCGGACATGAGGAGACGCCGCTCGGCAAGGGCGGGGACCATGTTTTCGTCAACTTCGCCGAGGACGACACGTCCTGCGAGTCCTTCTATCTCCAGTCGCTCTTCATCGCGCTTGCAGTGCTGAAGCATCGCGGCGAGCTCGCCGAATCCGAACGGATTTTCGCCGAACTGGAGCAGTTGCCGCGACTGTTGCTGGAGGTGAAGCGGAGCTATGAACAGGAAGCCGCCGGCTTCGCGCACAAACTGGCCGCCTCCGACTATCACATCATAACCGGCGCCGGGAATGTCTGGCCGCAGGCCTGGTATTACGGCATGTGCATCCTGGAGGAGATGCAGTGGATCCGGACCCGCCCCGTGCATGCTTCAGACTTTTTCCACGGCACGCTGGAGCTGGTGGACAAAGACGTCAGCGTCGTGCTCCTCAAGGGCGAGGACAGCGCCCGGCCGCTGGCCGATCGCGTCGAGAAATTCGCGCCTACCTATACGGACAAGTTGACGGTGCTCGACACGGCCGATTTTGAATTGCCCGGCATTTCGCCGGATGTGCGCGCGCTGGTTTCGCCGATCGTGCTCGCGACCGCCCTCGAACGGGTCAGCGCGCATCTCGAGGTGATCCGTAACCACCCGCTGACGACGCGCCGCTACTATAAGCGCGTTGCCTATTGAGCTTAGCTCTCGGCGTCAGCTTGATCGCAGCGCAGGATATGAGCAGCCTTCGATTTGCCGCCGTCGGCGACAACTGCATCGACCGCCTCGGAGCGCCGATTGGCCGCTCGCTGGTCGGCGGCAACGCGCTCAACGTTGCCGTCCAGCTCGCGCGGCTTGGCCATAACAGCTTCTATTTCGGCGCGGTCGGCCGCGACGCCGAGGGCGAACGCACCTGCGCTGAGCTCGAAGCCAATCGGGTGGCGGTCAAGCACCTGCGCGTGGGCCAGCGCAACACCGCTTGGACCGACATCAAAGTCTTGCCGTCCGGCGAGCGTTTGATTGCGGCCGAGGATTTCGGCGTCTGCGCCGGTTATGCGCCGGACGAGGCCGAACTGGCGATCCTGGCGACGATGGATCACGTCCATATCGGCTGGCTGGATGATGGCGGCGCCTTGCGCAGGCGCCTGTCGCGGGCAGGCGTCAGCGTCTCGCAGGACATCTCGGTCAACGCCGATCCCGCCGATCTCGGTGTGGAGGGTTTGAGCATAGTTTTCTGCTCGACCGGCCAAAATCGCCACGTGGCTGAAGCGATGGCCGCGGATCTCCTGTCGCGCGGCGCAGGCTGCGCCGTCGTCATGCGCGGTGCCGAGGGGTCGATGGCGCTGACGGCCCGCGAGCGCGCCGAGACCGGCATCCGCCCGGTCGAGGTCGTCGACACGACCGGCGCCGGCGACAGTTTCATCGCCGGTTTCCTGCATGCCTGGCTGGCGAGGAAGCCGCTCTTGCTGTGCCTCGAAAGCGGCCGCGATCATGCCGCTCTGGCCTGCTGCCATCTCGGCGGCTTTCCCCAGGAGGGGATGCCCCATTGAAGCTCAGCGTTTGAGCGATCGCCCGAACCGTTCCTCGATGCGGGACTGCAGGAATTCGAGCCCGATGGACAACAGCCAATAGATCATCGAGGCGGTGATCAGCATCTCGATATGCCGGAACTCGGTCTGGCCCTGCGTGCGCGCCAGATACATGATCTCCCAGACCCCGACCACCGAGACCAGGGAGGAATCCTTCAGCATCGCGATGAACTGATTGCCCGTCGGCGGCACGATGACGCGCATCGCCTGTGGCAGGATCACCAGGAACATCGTTTGATTGGGGCTGAGCCCAAGTGCAGTGGCGCCTTCCGTCTGGCCGCGCGGGATGCTTTCGATGCCGGCACGGAAAATCTCGGTCATATAGGCGCCGTAGCAAAGCGACAGCGCCATGATCCCGGCAGGCACGGCCCCGATCACATAACCGACCTGCGGCAGGCCGAGATAGATGATGTAGATCTGCATCAGCAGCGGCAGCCCGCGGAACAGCGAAGTGTAGAACGTTGCCAGGCCATAGACGATGCCGTTCTTGGAGAGCTTGGCTATGGCGCCGATGAAGGCGATGACTGTCGCGATGGCGATCGAAATGGCGGAGATGTAGAGCGTGGTCACCACGCCCTGCGAGATGAGGAAACCGATCTTCCGGGCGATGAAAGAAAAGGACAGATCAAAGGAATAGAAGAACAGCATCAGCAGCACGAACAGCTCGATCCATACCGCCACGATCTGCTGCTTGCGCCCGAGTTGCTGCAGCGCCTTCCAGTTGGCGGCCACGATCAGCGCGATCAGCACCGCTGAGACGGCTCGCGCCACCACGGGATTGGTCGCAAGCCATTCGATCGAGCTCGGGATCAGCTTGCCGATCCAGTCTGCCTTGATGCCGAGACCGTAGAGGCCCGCGGCGAAAGCGGCGAGCGCCAGGCACACGCCGATGCGGCGTGCGGCGTCCGGATAGTTGAGCAGCAGTCTGCCGATCACCTGTCGATCTCCCTTCTGGTTAGCGGGCTCGTTCGCGCCACCAATCTTGCGCCTGCAGCTTCCAATAGGTGAGTTGCGCCGCGGCAAGCCCTACCGGCCCGCCCGCCCAGGCCAGTCCGAACGGCGCGAACAGAAGGTGGCGGTCCGACTGGCCGAGTACCGCCTCGGCGACCACCTTGCCGGCTATGGCTGTCGTGTTGATGCCGTGCCCGCCAAATGCGGTGAGATACCACGCGCCTGGCTGCAGTTGCCCGATCTGGGGCATCAGGTGGCGGGCATAGGCCATCAGCCCCGACCAGGCGAGTTCGGTCTTGAGCGCAGCGAGCTGGGGGTAGGTTCCAACCATCTCCCGGCGCAATTCCCTGGCCAGCGCCGCCGGCGAAGCGGCCCGCGTAGTGATGCGCCCGCCCCAGAGCAGCCGCTTTCCATCCTCCACGACGCGGTAGTAGTCGCCGGCCCGGCGGTTGTCGCCGACGGCATCCGTCGTCGCAATGGCGCCGGCGATGAGATCGGGGGCTTCCTCGCTCAGCATCACATAGGTCGCGATCGGTAACATGGCCCGCTTCAGCCGGCCGACCAGCGGTCCTGTATAGCCGCCGGTGGCAAACACCGCTTGCCGCGCGCGTACTTCGCCGCTTGCGGTGCGTAGCGTCTTGTGCGGGCCATCGAGTTTAGCCTCGATTGCGCTGGAGCCCTCGTAAATCCTGCCGCCCAGCCGCTCGATCTCCGCCCCAATGGCGCGCAGATAGTTCAGCGGATGCATGTGGAAGGCGTTGCCATCGCGCAGGCCTTGGTAGTAGCGCTCGGAACGCAGCACAGCGCGCACCTGGTCGCGCTCGAGATATTCGAGCGGATAGTCAAAATCCCGCGCCAGTTTCTCTGCATGAGCCTTCAGTTCGGCGCCGCCGTCATGGCGCAGCACGCCCATGATTCCGGGGCGAGGCTTCGCTGCCGTGATGTCGAGATCCTTGATCGTCTGCCGCACGAAATCGACGCCTTCGATCGACAGCCGATGCAGCTCTCGTGCCGCCGCCGCGCCGGCCATCGCGGCGATCTTGTCGCTGCCGGTCGCGAAGCCGGGGCTGACGAAGCCGCCGTTGCGGCCCGAGGCGCCGAAGCCGATGCTCTCGGCTTCGAGCAGCACGACCTGCTGCCCGGCGCGCGCCAGCTGCAGCGCCGTCGTCAGACCGGCCAGCCCGCCGCCGACAATGACCGTGTCGCATTCGGCCGGACCCGCGAGCGGTGGTCTGACCTTCTCGTCGGCAAGTGTACGGCGATAATAGGTGTCGGGATAAGTCATGATAGGTTCTGACGGAAGCAGGCGGCCTTGAGGGGCCGCCCGCGATGAGCGTCAATCGGCGCTGTAGTTCTTGCCGTACCACTTGGTGGTCAGCGTGGCGAGCGTGCCGTCTTTCTTCATCTGGTCGATGATGCCGCCGATCTTGGTGGTCCACTCGGCATCGCCCTTGTCGGCGATCACCACCAGCGGTTCGCGGAAGGCGTAGTCGCCCTCGATGATGCGCAGCGGATAACCGTTCTTGATGGCGTTTTGAGCGGTCTGCTCGGGCGCGATGACCGCGTCGAGCCGCACGCCGTCCCCAAGTCTCAAATCGTCGAACGGCAGCATGGAATCGGCGAAAGTCCGGATTTCGCCAGGCTGCAGCTTGTATTCGATTGGCGGAAGGCCGGGAGCGTCGATCTCCAATTGGCGGCGGATGAAATCTTCCGAAGTGGTGGCGGTCTCGACACCGATCACCTTGCCGTTCAGATCGTCCACCGATTTTGCCTTGCTGTCCTTGTGGACCACATAGACATAAGGGCTGTAATAATAGATGCCGGCGAAATCGATCACCCTGGCCCGGGCCTTGGTCGGCGTCACCGAGCCGACGCCAAGATCATAGCGGCCCTGCCAGTGGCCGCCGGTCATGGTCGCCCAATCGGGCGTCTCGAAGCTGACCTCGACGCCGAGGCGCTTGGCGATTTCTTTCGAAACGTCGATGTCGAAGCCGACCAACTGGTTGCTCTCGTCGAGAAAGCTCTGCGGTGGCCAGCCGCTGTTGGTCGCGACCACCATGGCCTTCTTGGTTGTGACGCGATCCAGGGTTTCTCCCGCCCACGCTGCCGACGCAAATGCGAGCGCGCCGGCAGCCAGCGCGAAACAAGCGATAAATCTCCTCACGAAACCTCCCTCTGGTATGTAAGATGTCTGACAACGCAACTTGTCCGTAAGGGGGAGGGTGAGTCAAGCGTCTTTATCGGCGCATCGTCGAGTTTGGCCTGCGATACGCGTTCCCGCCGTTGACCGGATCGGCATTGGTCGAATTTCCTGGACTTTTATGCAATCGGCCGCGGCAGCCGGCCGTTGTGCGAATTCGCGGATCAGTCGGGCAGCCACCAGTTCTCGCCGCTCGCTGCTGATTACCGGCCCGTTGGGCGCGCCAAAATCCATGCTGAAGGCGTTGCTCATTTCATGGCAGGCGCGGGCGCTCGCCAATTCGTCGGCGCAGGCTGCTGCTTCTCGGACGGTTGCTTCCGATCGTCGCAGCACACACAAAAGTCGCTTCTCGACTACGCTTAGGTCTGGTGATCGACACCCGCCGGACGCTCGGCCTGCGCGTATCCGAAATAGCCCATGATTTCCCGCGCTTCGCCGGCGTCGAAACGGCAAGCCACTTCCATAGGCAGGCTGGATCGCCAGCTGCCCCGGTAGTCGGTGATCGGCTGGTTCACCTGGGCGTGCCGGCGAGCGGAATGGGGCGTGCGCATCGCCTTTTCGCGCCCCCATATGACGGGCTGCTGGTGATAGTTCAGAATGCCTGGATCGAAGGCCACGCCGATGAAGCGGCATAGCCGTTCGATGGAAAGCGCAGGCGATTCGATGAAGTCTTCATAACGCCACAGGATGCTTTCGCCCTTTTCGATGCGCTCCATCGAGGCCTTGCTGTCGGCGATCCATCTTTGGAAAGCTTTGTCGAAATCGCCCTCGTAACGCTGCCCGAGCGAGGCCACGATGTCCCTGCCGTCGCGCGTGACGACGATGAAGCGCGCGCCCGGGATCGTCTCGATGATCTGCCTCGTATAGTGGATATGGTTCGGGGTCTTTTCGACCCAGACGCTGCGGCGTGAAATGGCTGCCTGCAGCAAAACCGCGCTTAGCTTGGTCCATCGCGCCCCATCGCTTGAGACAAACGCGCTTGTCTCGCGGCGGATAGAGAAAATTTCCGGATGCGCAGCCAGTATCCGGGCGAGCAAAGTTGACCCCGTATGCCCGCATCCGCAAATGAATATTGAAACCTTGGGCTTCGGAAGAAGCCGCACCACGCCTCTATTCACGATTTCGTTTCCCCCGGAGATTCTAAACAACCTTTTTCTTCCGGGGATTGCAATAGGGAATGCTTATATGCGGTCAGTGACGAACAGCTAATTGCTGCCGGCGCTTTGACCTGGAGGCAGGGTGGCTGGAGTGAAAGGCTCCGTTGTCAGGCCGGCAGCCCGAGCTGCTTTCGCAGGCTCTTGTCGAATGCGGATGCGGGGACGAAACGGCGCAGGAAACTGACTTGGCGCGCTGTCTTTCCCGCCGCATAGCGCCGCTTCGGAGCGGGATCGATCGCAGCCGCCAGAACGGTGTTGGCCACCACTTCGGGTGTATCGCCTTTTTCCATCGCCTTCCGCACGGCTGTGGTCATGCCGGCGCGCGCGGCATCATAGACATCGAGCACCTGGTCCGGCCTGGCCAAATTGTCTTCGAACAAAGTCCGGGTATAGGCCGGCTCGACCAATGCGACGCGAATTCCAAACGGCCGCACTTCGTGATCAAGCGATTCGGAATAGCCTTCGACGGCATGTTTGGTCGACGAATAAAGCGCGAAATAGGGGGCGGGGATGAACCCCTGCACTGAGCTCAAGTTGACGATCCTGCCCTTTCCTTGACGTCGCATGATCGGCAGCACCGCGTTGATCATACGGATGACACCGAAGACGTTCACGTCGAACAGAGCCTGGGCCTGTGCAGTCGAGGATTCCTCCGCGCCGCCGAGCAGGCCGATGCCGGCATTGTTGACCAGCACGTCGATGCGCCCAGCATCGGCCAGCACCTCATCGATCAGCTTCGCCACGGAGGCGTCATCGGTCACGTCGCAGGTCAGCATGGTAATACCGTCGGTTTTCTTGGAGGCCGCGCGACGGCTGGTTCCGAACACGCGAAAGCCAGCGCTCTGCAGGGCCTTGGCCGTTGCGTGCCCGATTCCGCTGGATGCCCCTGTGACGATGGCGACGCCAGGATTGGTCCTGTTCATGGAGATCACTTTCTTTGGGTTGGACTGGAAAGGCAGGAAAGGCTGGAGCAAAGAGCGTCAATCACGAGCGGTTCGACCGTTTACGCCGTGCCCGTCCCAGCGTCGGAACAGCACGCTGGCATTGACGCCGCCGAAGCCGAAGCCGTTGGCGATCGCGTAGTCCATCTCCATCGGCCGGGCCCGGTTTGCGACGAAATCTATTCCGTCGCCGGCCGGATCGGGGGCGCTCAAATTGAGGGTCGGCGGCGCCATTTGGTCCCTCAGCGCCAGGATGGTGAAGATCGCGCCAATTCCGCCGGCGGCTCCGAGCAGGTGTCCGGTCGCCGACTTCGTTCCGCTGACGGCTATGGAAAAATCCGTACCGAAGACGGTTTTGATCGCTTCGATTTCTCCCAGATCGCCCACCGGCGTGGAGGTCGCGTGCGCGTTGAGATGGCGGATCTCGCGCGGTGAGATGCCGGCTTGGGCGATCGCGATCTCCATGGCGCGGCGCGCGCCATCCCCATCCTCGGGACCGGACGTGACGTGATGGGCATCCGCCGTCGTGCCGTAGCCGACGACCTCGGCGAGCGGTTTCGCGCCGCGCGCCAGCGCATGGCCCAATTCCTCGATGACCAGGATGCCGGCGCCTTCGCCCATGACGAAACCGTCCCGCGTCATGTCGAACGGACGCGAGGCCTGATCGGGACGGTGATTGAAGGAGGTTGAAAGCGAGCGCGCCGCCGCGAAGCCGCCCAGACTGACGACGTTCATGCAGGCTTCCGTGCCGCCGCACACGGCGATGTCGGCTTCATCGGCGCGGATGATGCGCGCCGCATCGCCGATCGCCTGAATGCCGGCGGCGCACGCCGTTACCGGCGCGCCGATGTGGCCCTTGAAGCCGTAACGGATCGTGATGTGGCCGGCGGCGAGGTTCACCAGGAAAGACGGCACCGTGAACGGCGAAAGACGTCGAACGCCGCGCTGGTCGACGGTCCGCACCGCCTCGGTTATGGCGGGGAACCCTCCGATACCTGAAGCAATGATCGTCGCGGTGCGAAGCCGATCCTTTTCCGACTCCGGCTTCCATCCCGCCTGGGCAAGCGCCTCTTCCGCCGCCGCCAGCGCGAATAGGATGAAGCGATCGATCTTGCGCTGATCCTTCGGCGCCAGGAAGGCATTCGCATCGAGGCCGGCTTCAGGATCCTCCTCCAGGGAAAGAACCGTTCCGCCGATCTTTGTCGGCAGGGTTTCCACCATGTCCTCAGGAAGCCTTCGAATGCCCGAGCGGCCGGCCAGGAGACGCGACCACGACGTCTCGATATTTGCGGCAAGGGGCGTGACCGCGCCCATGCCCGTGACAACAATCCGTCGCATCTATTCTCCTATCGAACTGAGTAGCCAGCCCGCGCCGGTCAGACGCTGACGGTGTCGCGAACCTGTTCGGCCGCTGCATCCAGAAAGGCCTGGGCGAGGTCGGGATCATTGACGACGCGCGAGAGAACCACCGCACCGACCATCGTCGAGAGGACGGCCATGGCTTTTTCACCGGTTTCTTCGTTCTCAGTCCTGGCAATCATCCTGCCGAGCACTTCAAGATATGCTTTGATGCCGACTTCGAACGACGCTTTTACCTCGGTCCCCTGTCTGGCCACATCCGACCCGAGCGCCGCAACCGGGCAGCCGTCCATCCTTTCCTCGCGATGGCCCATGCTGAGATAGAACTCGATCACCGCCCCAAGCGGATCGCCGGGATTCGCTGCGGTCGCCGCCGTCCATCTGTCGGCAGCGCTCTCCATCGCGCGCCTGGATGCTTGCGCGGCAAGGTCCTCCTTTGATGCGAACTGCTTATAGAAAGCGCCTTGGGTCAGCCCGGCGCCCTTCATCAAATCCTTAAGGCCGATACCGTCAAAGCCGTGCTCCCGAAAAAGCCGGCTTGCGACATCGATCACGGTTTGCCGGTTCTGCTCAGCCTGAATGCGGCTCACGCGCATCGTCGATCTCCATTTAGATTACGAACGACATCTATACGTCAGTTAGAAGCCGAACGCAATCTATCAATGGGCGACGCGCCACGTGGCGGTTTGCTACGGGCTGAATGTGCCTGCGGCAGGCCTAGATCAGTTTCGATGCCGAAGCGCTGCGACGATCACCGCCATTCGTCTCGGCGTTGCCGGCGGCGACGGCGGCAAAGGCAAGTGCCGATGCAAGAAGGCCGATTGCCGAAGACGAAATGCAGCCATTGTGACCTCCTCAGACCGGCCGGAGCAAAACCCGCCGGAAACCGTTAGGTCCCATTAAGACCATGCAGGAAACCGCAAGGATGGCACAATCTGTCGACAAACAGGAACCGCTCGCCTTCCGCTTCGCAGATGACGGGCTGGTGCCCAATCATCCGCGCTGGCCCATGCTCTTCTATCCCGGCGCCGTGCAGCTGCCGGACGAAGGCGATCCGGCTGCCGTTTTCGAGGATATTTTCGGCGCCAATGGCTGGGGCGACAGCTGGCGCAACGGCATCTACGACTTCGTCCACTATCACTCGCGCATTCACGAGGTGCTGGGCATCGCGCGCGGCACCGCCGAGGTCCGCTTCGGCGGCGATAAAGGCAAGGTGCTGGAGGTCAAGGCGGGCGACGTGGCGGTCCTGCCGGCCGGCACCGGCCATCAGCGCCTGTCCGGCTCGGCCGATCTTCTGGTGGTCGGCGCCTATCCGACCTTCGGCACCTATGATTTGTGCCGGAGCCCGGAGCAGCACGCCGAGGCGCTGCGCACGATCCCGAAGGTCGGCCGGCCCGACAAGGATCCGCTCTTCGGCGGCGACGGGCCGCTGCTGAAAGCCTGGAGCGAAGGCTGAAATGGCAAGCATCGTCGCCATGGAGCATGTGACGCTGGACGGTGTCTTTCAGGCGCCGGGGCGCGCCGACGAAGACACACGCAATGGTTTTGCGCACGGCGGTTGGGGCAATCCAGGCAGCGACCCGAAGATGCAGGAAGTCATTGGCCACGCCATGGCCGGCGGCTGGTCGTTGCTCGCCGGCCGCACGACTTATGAGGATCTTCACGAAGCCTGGGCTGTTCGTCAGCCGGCCAGTCCGATGACCAGGGCGCTGACCGGCGCACGGAAGTTCGTCGCCTCGCATGACGCCGGCTATGAGCCGCGCTGGGAGAATTCGGCGCTGCTTGCCGGTGATGCCGGGGAGACGGTGCGCGCGCTGAAGCAAGGTCACGACGAGGTGCTGATTGTGTTCGGCAGCGGCAAGCTGCTGCGCGCGCTAATGCGGCACGGGCTTGTCGATGAGCTGGTGCTGATGGTCCACCCTCTGGTGCTGGGCACAGGCTCGCGCCTTTTCGAGCCGGGGCAGGCGCCCTCGATGCTGAAGCTGTCCAACCAGGTGTCGACCGCGACGGGGGTGGCGATCCTCACTTATGCATTCGATGGCAAGGCCGCGGCGGAGCGGCCAGAATAACCGGAACCCGCGGTCCTTCCTCTATGGATAATGCGTTTTCTTCGGCGCGTAGCTTGCCGGATCGAAATCGAGCTCCTTCGGCAGCGGCTTGCTCGAGCATTGCAGATGCATCTGGCGGGCAAGAAGCCGTCGCTGCTGATGCTCATGTTCCTTGACCGCCGCCACCATCCCCATGCTGTAAGGGCCAAGCAGCACACCGAACCCCCAGCCGGGATGGTCCTTCTCGCGCTGGGCGTAGTCCGATGCCGCGGCGCGGGCCTGCTGGCATTCCGGCGATGACCATTTCGGATCCTGCTGCGACAGCGAAGCGCCATTATCGGCGGCAGAGGACACGCATCCAGCCACTGCCGCGCAGAGCGCAACGAGCACCGCAATTCTCATCGTTTGAGTCCCTGCTAATTCAAGGCGGAGAGAACACAGAACGCTCCTTCGCACAAGCGAGATAGCTGCGAAAAGCAACGGGCAGGGCGGGACAGCCGCCATCGTCGTCCTTCGGCGCTCCCGAGATTTTTTCAACGTCTCGTTCCGTTTCCGCCCACCATTTCGTCCTTGGTTCCGTCCCAACAAAAAAGGAAAACCGCAATGGCTGGAATGGTCGTCATCTACAAGCAGCCGGCTGACGCGGAGGCGTTCGACAAGCATTATTTCGAGACGCACATACCGCTGGCCAAGAAGATCCCGGGTCTGAGGAAATACGAGGTCAGCCAGGGGCCGATCACGGTGGTGGCCGGACCGTCCGATGTCTACCTGATCGGGACGCTTTATTTTGACGATCTCGAAGCGATGAAAAAGGCGTTCGCAAGCCCGGAGGGAAAGGCGGCCGGGGCGGACCGCCGGCTTTACGCGCCCGATGAATCGGGCATCCAGATGTTCCTCTTCGACAGCAGGGAAGTTTGAGCCCGCGGCCGAGATAGGACGATCGGCCGCCGAGAATCGCGGCCGCGTCGCTGCTCATATCGACTTTGCCCGCTCGATGTCGATGCGTTTTTGCTCCGCCGCGGCGATAGCGGTTTCCATCACGGCATCCAGATCGGCCATCGCTTCCAGATGGCCGTGATCGACGATCGACTTGCGCAGCATGCGCATGGCCAGCAACGCGTCGTCCAATGCCTGTTCGACATTTTTGACCATGGCCGGGTCAGCCTTTGCGCCGGCTGCGCTTGTTCGGCGCCGGATCGTCGGCGGCCGGCCTGTCCGGACGATTTGCTAGCGCCTTGCGCGCCAGCGCCTCGGCCGCCGACCGGTCCGGATTGCCGGCCGGTATCGTGACCGCGCCGGGCATCGCTGCACCCGGCTGCTCGCCCAAGCCGTTGTCCTCGCGCTCGATTTCCTCGCAGGCCTGATGCCAGTGCTCCTCGTCCTGGCCATTCGCTTCGCCGCTGCGTTGCCAGATCTCATAGGCGCGGCGCTTGATGCGTTCGTATTTGTCGGTCGCCATTGTCCGATCCTCCGTCATCTGTTCAAACGCGCGCTGGCCGCGAATGATCCGTGACGGGGACAGGGAACGGATAGGTCGCGGCTCAGAACCTGCGGCTGAGATAGGCCGATCCGCCGAGGCCAAAGCGCCACTCGGCTTCCACGCCCTTGGTGAGGCCGATCCGGCGACCGGCGAGGATTGCGGCCGGGTCGGCCTCGGAACGGGCGAACTCGAACGGCGGCGCGGTAAGCGAGAGCCCATTATGCGAACCGTCGATGTCCAGCGCCTGGCAGAGCTTGCCGGGACCGGAGCAGAGCAGCCGGTCGTCATCCGTTCCCCGCCGCTCGCGCATCGCGGCGATGCCGGATTGCGGCTGGATGGCCCGGATCAGCACGGCGCTGCCCGGCAGGCACACCGCGTTCAGGCACCAATGCAGCCCGTAGGAACGATAGACATAGGCGTCGCCGGGCACGCCGTACATCGGCGCGTTGCGCGGCGTGCGGCCGCGAAAGCTGTGCGATGCGGGGTCGTCGGGCCGGTAAGCCTCGGTCTCGACGATGATCCCGCCGACGCCGGCGAGCCCAAGCCTGGCGCCGATCAGGGCGCGCGCGACGATAACCGCGTCGCGGGCGAAGAAATCGGGCCCGACACTAGGCGGCATGGCGATCGGCGTCGTTCGGACAGCTCATCATCGGCGTCCGCTCAGCCCAAAAGATTGCGCGCCGCGCGCATGAAGATCCGCGAGCCGATCGGGATGAGATCATCCGGGAAATCATAGTCGGGGTTGTGCAGGGAAGGGTGCCTTTCGCCGGCGCCGAGGAAGAACATCGCCGACCTCGCATTGTGGCCGAAAATACCGAAATCCTCCGAGGCGCGCATCGGCAGCGCCTCTTCGCTGCGCGCAATGCCTTCCGCGTCGAGCGCGCGGTTGAGATGCTCCACAGCGTCCGGCGCATTGACGCTGGCGACGAAGATCTCGTGATAGTCGAAGCGAAAGGCAAGGCCGTGCTTCGCGGCGATTTTTGCCGCGAGCGCCTCCGCCGCGGCGACCTGCTCGGCCATGCGCTCGTCGCGGCGGGTGCGCAGCGTCGCCCACACTTCGGCATAGCCGGGCGCAATGCCGAACACGGCTTCGCCCATCGCGCAATGGGTGACGGTCACCATGCCGAAATCCTCATCTGCAAAGGTCCCGCGCCCGAGCGCGGGCAGCGCCGGCATCAGCTCGCTCACCGCCGGCATCGGCGATAGGCCTGTCTCCGGCATCGAGGAATGCGCGGTCTTGCCCTCGAGCACGATGCGCATGCCGCGCGAGGCGCAGTTGACGGTGCCGGCCTTCACCCGCACCGCGCCGAACGGCACGCCCGGCAGGTTGTGCAGCGAAAACGCAAAGTCCGGCTGGATCTCGGAGAAGCGTGGATCGGCGACGACTCCGGCCGCGCCGTTGCCGGTTTCCTCGGCCGGCTGGAACATCAAGACGACGCGGCCGCGCGCCGGTCTTTCGCGTCCGAATTGGCGACCGAGCGCCGCCAGGATCGCGGTGTGCCCGTCATGGCCGCACATATGCGACTTGCCCGGCACCTCGGAGGCATGGGCGACGCCTGAAAGCTCCGCGATCGGCAGCGCGTCGAGCTCCGAGCGGAACAGCACCGTCGGTCCGGACTGCCCGCTGTCATAGACCGCCGCGACGCCGTGGCCGCCGAGCCCGGTCAGCACCTGGTCCGGCCCGGTATCGGCGAGGAAATTCACCACCTCTTTCGCGGTCCTTTCCTCCTCATTCGAGATTTCCGGCTGCCGGTGCAGCTTGTGCCGCCATTCGGTGAGCTCGACGATGTCTCGATTGGTCAGGGTCATGGGTTGGGGCTCCGATTGGCTTGCCGGTCACACCAAACACGATAGGGCTTTTCTCGCGCCGTGCCATGCCGAGTATTTCAAATAGTCCATCGGCGAATTCGTGCAAGAAATGCCACGTAAACCGCTGAAATCCTTAACACGATTTTCATTCCGCTCGCCTACTCATTAGAGACATGAAAAGGCATGACGAGCGGCTGGTGTCGGGTCCCTCATCCGAGGGAAGGAGCGAAGCCGTGGAAGCCGGCATCCTGCGCGACCAGCTTGCGGATCTGAGCAAGGGCGTCTTCATCTCGATGCCGATCGGCACGGTGCTCTCGGCCTTGATCCTGGCGGTGCAGCTCTTGTCGGGGGGCGGCCTTGCCGCGGTGCTGTGGTTCGTGGCGATCGCCCTGATCAACGGCGCGCGAGTGGCGCTTGCCGTCACCCTATCGGAAGCCGCCGGCGACAACCCGAGGGCGGTGGGCACCCGGCTTTCGCTTTATGGCCTGATGGCGCTTGCCTCGGGCGTCGCCTGGTCTTTTCTGGCGCTGCTGAGCGACGGATACACGACCAGCCAGGCGCCGCTCTATCTGATCGTGCTCGCCGGCACTTCGGCCGGTTCGGTCACCTACGGCACCTCCTATGCGCCGGCTTCGATCAATTTCATTATCCTGCCGCTCCTCACCGCCGCCGGCTGCGTGCTTGCCAAGGGCGGCGTTGAAAATTACGTGCTCGCCTTCACCGTGCTGCTTTTCCTTGGCGGCATGGTCAGGAGCGCGCTGCTCGGGCAATTCCGCTTCCGCGAGACGAGCCGGCTCAAATACGAGGCGCGCGAATTCGCCGCCGAGATGGAGCGCAACTCCAGGCGCGACCCGCTGACGAATCTGCTCAACCGCTATGGGCTGGAGCAGGCGATTGCCAAGCTCGGGCTCTCCGACGGCCCGTTCGTGGCCATGCTGATCGACCTCGACGGCTTCAAATCCGTCAACGACACCTATGGCCACAACATCGGCGACGACCTTTTGGTCAGGGTGGCGCGCCGGATCGAGGACCACGCTCCGCAAGGTGCCACGATCGCGCGCATCGGCGGCGACGAGTTCGTGCTGCTTTTCTCCGCCGGCAGGTCGCAGCAAGCGGCCGGCGAGCTTGCATCCGCCATCATCACAGCCATCGCCAATCCGGATCCGGAGTTGAATTCGGTGCGCGTCGGCGCCTCGATCGGCATCTACCAATCGGAAAAGCCGCGACTGACCGAGATGCTGCTCAAGGCGGATTTCGCGCTCTATGCCGCCAAGCGCGGCGGTAGGAACGAATATTGTCTCTTCGACGCCGGGCTGGACGCCGCGCTGGAACGCAAGAATTGCATCGAGCGCGACCTGCGCGGCGCCATCGAAACCGGCACGCTCTGCTCCTGGTTCCAGCCTTTGGTGCGGCTCGATACCAACGCTGTGGTCGGTTTCGAGGCGCTGCTGCGCTGGCACCATGATGTCCATGGCGCCATCTCGCCACCCGAGATCGTCACTGCCGCGCGCGAAACCGGGCTGCTTTCGCTTCTGACCGAGACGGTGTTCTTCAATTGCTGCACCATCATCGCAGAGCTCGTGAAGCATGGGCGCCGCGATGTACGCGTCGCGATGAACCTCTCGCCGCGCGAGCTCGAGGCCGGCAATGTCGACGACATGATCCTCGACGGCCTGAAGGCCAAGGACGTGCCTGCCGCGATGCTCGAGATCGAGATCACCGAGGAGGCGCCGGTCGACCGCGACCGGGTCGACGAAAAGGTCGGGCGCCTGGCGGATGCGGGCATATCGATCGTGCTCGACGATTTCGGCACCGGCTTCTCGACCCTGGTTTCACTCAAGGACAGCCGCATCCGCAAGATTAAGATCGACAAGGATTTCGTGCGCGACCTGGCGAAATCCCTCGAGGACCAGGCCGTGGTCGAGGCGGTGATCGGCCTCGGCCGGACGCTGGGCATCGAGGTGATGGCCGAGGGGGTCGAGACCGACGCCGACCGTATGATCCTGCGCTCGCTGGGCTGCGTGATTGGGCAAGGCTATCTTTTCTCGGCCGCGCTCCCCCTGGGCGATGCGCTCGCCTTCGACGCGACCGGTAGTTCCGCCACCGAGGCCCTTTTCGAGCCGCGGCGCACGCCCAAGAGCGGCAGCGCCGCCTGATTGGCCACCGCCAAGGGCATTCATTGACTTGGCGGGCAACCGGCGTCGGAAGGACAGGGTAGCCGCGGCCCGCGTGAAACCTTTTGATTTTTGGGCCGTTGTGGCGCGATGTCCCCGGCCAAGCACAAACCGAAACCGGCCGACAGCGCCACGCAGCGCGGTGCAAGCAAGCCGCGTTCGGCGCCGCCGCGCCAGGACAAGCCGCGCCAGTCGGAACCGCGTGGCGCCGCTAAGCCGCGCGCCGAGAGGCCGCGGGAAGACACACGGCACGAAGACCGGCTGAAAGACGACAAGGCGCAGCAACGCAAGGCCGGCGAGGCCGAAGAAAAGGCATCCGCCGATGCCGCGCCGGAAGCCATCGGCCATGCCGGGTCGCCGCCGCCCGAGGCGATCGAGCCGGATCCCGAGCTTTCCCCCGAAGAGGCCGTGCGGGCGCGCAAGAGATACCTGCTGCGGCGCTTCTGGATCAGCGGGCGCGGCTATTGGGGTTTGCGCGGCGACAGGCTTGCCTGGCCGCTGACGATCGGGCTGCTCACGCTGATCTGCGTCAATGTCGGCTTCCAATACGGCATCAACCGCTGGAACCGCGCGATCTTCGACGCCATCGAGCTCCGCGACGCGCACACCGTCTACTGGTTGAGCGCCGTCTTTCTGCCGCTGGTCGCCGGCAGCATCAGCCTGGTGGTCGCGCAAGTGTACCTGCGCATGACCATGCAGCGCCGCTGGCGCTCCTGGCTGACCACGGCCGTCATCCAGCGCTGGTTGGCCAGCGGCCGCTACTACCAGCTCAACCTCGTCAAGGGCGACCATGCCAACCCAGAGGCCCGCCTGACCGAGGATCTGCGCATCGCCACCGAATCGCCGGTCGACTTCATCGCCGGCGTCCTCAATGCCTTCCTGTCGGCCTCGACCTTCATCGTGGTGCTGTGGACGATCGGCGGCGCGCTTAGCTTTTCGCTGGGCGGTTCCACCATCACCGTGCCCGGCTTCCTCGTCGTCACCGCGGTCATCTACGCGGCGATCACCTCGACCTCGATGTTCGCCATCGGTCGCCGTTTCGTCCAGCTTTCCGAGGACAAGAACCAGGCCGAGGCCGAGTTCCGCTACGTGCTGACGCGCGTGCGCGAGAATGGCGAGAGCATCGCGCTGCTGGGCGGCGAGGAGGAGGAGAATGCCGGCATCGACCGCACCTTCGCCGGCGTGCTCGGCCGCTGGGCGCGGCTCACCGGACAGCACATGCGCACGGCACTGGTCTCGCAAGGCTCCAGCCTGTTCGCGCCGGTGGTGCCGGTGCTTCTGTGCGCGCCGAAATTCCTCGACGGCTCGATGACGTTGGGCCAGGTGATGCAGGCGGCCTCCGCCTTCGCCATCGTGCAGGGCGCCTTCGGCTGGCTGGTCGACAATTATCCGCGCCTGGCCGACTGGAACGCCTCGGCCCACCGCATCGCCTCGCTGATGATGTCGCTGGACGGGCTGGAGCGCGCCGAGGAGAACGACAAGCTGGGCCGCATCCAGCGCGGCGAGACCGCAGACGGCGCGATGCTCAGCCTCAACAATGTTTCCGTGACGCTCGATGACGGCACCGCCGTGGTCAAGGAAACCGAGGTGGAGATCGCGCCTGGCGAGCGCGTGCTGGTCTCGGGCGAATCCGGTTCGGGCAAGTCGACGCTGGTGCGCGCCATCGCCGGCCTCTGGCCCTGGGGCAGCGGCAGCGTCGATTTCCATCCGGGCAAGCGCCTCTTCATGCTGCCGCAGCGCCCCTACATCCCGTCCGGCACGCTGCGCCGCGCCACGGCCTATCCCGCCGCCGCCGAGAACTGGAAGACGAAAGAGATCAATGCGGCGCTCGACAAGGTCGGCCTCGGCTATCTGAAGAGCCGGCTGGAGGAAGAGGCGCCCTGGGACCAGACGCTGTCGGGCGGCGAGAAGCAGCGCCTGGCCTTTGCCCGCCTGCTGCTGCACGCGCCGGACATCGTGGTGCTCGACGAGGCGACCTCGGCGCTAGACGAGAAGAGCCAGGACAAGATGATGCGGACGGTGATCAAGGTGCTGCCCCAGGTCACCATCATCAGCGTCGCCCACCGCGCCGAGCTGGAAGCCTTCCACACGCGAAAGATCACGCTGGAGAGGCGTGAGGGCGGGGCGCGGCTGGTGAGCGATGTCGAGCTCGCGCCGAAGAAGCGCGCGCCGGGCCTGCTGCAGCGCGCGCTGTGGGGCAGCGGCGGCGATAAGGGATAGCGGCACTCTGACGTCGTGCGCAATCGCCGGCGGCGCTTCCCCAATCGCCAAGCGCGCGGCCTTCGCAAGCCTGGGTTCCCGGCCCCACAAAATGGGCTACGCTACGCACACAACCTCTGTGACTGGCGTGAGTGATCGACCTGAGGCTTGATTGCCAGGTGGTTCCCCCAATCCGTCGCTGCTTCGCAGCGCCACCTT
>NZ_JAIUGS010000018.1:0-106643 GCF_020164735.1 Mesorhizobium sp. ESP-6-4
GAGTAGGGGAGTAGGGGAGTAGGGGAAGAGGTCTCTGCTCTTGCGACCGACCGCTCACGACTAAACAATCGTTCTACTGCCTACTGCCTACTGCCTACTGCCTTCCTACTTTCTACTTCCTACTCCCCTACTCCCCTACTCCCCTACTGCCTAACTCCTGAGGTCCCCCATGCCTTCCCACTTTCTCGGCATCGATGTCGGCACCGGCAGCGCGCGCGCCGGCGTCTTTGACGAGCGCGGCGAGCTGCTCGCTTCCGCCAAGCGCGACATCGCGCTCTTCGTCGAGCCCGGCGAGATCGCCGAGCAGTCGAGCCGGGACATCTGGCAGGCGGTGTGCGCCAGCGTGCGCGACGCGGTCGGGAAATCGGGCGTCGGTCCCGGGGAAATCGGCGGCATCGGCTTCGACGCTACCTGTTCCCTCGTGGTGGTCGGCGATGATGGCGAGGCTTTGCCGGTCGGTCGCTCGGGAGATAGCGACATGAACATCATCGTCTGGATGGACCACCGCGCCCTCGACCAGACTAGGCGCATCAACGCCCTCCGGCACCCGGTCCTCGACTATGTCGGCGGCGTCATTTCGCCCGAGATGGAGACGCCGAAGCTCTTGTGGCTGAAGGAGAACCTGCCGGCGACCTTTGCCCAAGCGCGGCATTTCTTCGACCTGGCCGATTACCTGACCTGGCGCGCCACCGGCAGCCTTGCCCGCTCGGTCTGCACGCTCGCCTGCAAATGGACCTATCTCGGCCACGAACGGCGCTGGGACGAAAGCTATTTCCATGCCGTGGGGCTTGGTGAGCTTGCCGACGAGGATTTTGCCCGCATCGGCACCGACGTGGTCGATCCCGGCACGGCGCTGGGCGCCGGCCTGACGGAAGCGGCGGCCGCTGAATTGGGACTGGTCGCAGGCACGGTTGTCGCTGCCGGGCTGATCGACGCTCACGCCGGCGGCGTCGGCACCGTGGGGGCCGCGGGCGACGCCGGCACCATCGCCTCGCGCATGGCCTATGTGCTCGGCACCTCTGCCTGCACCATGGCAAGCAGCGAAGGGCCGGCCTTCGTTCCGGGGGTCTGGGGACCCTATTATTCCGCCATGGTGCCCGGGCTCTGGCTGAGCGAAGGCGGCCAGTCGGCGGCCGGAGCGGCCATCGATCTCCTGGTGCATTTCCACCCGGCCGAGGCCGAAGCCTCCGCGCGTGCAGCTGCCGAAGGCAAATCGCTGGTCGATTGGCTGGCCGCGGCCGCCACGGCGGGCTCGCCCGACCTGTCGGCCGCCGCCACGCTCGCGGGAAGCATCCATGTCGTTCCCGAATTCCTCGGCAATCGCTCGCCATTGGCCGATCCGGACGCGCGCGGCCTGATTGCCGGACTCGGCACCGACCGTTCCGTCGAAAATCTCGTCGGCCTCTACGTGGCCGGGCTTTGCGGCCTCGGCTACGGCGTGCGCCAGATCGTGGCGGCGATGGCGTCATCCGGTCTTGCCGTCGACACCATCGTCATCAGCGGCGGCGCCGGGCAGTCGCCGCTGGTGCGGCAATTGCTTGCCGACGCCGCCGGCTTGGCGGTCGCCGCGTCGCAATCGCCCGAACCGGTGCTGCTGGGCGCTGCGATGCTCGGAGCTGTCGCGGCCGGCCGGTATGCGGACCTTTCAAGCGCCATGCCTGCCATGTCCCGGCTTGGCGATGTTTTCACCCCGGCGACCGGTGAAATGCGGGCTTGGCACGACAAACGTTACGAAGCCTTCCTGTCGCTGCAGGCGGTGGGACGCAGCATACGTTGAGAGACCGTTTTGTTTCTGCGCGATTCCGGACGCTTGGACCAAGCGCGAAGGTTCGCTTGCCCCAACGAAGCAATCGCAGACTCCGGAGATCAGCGCAGCGTCCGAGCTTCGTCATCCACGGGCGGAGCGGGAGCGCAGCGGACGCGTAGACCCGAGGATCCATTCCGTGACCTTGGCCGTGGGATGCAGCGGAGTAGAATTCTGCACCGTAGAAGCGCCTCAAAGTAACGGAATGATTCCAGGGTCTGCGCGCGTCGCTTCGCTCCTTGCTCCGCCATAGAATGACGAAATCGCGAAGGCCACGGCCAATCTCAAGGTTGCAATTGCCATTCAAAATTCTACGCCGAATTACATCCGGCTGGTAATCCAGGAAAAGTGGACGCGGTTTTCCGGTTGTCAGGCCCATCCTCGGCTCTACGCGTTCGCGGTGCTCCCGCTCCGCCCGTGGATGACGAAGTCCAAGCAAAATCCGCGTGACAAAAGTTGACGTTTACGTAAAAAGAAGGCGTGAGGCCGGCCCAAAGGTGGATGGCTTCGCTTCGGCCATGCGCCTACGCTCGGCCGGAATGGGAGGAGCAGACATGTATCGCGCGCCGGTCGAGGACATCGCCTTCACGCTGAAGCAGGTGGCGGGGCTGAAGCCGGCGCTTGACGCCGGCATTTTTGGCGATCTCGGCGAGGACCTTGTCGACGCGATCCTGGCCGAGGCAGGCCGCTTCGCCAGCGAGGAAGTGGCCCCCCTCTACAAGATCGGCGACGAGCAAGGCGCTGTGCTGAAGGACGCCGCCGTCACCACGCCGCCCGGCTGGAAGGAGCTCTACCGGCGATGGATCGAGGGTGGCTGGAACGCGCTGTCCGGTCCGGAAGAATTCGGCGGCCAAGGCCTGCCGACCATGCTCGGCGTCGCCGCGCTCGAAATGTGGAACTCCGCCGCCATGGCCTTCGGTATCGGTCCGACGCTAACCATGGGCGCGGTCGAGGCGCTCGACAAACACGCATCGGAGGAACTCAAGGCCAAATACCTGGCAAAACTCGTCTCCGGCGAGTGGATGGGGACGATGAACCTGACCGAGCCGCAGGCGGGCTCGGACCTCGCCGCCTTGCGTACGCGCGCCGAGCCGGTCGGCGACGGCACTTACCGCATCTTCGGGCAGAAGATATTCATCACCTATGGCGAGCACGATTTCACCGACAACATCGTGCATCTGGTGCTGGCCAGGCTGCCCGACGCGCCGGCCGGCACGCGCGGCATCTCGCTGTTTTTGGTGCCGAAGTTTTTCGTCAACGACGACGGCTCGCTCGGCGCCCGCAACGACGTCTTCTGTTCCGGCCTCGAGCACAAGCTCGGCATCCATGCCTCGCCGACCTGCACCATGATCTACGGCGACGGTTTTCGAGGCTCCACACCCGGCGCCATCGGCTGGCTGATCGGCGGGGAGAACAAGGGGCTGGCCTGCATGTTCACCATGATGAACAATGCCCGCCTTGCCGTCGGCATGCAGGGCGTGGCCGTGGCTGAGGCCGCCACGCAGAAGGCGATCGCCTATGCCAACGAGCGCCGCCAAGGCAAGGCTTTCGCTTATACGGGCGCTGGCATGGCGCCGATCGTCCATCACCCGGACGTGCAGCGCAATCTCTTGACCATGAAGGCGCTGACCCAGATCGCCCGCTCGATCGCCTATTCCTGCGCGCATGCCATCGACCGCGCGCGCGTCGGCCAGGGCGAGGCCGCCGCCAATTGGCGCGACCGCGCCAACCTGCTGACGCCGCTCGCCAAAGCCTTCTCGACCGATGTCGGCGTCGAAGTCGCCTCGTTAGGCGTCCAGGTCCATGGCGGCATGGGCTTCATCGAGGAAACGGGTGCCGCAGCACTTTATCGCGATGCGCGCATCGCGCCGATCTATGAAGGCACTAACGGCATCCAGGCGATCGATCTTGTGGCGCGAAAGCTGCCGCTCGGCGGCGGCGAGCATGTGCATTCCTATATCGGCGAATTGAAAGCGGTGGCCGATGCGGTGCGCATCTCCAACTTCGACGGTTTCGGCCGCACCGCCGACAATCTCGACCGTGCGCTGGCCGATCTCGAAGAGGCGACGCGTTTCCTGCAGAAGCTCATGGCCGACGGCAAGACCGACGCCGCGATGGCCGGCGCCACGCCCTATCTGCGCCTGATCTCGCTCGCTGCCGGCGGCGCCTATCTGGCGCAAGGCGGGCTGGCCGACCGCAGCCGCGTCGCGCTTTGCCGCTTCTTTGCAGAAAACCTGCTCGGTGAGACGCGCGCGCTCAAGGAGCGTGTCGTCGACGGCGCCGAGAGCCTCGCCGCCGCCGGCAAGCAACTGATTTCCGCTTGACGTTCACAAGGAAAAAATCGTGACAGACCATATCCTCGTCGAGCGCCAGGGCGCCGTGCAGATCATCCGCATCAACCGCCCGGACAAGAAGAACGCGCTGACGCGCGCCATGTATGCGAGAATGTCGGCCGCCCTTGCTGAAGGCGATGCCGATCCGGCGGTCCGCGTCCATGTCTTCCTCGGCGTTCCAGGCGCCTTTTCCGCCGGCAACGACTTAGCCGATTTCCTGGTCATTACCACAGGCGGCGAGGGCGGCAACGAGGTCTGGGATTTCCTGATGGTGCTGGCCAAGGCCGAAAAGCCGATGGTGTCGGGCGTCGACGGCATTGCGGTGGGCATCGGCACCACGCTCAATTTGCATTGCGACCTGACCTTTGCCACCCCGCGCACGCTCTTTCGCACGCCCTTCGTCGATCTCGGCCTGGTGCCTGAAGCCGGCTCCAGCCTGATCGCGCCGCGGCTGCTTGGCCGGCAGGGTGCCTTCGCGCTGCTCGGCCTCGGCGAAGGCTTTTCGGCCGAGCGCGCCAAGGCCGCGGGTATGATCTACGATGTCGTCGCGGAAGACTCCCTCGAAAGCGCCGTGTTGGCGGCCGCCGCCGACATCGCGGCCAAGCCGCCTGGGGCGCTGAAGATCGCGCGCGACCTGATGCGCGCGCCGCGCGAGGAATTGATCGCCCGCATCGAGGTCGAAAGCGAGCATTTCCGCGAGCGGCTCAAATCGGACGAAGCACGCGCGGCGCTGACTGCGTTCATGACGCGCAAGAAGGGCTGAGCCCTTCGCCTGCGGCACCGTTCAAGGATAAAGCCGCGTCTTGTCCCAGCCGGCGGCGTTGCGCGAGAAAAGGATGCGGTCGTGCAGGCGGAACGGCCTGTCCTGCCAGAACTCGATTGTCTGCGGCAGGATGCGGAAACCCGACCAATGTTTCGGTCGCGGGATCTCGCCGATGGCGTAGCGCGCCGTGTATTCGGCTACCGCCTTTTCCAGCGCGAAGCGGCTCTCCAGCGGCCGCGACTGTTTCGAGGCCCAGGCGCCGATGCGGCTGCCGCGCGGGCGTGTCGCGTAATAGGCGTCGGCCTCGGCGTCGCTGACGATCTCCACCGGCCCGCGTATACGCACCTGGCGGCGCAGCGATTTCCAGTGGAAGCACATCGCCGCCTTCATGCTGCCAAGAATCTCGCGGCCCTTGGCGCTCTCGAAATTCGTGTAGAAGACAAATCCCTTTTCGTCGAACCCCTTGAGCAGCACCATTCTCACATCCGGCATGCCGTCGGCGTCGACGGTTGCCAGCGCTACGCCGTTGGGATCGTTGGGCTCGCTTTTGGTGGCGTCCTCCAGCCATGCGGCAAAGAGCCTGAACGGCTCCGCGGCCTCGGTGAAGTCACTGCTTGTTAACTCAGTTTCGTTCATAGTTTTCCGAATTTTTACCGTTGCGGGAGGAGTTGGCCGATTGTCGCGTATCGCGCAAGCTTTTGACAGCAGGCAATGGGGCGTTATCGCTTCTGCCAGCGTCAAGGCTGTGGTCGTGACGTTGGCGCTTCCGCTTGCCGCTTGCGGTGCCGGCGGCTTCACCCTCGAAAAGGCCGACGTCGACCGCTCGATCATCACCTCCAGCGCGCCGTCGTCGCCGGCTGCCCCGGCGGCTGATAAGGACTCCGACCAGACCACCATCGGCAACGCCGTTTCCTCCGCCGACGTGAAGGAGCTTGCCGGCCAAGCGGTGCCATGGGCCAATGCCGGGACCGGGTCCCGCGGCGCGATCACCGAACTGGTGGAACTGAAGGACGGCGGCCTGACCTGCCGCCGCTTCAGCGCCACGCGCGAGAGCTTCGACGGTGTCGCCCTCTACAAGGGCGAGCTGTGCCTAGCCGAGGCCGGCGGCTGGCGCATGCAGGAATTCAAGGCGCTCTGATTGTCCGGCACTCCGATTTTCGGGCGCCAATTGCCCTTGCGCCACTGGAATTTCTTCCTATGCGAGCGCATATAGGAGGCGACTCATAAATCCATTCTCTCATGCAGGCAGGAAGCATGCGCGACCCCTATGAGGTGCTGGGCGTTGCCAAGAACGCATCGGCCAAGGACATAAAATCGGCTTACCGCAAGCTCGCCAAGAAGTATCATCCGGACCAGAATCCGAATGATCCGAAGGCGAAGGACCGTTTTGCCGCCGCCAACCAGGCTTACGAGATCGTGGGCGATGAGAAGACGCGCGCCGCCTACGATCGCGGCGAGATCGACGCCGACGGCAAGCCTAAATTCCAGGGCTTTGAAGGCGCAGCCGGCGGCGATCCGTTTGCCGGATTCCGCCGTCAGCAAGGCCCCGGCGGCGCGCATTTCGAATTTCGCAGCGGGCGCCCGGGCGGCGATCCGTTCGACGGCAACAGCGACATCTTCAGCCAGATTTTTGGCGATGCCTTCTCCGGTGCTCGCGGCGCCGGCCGGGCCGACCGGCGTCAGCCGGTCCAGGCCGCGGACCTCAACGTCACCATGGATATCAGCGTCGAGGAGGCAGCCACCGCCGACAAGGTGACGGCGATGTTCCCCGACGGCCGCAAGGTGGCGGTCAAGCTGCCGGCCTATGTCGAGGATGGCCAGACGATCCGCTTGAAGGGCCAGGGCGAGCAGGGTCCAGGCCAGCCTGGCGACGCGCTAGTCAAGATCCACATCCGCCGCCATTCGCGCTACCGTATCGAAGGCCGCGACCTGCATGTCGATCTTCCCGTCGATCTGGCCGATGCGGTGCTCGGCGCCAAAGTGGCGGTCGAGACGCCGACCGGCAAGCTCGCGGTCAACGTGCCCGCATGGTCGAGCTCGGACAAGGTGCTGCGCCTCAAGGGCAGGGGCCTGCCGGAAAAGGCAGGCGGCCATGGCGATCTCTATGCCCATGTGCGGCTGATGCTGCCGGAGGGCGGTGATGCCGAACTCGAGGCCCTGATGCGCCGCAGGAAAGGGTGATTGAGGGAATTTTGTTCCTGTTGCAGTGTCTTTTGAGCGCTTGAAGGGGCTTTGTGCCTGTGCGATAGGCTCTCCACAAAGCAGATATTCTTGCGGAGAGCTTGCACATGGCGGGTGGACAGGGCCTGATGGCCGGTAAGCGGGGCCTGATCCTGGGCGTCGCCAACAATCGGTCGATCGCTTTCGGCATCGCCAAGGCTTGCGTCGATCACGGCGCCGAAATCGCTCTGACCTATCAGGGCGAGGCCTTCAGGAAGCGCGTCGAGCCGCTCGCGGCCGAACTCAACGCGCATGTCGCAGGCCATTGCGACGTCACCGACCCGGAAAGCCTCGACGCGGTCTTCGCCGACATCGCCAAGCACTGGGGCAAGCTCGACTTCCTCGTCCACGCCATCGCCTTTTCCGACAAGGACGAGCTCACCGGCCGTTATGTCGAGACGACGCGCGACAATTTCCTGCGGACCATGGACATTTCGGTCTATTCCTTCACCACCATCGCCAAGCGCGCCGAGCCGCTGATGACCGATGGCGGCTCGCTTTTGACGCTGACCTATTACGGCGCCGAGAAGGTGATGCCGCATTACAACGTCATGGGCGTCGCCAAGGCGGCGCTGGAAGCAAGCGTGCGCTACCTCGCGGTCGATCTCGGCGCCAAGAAGATCCGCGTCAACGCGATCTCCGCCGGTCCGATCAAGACGCTGGCCGCCTCCGGCATCGGTGATTTCCGCTATATCCTGAAGTGGAACGAGTACAATTCGCCGCTGAAGCAGACGGTCACCCAGGAAGAGGTCGGCGATTCCGGCGTCTATTTCCTGTCGGACCTGTCGCGCGGCGTGACCGGCGAGGTCCATCATGTCGATTCCGGCTACCATGTCGTTGGCATGAAGGCGGTCGACGCGCCGGATATCTCGACTGTCAAGGACTGATCCTTACCTCCGCCCATCCTTCGTCGCAGGCCCTGGCCCGACCTTGGAAGACCTGATGTATCCGCTCGTCTACATCGCGCGCCACGGCCAGACTGAGTGGAATGCCGAGCGCCGCCTGCAGGGCCAGGCCGATACCGATATCAACGAACTTGGCCGCGAGCAGGCGACGCAAAACGGCCGACGGTTGGCGGAACTCATCGGAAATCCTGCGGATTTCGATTTTGTCGCCAGCCCGATGCGGCGCACGCGCGAGACGATGGAGCTGATGCGCGCCGCGATGGGGCTCGATCCTTCCGCCTACCGCACCGATCCACGCCTCGTGGAGCTAAGCTTCGGCGACTGGCAGGGTTTCACCTTTGCCGAACTCGAAAAGCGTGTCCCGGGTTCGACCAAAAGTCGCCGCGCAGCGAAGTGGGATTTCCAGCCGCCGGGCGAGGGCGCGGAAAGCTACGAGATGCTGCTGGAACGGGTGAAGCCATGGTTCGATGCACTCGACCGGCCCACTGTCTGCGTCACTCATGGCGGCGTCATGCGCTGCTTCTTCCGCTTCGTCACCGGCATTTCCAAACAGGAAGCCGCCAGCCTCGAAATCCCCCAGGACCGTCTGCTGCGGCTGGAGGGTCGGAGCTTGGAGTGGCTTTGAAGGTTAGCCTCGTCATTCTAGGGCGAAGCAGGAGCGAAGCTCCGTCGCGGAGACCCTAGAATCCATGCCGTGACCTGGATCAAATGGTAAAAACGGTGCAGAAGAGAACTCGTTCTGCACCGCTGCAAAGCGTCGACGTAACGGAATGGATTCTAGGGTCTGCGCGCGTCGCTACGCTCCTTGCTTCGCCCTAGAATGACGAAACACGGACGCTCCAGCCTCTAACTCGAAAGATTAGTTCTGGTCGCTGTCGGGCAGCTGCATGTCCGTCACGACATTCTCGCCATTGGTCACGTCATAGGCGATGACGATGTCCATGCCGGGCTTCAGCGAGTCGATGTCGGTCTCGGCGTTGAGCTTGTAGGCCTTGCCGTCGTCGAGCGTCAGCGTCAGCGTGTCCTTGTCGACCTTCTTGATCAGGCCTTCGGTCTGGCCGGCGAACGCGGCGGCGGTGGAAATCAGCAACATGGCGCAGGCCGCGCCAATCAGGGTACGCATCGTCGTCCTCTTTAGGTCATTGCGCCGGCTTGTCAGCGGCGGGTCCTCAACGGCGGATGGGAAGAGAGCAGAAACCAACCGAATGTGTCAAAACTAAATCCGCCACATCACAGTTTGATGCACACCCGATCAGCGTTTGACCACTGTGGAAAACGCCAATAGAAGGCAGCCTTAACCGGGTTCCCTCGCCGGGGCAGGGCGTATCCTCATGTCGCACAACACATTCGGCCACCTCTTTCGAGTCACCACCTGGGGTGAAAGCCATGGCGCCGCGCTCGGCTGCGTTGTCGACGGCTGCCCGCCCGGCATCCGCTTCAAGCGCGAGGACATCCAGGCCGAGCTCGACCGCCGCCGCCCCGGCCAGTCGCGCTTCGTCACCCAGCGCCGCGAGCCGGACGAGGTGAAGATCCTGTCCGGCTTCATCCTAGACGAGGACGGCGAGACGATGATCACCACCGGCACGCCGGTGTCGATGCTGATCGAGAATGTCGACCAGCGCTCCAAGGACTATGGCGAGATCGCCCGCCAGTATCGGCCGGGCCATGCCGACTACACCTACGACGTCAAATACGGCCTGCGCGATCACCGCGGCGGCGGCCGCTCCTCGGCGCGTGAGACGGCAGCGCGGGTGGCGGCGGGCGCCCTGGCGCGCAGGATAGTGCCCGGCATGGTGGTGCGCGGCGCGCTGGTGTCGATGGGCGAAAAGTCGATCGACCGCGCCAACTGGAACTGGAATTTCGTCGGCGACGCCGAGAACCCGTTCTTCACCCCGGATCCGGCCTCGGTCCCGGTCTTTACCGCCTATCTCGACGGCATCCGCAAGGCCGGCTCTTCGGTCGGCGCGGTGATCGAGATCGTCGCCGACGGCGTGCCGCCCGGCCTCGGCGCGCCGATCTATGCCAAGCTCGACCAGGATATCGCCTCCGGCCTGATGTCGATCAACGCCGTCAAGGGCGTCGAGATCGGCAATGGTTTCGAGGCGGCCCGCATCACCGGCGAACAGAACGCCGATGAGATGCGCATGGGCAATGACGGCAAGCCGGTGTTCCTGTCCAACAATGCCGGCGGCATACTGGGCGGCATCTCGACCGGCCAGGCGATCGTCGCCCGCTTCGCCGTCAAGCCGACCTCGTCGATCCTGACCCCGCGCCAGTCGATCGACAAGGATGGCAAGGATGTCGAGGTGATGACCAAGGGCCGCCACGACCCGTGCGTCGGCATCCGCGCCGTGCCGATCGGCGAGGCCATGGTTGCCTGCGCGATCGCCGATCATTATCTGCGGCACAGAGGACAGACAGGGAAGGGAGTAGGCAGTAGGGATTAGGCAGTAGACCGCCCGACACAGCCATTTTCTTTCTTCTACTGCCTACTGCCTAATTCCTGCGAGCGAAGCGAGCACCGATGCCCTACGACCAGAAGAAGATCGTCGAAGCGATCCGTGCTTTCGAGCGCGGTGAGATCGTCGTTGTCATGGACGATGACGGGCGCGAGAACGAGGGCGACCTGATCGTCGCCGCCGTCCATTGCACGCCGGAGAAGATGGCCTTCATCGTTCGCCACACCTCCGGCATCGTCTGCACGCCGATGCTGCGCGAGGACGCGAGGCGGCTGAACCTCGCGCCGATGGTGGCGGACAATGATTCCGCCCACACCACCGCCTTCACGGTCAGCGTCGATTTCAAGCACGGCACGACAACAGGCATTTCCGCCGACGACCGCACGCTCACCGTGCGCAACCTTGCCAACGGCAATGTCGGCCCGTCGGATTTCGTGCGCCCCGGCCACATCTTCCCGCTGATCGCGCGCGAAGGCGGCGTCTTGATGCGCTCCGGCCATACGGAGGCCGCAGTCGATCTCTGCAAGCTCGCCGGCCTGCCGCCGGTCGGCGTCATTTCCGAACTGGTCAATGACGACGGCACGGTCAAGCGCGGGCCGCAAGTGCAGGCCTTCGCCGATGAACATGGGCTGAAGCAGGTCTCGGTCGCCGACCTCATCGCCTATCGCCAGCGCAAGGAGACGCTGGTCGAACGCGTCGCCTGCTCCGACATCGACACGCCCGGCGGCAAGGCGCAGGCCTTCACCTACACGCTGCCTTGGGATTCCATGCACCATCTCGCGGTCGTCTTCGGCGACATCCGCGATGGCGAGGAGGTGCCGGTACGGCTGCATTCGGAAGATGTCGTCACCGATGTCTTCGGCACCAGCCATCGCCTCGACGGCATCATGAAGGCGATGGGCGAGCGCAGGCGCGGCGTCATCGTCTATCTGCGTGAAGGCTCGGTCGGCGTCGCCCATCAGGAGCGCAAGCGGCCCGCGAGCGGCGACCGCGAGGACCATGAGGAAGCCCGCCGCCGCGAGAACGAATGGCGAGAGATCGGTCTCGGCGCCCAGATCCTCAAGGACCTGGGCATCTCCTCCATCAACCTGATCGCCTCGCGCGAGCGCCACTATGTCGGCCTTGAGGGGTTTGGCATCCATATCGCCAAAACGGAGATCCTCTAAAGTCCCGGATCGCCGGCCAGGGTGATGAGCAAGTCTCTTCCGTCCAATCAGAACAGCAAAAGGCTGTCGCTGCGCCGGCCGACGACTGCCGATCTCGATTTCCTGGTCGATCTCTTCTCGCGGCCCGAGCTGGTCGCGCATCGCCCCGACCCGACACCCGACACGCCGCAGCAGAGCTCGGCAAAGCTTGCCCGCGACATCGACCATTGGGACAAATACGGTTTCGGTCGCTGGGCGGCCGAGGCGAAAGGCAGGCTGGTCGGCTTCGGCGGCGTCACCGTTTCCAACGATTTCGAAGGACTGAACCTCTCCTACCACCTCCATCCCGACAGTTGGGGTCGCGGCTATGCCAGCGAACTGGTCATGGAAGCGTTGTGTGCGGCATTCCTGACGTTGGAAGCCCAGCGGGTGATCGCCTTGGCGCGGCCGGCAAATCCGGCCTCGCGCCGCGTGTTGGAGAAATGCGGCTTCACCTTTGACAGGGACGTGATGCTGCATGGCGCGCCAACGGGACTCTTCGTCGTCTCGGCAGCCAGCTATTCGGAGCGTCAACGGGGCTGACGCCCGGCCCTTCGCCAGCGTGTTCGTTCATTCCACGGGCATTACCGCTTCGCCTCTGTCCACATCGCAATCATCAATTGCCAGCCGGCATTGGCCGGCGAGCACGGTGGCCAGCGCGATGGCGCCTGCCGCGACCGAAACCCAGAACCCGTTCTGCGGACCGAAATTGTCGACCATCCAGCCGGCGGCAAAGGAGCCCAACGCCATGCCGATGCCGATGCCGGTCGTCACCCACGTGACGCCTTCGGTCAGCATCGCCCCCGGCACGTGGCGCTCGATCAGGCCGAAGGCGGTGATGAAGGTCGGCGAGATCGCGACGCCGCTGACGAACACCGCGAGCGCCAGAGTCGGAACAGTGTCGGCAAAGAGCAGTGGCAAGGTGGTGAGCGCGATCACGGTGACCGCGACCGCCAGTTGCCGCTGCAGCGGCGCCTTGAGGCTGAGCGCGCCGACGATGATGCCGAGCACGAAGGATCCCAGCACATAGACGCCGATGACGAGGCTCGCCGCCTCAGGTTGGCCGAGCTCTTTGGTGATCGCCACCGTCGTCACTTCCGTGGTGGCGAAGGTCGCGCCGACGAAGATCAGCGCAAAAGTGATGATCTGCACCGGCGGCAGGCGGATCGCCGACCCGGCCGCGCCATATTCCGCCGGGCGGACGGGCGGCTCGGACGAGCGCTGCAGCAGGAATGCCGCCGAGCCGAGCGCAAGCAGCAACGTGCTGACCACCATGCCGGCTTCCGGGAAGAGCGCCGCGCTCAAGCCCACCGACAGCGAGGCGCCGGCGACATAGACCAGTTCGTCGGCGGCCGATTCGAAAGCAAACGCCGTGTTGAGCTCCGGCCGGTCGCGGAAGATCTCAGTCCAGCGCGCCCTGACCAGTGCCGGGATGCTGGGCATTGCGGCGGCAAGTAGTGCCGAGCTGAACAAGGTCCAGGCCGGCCAGTGCTGGTTGGCCGCGACGATCAATGTCGCGAAGGCAAGCGCGGAAACGAGTGTCATCGGCGCGGCGATCGCGGTCTGGCCATGTCGGTCTACCAGCCTCGACACTTGCGGCGACAGGAAAGCGTTGACCAGCGCGTATGTGGCCGAGACGGCGCCGGCGAGCCAGTATTCGCCATGCGTCTGCGACAGCATCGCCACGATGCCGATCGGCGCCATGGCGATCGGCAAGCGCGCGATGAAAGCCGCCGCGGCAAAGCCTTTCGTGCCGGGAGCCCGAAAGATGTCCGAATAAGGATTTCGCATGATCCTGCTCCTCGACAACGGTGCATAGTAAAATTACATACGCTGCGTATGACTGTGAGATAGTTCATACGCCACGTATGTCAATTGGCATACGAGGCGTATGTGAATAGGGCCAGCACCATGCACAGACCGCGCAAGGAGATGATCGCCGAGACGCGCGCCAAGCTGATCGCGGCCGCTCGCCATGCTTTCGGCACGATCGGCTATGCCGAGGCCTCGATGGACGATTTCACCGCGTCGGCCGGCCTCACGCGCGGCGCGCTCTACCATCATTTCGGCGACAAGAAGGGACTGCTGCAGGCGGTGATCGCCGAGATCGACGGCGAAATGGCTGTGCGGGTGAACGAGGTGGCTTCGAAAGCGCCGACCCGCTGGCAGCATTTCGTCGACGAATGCACCACCTATATCGAGATGGCGCTGGAGCCGGAAATCCAGCGCATCATGTTCCGCGACGGCCCGGCGGTGCTCGGCGATCCGGCGCAGTGGCCGAACGCCAATGCCTGCACCGCCTCGATGATCAACCATCTGACCAAGCTGCAGGAAGAGGGCGTGGTCGTTCCGGAGCTTGATCCCGAGACGACCTCACGGCTGATCAATGGCGCCAGCAGCCAGGCCGCGCAGCGCATCGCCAATTCGACGGACCCCGAGGCGACCTCGAAAAAAGCGATCACGGCCTTCAAGCAGTTGCTCGAAGGCTTGCGCAAGAAGCCTTGATGGCACGCTCGGGTAACCGAGCCACCCGGCTTGTGCACCGGTTTCGGGCCGGCGCAACCCTGCCGCGATTGACAATCGCCGGGGCAAGCGCATCCTCCTCCGCCAACTCTTAGGATATGGGGAGTCGGGGCCATGTGGGACTTCAGCATTGGCCGGTCCGTGTCGATCGTGATGCGGACATGGCCGTTCATCATCTTTCGCATGATCGTCTATTTCGGCATCACGGTCGCCTACATCATGGCGACCGGTACCGGCGCCAGCGTCGGTTACGGCGTCGGGCACATCTCGACCGATCCCGACGGTCCGATGTCGTTTGCGCTGTGGGGTGGCGTGGTCGGCTTCGGGGTCGTCTCGATCGCCGTCTACTGGATCCGCGAATATATCCTCTATGTGTTGAAAGCGGGCCATATCGCCGTCATGGTGCATCTGATCGACGGTCATGACGTCCCCGACGGCCAGGGCCAGATCGCCTATGCGAAGGAAGTGGTCACCCAGCGCTTTGCCGAGGCCAACATCCTTTTCGTCGTCGACCAGCTGGTCAAGGGCGCCATCCGAGCCATCACCGGCCTGATCGGCGGCATCGCCGCCTTCCTGCCCATTCCGGGCCTGAGCGGTATCGTCAGCTTCATCAACACGGTGATCCGCCTGTCGCTGACCTATGTCGACGAGATCATCCTCGGCTACAACATCCGCATCAGTTCGAACTCGCCATTCGAGACGGCGAGGCAAGGCGTCGTGCTCTACGCGCAGAACGGCAAGCACATGGTCAAGAACGCCATCTGGCTGGCGGCGATCATGTGGGGCGTGTCCTTCGTCATCTTCCTGTTGATGCTGGCGCCTGCGGCCGCCATTCTGTGGGTCATGCCGGGCCAGCTTGCCGGCTGGGCTTTCGTGCTGGCCATCGTCTTTGCCTGGGCCTTCAAGGCAGCCTTCATCGAGCCCTTCGCCATCGCCTCGCTGATGCAGGTCTATTTCGAAGCCATCGAAGGCCAGGCGCCCAATCCCGAATGGGACCGCCGGCTCGCCGAGACCTCGTCCAAATTCAGGGAACTGCGCGACAAGGCGCTGGGCTCTTTCGGCGGCGGCTCGCGCTGGGATACGCCGAGGGCCGCCTGATCATGGCTTTGATGCGCCGCCGAGCTTTGCGATTGCCGATTTAAGCGGCGCCTCGCCGGCGCCGCGAAACGTCTCGCTCATGACCAGTTCGGGCAGCGGCAGGCGCTTGCCCCAGCCATGCGCCTCGAGGTCCGGCTTCGGCGCGAAGGCCGAGACGCGGCCGACGCACAGATAGGCGATCGGCGTGACATGCTCCGGGATCGCGAGAAGCCGCTTCAGCGCTTCGGTCTCGATGATGCTCACCCAACCGACGCCTACACCCTCCGCCCGCGCCGCCAGCCAGAAATTCTGCACCGCGCAGACTGTGCTGTAGAGATCCATCTCCGGATTGTGCCAGCGTCCGAGAGGCGAGTCCTTCGAGCGCTGCCGGTCGCAGGTGATGCACAGGTTGAGTGCGCTTTCGCAGATGCCTTCGAGCTTCAGCTTGCGGTAGAGCGCCTGCCGTTCCGCCTCGATTGCCGGCAACTCCTGCTCGCGCGCGGCGAGGAACAGGTCGCGCACTTGTCTGCGCCGCTCGGCGTCGCGGATGACGATGAAATTCCACGGCTGCATATAGCCGACCGACGGCGCATGGTGCGCGGCAGTGATGAGCCGCGCCAGCACATTGTCATCGAGATCGTCGGGGACGAAATGGCTGCGCACGTCGCGCCTGGTGAACATGGCCCGGTAGACCGCGTCGCGCGCCAATTGGTCAAAGTCGTCGCCGCTCGCGGCGATCGCTGCTGCCGTCATCGCTTTTCCCCTTGCGACAAGCAGTCCCCCGCCTGACCAAGCGGAAAACCATGTCTGCCGGGCCGGTCTTCTGGCTCGGGATCGTCCCGCATCCGGCGCCTTCCCGTCTTCGACAGTGGCGTTTGCCGGCGCGGTCCCCCTTACAGTGTTGGGCACGCCACGGAGTTCAACCGTGTTCCCGATTCTCCCGCGTCGCGGGCACCTGGCAGCGACCCGACCTTACAGCGAAGCTTGGGCCGCGCCAATGGCGTTAGCGACACGGCAAGACGCGATTTCCCCAGCCATTCGGCCTGCCAAACATGGTCATTCGGCCGCCAGGTCCCTAGATTAGGCGCCATGGCCACCCGTCTCTATACGCACCCGATCTTCCTCGAACACCTCACGCCGCCCGGCCATCCCGAGCGGCCCGACCGCCTGCGCGCCATCGAGCGCGTGCTGGATGACGAGGCTTTTGCGGCGCTCGACCGCGTCAAGGCGCCGGAAGGCGACGAGAAAACCATCCTCTATGCGCACCCGGAGGATTTCATCGAGCGCGTGCGCGGGGCGATCCCTGAGAGCGGGATCGTGTCGATCGACGCCGATACCAGCGCCAGCCCGAAAAGCTGGCAGGCCGTGGTGACGGCGATCGGCGGTGCCAACGCGGCGGTGGACGACGTCTTCGAGGGCCGTGCGGCAAACGTCTTCGTCGCCGCGCGTCCGCCTGGACATCATGCCGAAAAGACCACGGCAATGGGCTTTTGCCTGTTCAACACGGCGGCGATCGCCGCCCGTTACGCGCAGAAGAAGCACCAGGCCGAGCGTGTCGCCATCGTCGACTGGGACGTTCATCACGGCAATGGCACGCAGGACATCTTCTGGGACGACCCATCGGTGCTCTATTGCTCGACGCACCAGATGCCGCTTTACCCGGGCACCGGCGCGAAGAACGAGACCGGCGCCGGCAACATCGTCAACGCGCCGCTGGCGCCGCAGACCGGCAGCGATCTCTTCCGCGACGCCTTCCTGTCGCGCGTGCTGCCCTCGATCGACGCGTTCGCGCCGGACCTGATCATCATTTCCGCCGGTTTCGACGCGCACCACCGCGATCCGCTGGCCGAGATCAACCTGACCGAGGACGATTTCGATTGGGCGACCGGCCAGTTGATGGAGCGCGCCGGGCGCCATAGCTCCAACAGGCTCGTCAGCCTGTTGGAAGGCGGCTACGATCTGCAGGGACTGGCATTTTCAGTCGCCGCCCATGTCGGGCGGCTGATGAAGGGATAGAGTATGGCATTGGAAGGCAATGAGGACGTCAAGGCGATGAGCTTCGAACAGGCGCTCGACGCGTTGGAGAAGATCGTCGATGATCTTGAGCGCGGCGACGTCCCGCTCGACCAATCGATCAAGATCTATGAGCGCGGCGAGGCGCTGAAGGCGCATTGCGACCGGCTGCTGAAAGCGGCCGAGGACAAGGTCGAGAAGATCAGGCTGTCGCGCGACGGCAAGCCGGTGGGAACTGAACCGCTGGACGCCGACTGAGGTGTTGATATTCAGGTGAGGCCGGCCTGCAAATGGCAACTTCCTGCGCTTCCGGTGCTCACGTACTTCAAGTACGCTCCGCTCCGGTTCTCGGAAACCACCATTTTCGGCTCGGCCTGACCTGAATCTCAACACCTCAGCGGATGATCTCAGACCGGGTAAGGGCAGAGAAAGCAGGTAAGGAGTTCAAGCCATGTGCCGCAACATCAAGACCTTGGCCAATTTCGAGCCGCCGGCGACCAATGACGAAGTGCATGACGCAGCGCTGCAATTCGTGCGCAAGCTGAGCGGCTCGACCAAGCCGTCCAAGCGCAACGAGCATGCCTTCTACCATGCCGTCGAGGCGATCGCCGCTGTCGCGCGCGAATTGATCGATTCGCTCGAAACCAATCAGGAACCGCGCAACCGCGAGGAAGAAGCTGCCAAGGCGAAGGCCAGGTCGGCGCTGCGTTTCGCCTGAGGATCCGACATGAGCTTCTTTCCGGGAAACGATCCCGAACCCGGCGATGCCTTCGCCTGCGACCAGATCGAGCTGATGGTCGTTCCGAACGCCAAGGACATTGGCGGCTTCGAGGTGCGCCGCGCCTTGCCAACGGCGAAGCGCCGGCTGGTCGGGCCGTTTATCTTCTTCGACCGCATGGGCCCTGCGATCCTGCGCGCCGGCCATGCGCTCGACGTGCGTCCGCATCCGCATATCGGGCTTTCCACCGTCACCTACCTGTTCGACGGCAGGATCAGGCATCGGGATTCGCTCGGCACCGAAATGGTGATCGCGCCGGGCGACGTGAATCTGATGACCGCGGGACGCGGCATCGTTCATTCAGAGCGCACGCCACAGGAATTGCGCGGCGCGCCGATGTCGGTCTCCGGCCTGCAGACCTGGCTGGCGCTGCCCGACGGCAAGGAGGAGATTGCCCCGGTGTTCGCGAACACGTCGGTGGCCCGCTTGCCGCAGATCGATGCCGAGGGTGTCAGCGGCCGCGTCGTCATTGGCGCGTTCTCAGGCCTGCGCTCGCCCGTGGCGACCGCTTCCGACACGCTCTACGCCGACCTCAGGCTGGCCGCCGGTGCCAGCGTGAAGATTCCGGCCGATGCCGAGGAGCGCGCCATCTACACGCTGGAGGGCGATGTCTCGATCGCCGGCGATGTTTTCCCGGCCGAGCGGCTCCTGGTGTTCAAGCCGGGCGAGGAGATCGTGGTCTCTTCCGAGCGCGGTGCGCATTTCATGCTGTTCGGCGGCGCTTCGCTCGGCTCCAAACGCTATATCTGGTGGAATTTCGTCTCGTCCTCGAAGGAACGCATCGAGCAGGCCAAGCAGGAATGGAAGACAGGTCGCTTCGATATCGTTCCCGGCGATGAGGAGGAGTTCATTCCGCTGCCCGAGAACTAAGGTGTGTTGATATTCAGGTGAGGCCGGCCTGCAAATGCCGGTTTCCTGCGCTTCCGGTGCTCACGTACTTTGAGTACGCTCCGCTCCGGTTCTCGGAATCCATCATTTTCGGCTCGGCCTGACCTGAATCTCAATACACCTTGCAGCGTAGCACGCGTCACTGACGCACATTTACATTCGCCCGCCGGCGGACTATTCCCGCGCATGATTATGGCGCAATCTGCTGATAGCGCCGTGTTCGATCGATAAGGCAGGACGCGCCCGAGTGAAGCCAGACACGCCGCTGCTCGACAAGGTCCGCATTCCGGCGGATTTGCGGACGCTTGATGAGAGCGCGCTGCCGCAGCTTGCCGCGGAACTCCGCGCCGAGCTGATTGATGCCGTGTCGCAGACCGGCGGTCATCTCGGCGCCGGCCTCGGCGTCGTCGAACTGACCGTCGCGCTGCATTATGTCTTCAACACGCCGCAGGATCGGCTGATCTGGGACGTCGGCCACCAGGCCTATCCGCACAAGATCCTGACTGGCCGCCGCGACCGCATCCGCACGCTGCGCCAGGAAGGCGGCCTTTCCGGTTTCACCCGGCGCGCGGAGAGCGAATACGACCCGTTCGGCGCCGCGCATTCCTCGACCTCGATTTCGGCCGGTCTCGGCATGGCCATGGCGCGCGACCTGTCGGGCGGCCGCAACAATGTCATTTCGGTCATCGGCGACGGCTCGATGTCGGCCGGCATGGCCTTCGAGGCGCTGAACAATGCCGGCGCGCTCGACGCCCGGCTGATTGTCATCCTCAACGACAACGACATGTCGATCGCGCCGCCGACCGGCGCCATGAGCGCCTATCTGGCGAGGCTCGCTTCCGGCAAGGCCTATCTGGGGTTACGCGATTTCGGCAAGAAGCTGACATCCTACCTGGGCAAGCGCGCCGACCGCGCCATCACCCGTGCGGTCGAGCATGCGCGTGGTTACGTCACCGGTGGCACCTTGTTCGAGGAGCTCGGCTTCTATCACATCGGTCCGATCGACGGGCACAATCTCGAACATCTGATCCCGGTGCTGAAGAACGTCCGCGACAATGGCAAGGGCCCGGTGCTGATCCATGTCGTGACCCAGAAGGGCAAGGGCTACGCGCCGGCGGAGGCCGCGGCCGACAAATATCACGGCGTCAACAAGTTCGACGTCATCACCGGCGCGCAGGCCAAGGCGCCGGCCAACGCGCCCGCCTATACCAAGGTCTTCGCCGAAACCCTGATCCAGGAAGCGCGTGAGGACGACCGCATCGTCGCGATCACCGCCGCCATGCCGAGCGGCACCGGCCTCGACTTTTTCGGCGAGGTGTTTCCGAAGCGAACTTTCGACGTCGGCATCGCCGAGCAGCATGCGGTGACCTTCGCCGCGGGGCTCGCCACCGAAGGCTACAAGCCATTCGCCGCCATCTATTCGACCTTCCTGCAACGCGCCTACGACCAGGTCGTCCATGACGTGGCGATCCAGAGACTGCCGGTGCGTTTTCCCATCGACCGCGCCGGTTTCGTCGGTGCCGACGGCGCCACCCACTGCGGCGCTTTCGATACGACCTTCCTGGCCACGCTGCCGGGCTTCGTCGTCATGGCCGCCGCCGACGAGGCGGAGCTGCGCCATATGGTGCGCACCGCGGCTGCCTATGATGACGGCCCGATCGCCTTCCGCTATCCACGCGGCAATGGTGTCGGCGTCGACATGCCAGAGCGCGGCTCGCTGCTGGAGATCGGCAGGGGCCGCATCCTCAAGGAAGGGACCAAGGTCGCGCTGCTTTCCTTCGGCACGCGGCTCCAGGATTGCTTGTTGGCGGCCGAGGAACTAGGTGCTGCAGGCCTGTCCACCACGGTTGCCGACGCCCGCTTCGCCAAGCCGCTCGACGAGGATCTGATCCGCCGGCTCGCCCGTTCGCATGAGGTGCTGGTGACTGTCGAAGAGGGTGCCATCGGCGGCTTCGCCAGCCAGGTGCTGCACTTCCTCGCCCATGAAGGCCTGCTGGAAAGCGGCCTCAAAGTGCGCCCGCTGGTGCTGCCGGACGCGTTCACCGACCATGCCAAGCCGGAGAAGATGTACGCCGATGCCGGGCTGGATTCGGCAGGCATCGTACGCACGGTCTTCGCCGCGCTCGGTCGCGGCGTGCAGGCGCAGCGCGCCTGAATCAGAACGTCAAGACGCTGAATCGATTTGCCGGCTTCCTGAACTAAGCTTTTGTTAACGCTCCCATTTGGCGGTTCGCTTACCCTGTCTCTTGGCCGATTTTCAACGGCGCCCTGCTAGAAGCTCGGGCCAGGCAGGGAGACAATCAAAAATGAAAACGCTTCTGTGCGGAGTGACCCTTTTGGCGGCCGTGACAGCCCCGGCGGCAGCCGAAACACGTTACGACCGCAATCTCGAAAAGGCGGTGCTGGATATCGTTGCCGGCAAGATGGGCAATATTCGCGGCGGCTTCTCCTATAAGCAGGTTCCTCAACTCGTCGTGCTGCCGGATGCAGGTCCCGTCGCGCCCACTCCGGTTGAGCCGCCGCGCAAGGAAGCCTCCGGCAATGACGGCCTGATGCCCGCCGTCGAGCGCCAGGTTTCGCGAACTATTTTTTAGAACCACATATCGCGCACGCAGCGGCCGTCGCGCGGCAGGTCGTCAAAAGTGTCGAGGCCGTCGAAATGGTCGATCGGCAGGTCGGCGACCTCCTCGGGCGGCGCAAGCCTGACATTGACAGCGATACGCGTGCGGCCGCTTTCGCCGGAGCGCAGGCCACGCCAGGCGACCACGCAGGCGCAGGTCGGACAGAACAGGATTTCCAGCGCGGGCTCCGCCACCTCGGCGCGTGTGTACGATTTCAGCGGTCCGGCGACGCGGATGCGCTCATCGACATAGTCATAGGCCCAGAGCGCTCCGTAGCGGCGGCAAAGCGTGCAATTGCATGCGGTGATTGCGCCGGGATCGCCTTCCAGCGTCCAATGAACTGCGCCGCAATGACAGGTACCCCTCAGCATAGCCACCTCCACCGGCTGACGAACCGCCTGTTCCTCTCGGCATTCTGCAGCCTCTTGCGCCATATTCAACCATTGCGTTCGCGCCCGGCTTTCGCCAATGAAGACCGATGAATTCCCCTTTGCCAGCCAGCCGGCGCCAGCGGCTCGACGAATTGCTCGTCGGGCGCGGTCTGTTTGCCAGCCGCTCGCGCGCTCGCGACGCGATCGAGCGCGGCACGGTGACGGTTGACGGCGCCGTCGCCCGCAAGCCCGGCCAGCCTGTCGCGCCGGACTGCCTGGTCGCCATCGACGATCCGGCGCGGGCCTATGTATCGCGCGCCGCGTTGAAGCTGATCGCCGGCCTCGACCATTTCGGCCTCGATCCTTCCGGCAGCGAGGCGCTCGACATCGGCGCCTCGACCGGCGGCTTCACCCAGGTGCTGCTCGAGCGCGGCGCGGCCCATGTCATGGCGATCGATGTCGGTCACGGCCAGATGCATCAAGACATTGCCGGCGACCCGCGTGTGACGGTGATCGAAGGACTGAACGCCCGCGATCTGACGGCAGCCGATCTCGGCAGCCGCGTTCCCGGTTTCCTTGTCTGCGACGTCAGCTTCATCTCGCTGAAGTTGGCGCTGCCGCCGGCGCTGGGATTGGCGGGTGAGGGCGCCAAGGCAGTTCTGCTGGTCAAGCCGCAATTCGAGGCGGGCCGCGCGGCCATCGGCAAGGGCGGCCTGCTCAAGGATCTGGGCGATGCCGACCGGATTGCCGCAAATTTGCGCGACTGGCTGGCCGGCGTTCCCGGCTGGCGCGTGCTGGGACTCGAGCCGTCGCCGATCGAGGGCGGCGACGGCAACCGCGAGTTCCTGCTCGCCGCCACGAAGGACGGGCGATGAGCACACGCTTCACCATCGCGAGGCTCGGTTCGCAGGGCGACGGTATCGCCAATGCCGAAGGCGGGGAGGTCTTCATCCCGTTCACGCTGCCGGGCGAGACGGTCACGGCCGCGCGCCAGAAGGACCGCGCCGGGCTGATGTCGGTATTGGAAGCCTCGCCGCTCAGGATCGATCCGGCCTGCCGCCATTTCACCGAATGCGGCGGCTGCGCGCTGCAGCATTACGAGGCTGAAGCCTACCAGCAATGGAAGCGCGAGAAGGTTGTGCAGGCGCTGAAGGCCAAGGGTATTGCTTGCGAGATCGCCCCGCTGGTGCCTTGCGCGCCGCACACTCGCCGCCGGGTCACGTTCAGTGCCAGGCGCACGGATGCCGGCATGCTGCTCGGCTTCGTGCGTGCGCTGTCTTCCGAGATCATCCCGATCGAGGAATGCCCGATCTCGCTTCCGGCCATCGTCTCGGCGCTCGACAAATTGTGTGCCCTGGCCGGGTTGGTCTGCGCCACCCCGAAGGCGTTTCATATGACGGTGACCGTCACCGCTTCAGGCCTCGACGTGGCTGTGCACGATGCCGGCAAGCTCGGCGACCACCAGCGCCGTATCGCGTCGAATTTCGTCATGGCCGAAGGCCTGGCGCGGCTTTCCGTCGACGGCGAGATCGTCGTCGAGCCGAAGAAGCCGGTCGTGCAGTTCGGATCCGTCGCGGTCGCCGTGCCGCCCGGTGCCTTCCTGCAGGCGACGGAGGCTGCCGAGCGGGCGATGGCGGACCTTGTCGGCCGGCATCTGTCGCGCGCCAAGAAGGTCGCGGACCTGTTTGCCGGCTGCGGCAGCTTCGCGCTCAGGCTCGCGGCGAAATCAGAGGTTCACGCTGTGGAGGGCGATGCGCCAGCGCTTGCCGCGCTCGATCGCGCCTTCCGCTTTGCCAGCGGCCTGAAGCGCGTGACCAGCGAACGCCGCGACCTGTTCCGCCGGCCGCTGACCTTCAAGGAGTTGAACGCCTTCGACGGGCTGGTCTTCGATCCGCCGCGCGCCGGCGCCGAGGACCAGTCGAAGCAGATCGCCCGTTCCGACGTGCCGCTGGTCGCCGCGGTGTCCTGCAATCCGGTGACGCTGGCGCGCGATCTGCGCATCCTGATCGATGGCGGCTACAGGCTGAAGAGCGTCACGCCGATCGACCAGTTCCTGTGGTCGCCGCATGTCGAGGCCGTCGCGCTTTTGGAGAAGCCGAAGCGGCGGCGGTAGCTCGCGGCCGGAGGCTCGCGTGAAAACTGTGAAGCCTCTGTTCTTTCGACGAAATTGCGCCCTAAAGCCGCCTTTTTGCAGGGTCTTAATTCTGTGGTTAGGGAAACATTCCTGCCTCTCCGGCGTTATCGCGTTGGACGAAATGGCGGACAAGGATGGCGGATTGCAATGCGCTCGCTTCGGAAAGTCATCGGCCTTGTCGTCGTTCTCATCGCGTTCGCCGTCGCGTCCACGACGGGCGCGCTCGCCCAACAGCAGAAACGTCTCGCATTCGTCATCGGCAACGCCGCCTATCCGTCGGATGCGCTGGTCACCTCCGCGAATGACGCCGGTCTGATCGCGCAGACCCTGCAGGCAGCAGGGTTCGATGTGGTCGGCGCGCGCGATGTCGACCAGGAATCGTTGCGCGGCGCGCTGCGCGATTTCCTTGGAAAGGTTTCCGCCGCCGGTCCGGACGCGACCGTTTTCGTATACCTCGCCGGCCGCGGCGTGCAGTTCGAAGGCGAGAACTATTTCTTGCCGGTCGACGCCCAGATCGCCAATCCGGCCGACGTGCCGCTGCAGGCGATGCGGCTCTCCGATATCACCAGGTCCCTGGCGGGATTGCCGGCGAAGGTCAATATCGTCGTCCTCGACGCGGCACGGCCCAATGCTCTTCCGAAAATGAGCCAGCCGCTGGCCGGCGGTCTCGCGCTGGTCGACCCCGACCCCAACATGCTGATTGCGTTCAACGCGGCGCCCGGAACGGTTGCGCCGGAAGGCAAGGGCCCATACGGGGCCTATGCTCAGGCGCTCGCCGAGATGATGCGCGAAGGCGGCTTGTCGCTTGACGATGTTTTCGACCGCACGCGGCTACGCGTCAACGAGGTGACGCAAGGCGCCGAAATCCCGTGGGACGCCTCGAAGATCAGCGCGCCTTTCGTCTTCTTCGAACGCGCTCCGGACGCGCCGCCGCCGAAGGTTTCGGAGGCCGAAGAACGGGCCAACCGGACCAGGCCGATCCGCGACTTCAATGCGCATGACGCCTATGTCGCGGCACTCGACCGCGATACGATGCGCGGCTACGAGGAATTCCTCGTCGCCTATCCGCACGATCCGATGGCCAAGCGTGTGCGCGCCATCATCGCTGCGCGGCGCGAGGCGATCACCTGGCGCGAAACATGGCTGCGGGATACGCCGGAGGCTTATTGGTCCTACCTCGAGCGCTATCCGCACGGGCTGCATGCCTGGGACGCGCGCCGCCGGCTGGAGCATTTCGACGCCGAGCTCGAGCCACCGACGAGCTTCACCGTCATCGTCTACGACGTGCCGCCGCCGCCGCCGGAGGAAATCATCTATGTCGACAGGCCGGTGCTCTATTTCGACGATCCCGATTTCGACTTCGAGCCGCCGCCGCCGATCGACGTGATATTCCTGCCGCCGCCGCCGCCCGATTTCGTCGTGCTGCCGCCGCCCCCGCCGCCGGTCGATGTTTACGTCCTGCCGACGCCGGTCTTCGTCCCCGTGCCGGTCTGGGTCAGGCCGCCGCGTGACATTGCGCCGCCGCCGAACGACATCATCTTCAACAACATTCACAACACGACCGTCATCAACAACATCAACAACACGACGATCAACAACGAGCCGGCCAATCAGGCCCGACAGCCAAACGCAAATGCACCCAGCGGCCTCACCACCGGGCAGAAGATGGCGGTTGGTGCGGGCGCGGCCTCGCTGGCGGCCAAGGTGGCGTTGCCGCCGTTGCTGCAGAAAAGGGCGGCGCTATTCAAGCAAAATCAGGGCGGCCAGCCGCTGAAGCCGGCCCAGGCTGCCACGCAGGGCCAGCAGCCTGGTGAGACGCCGCAATCGCTGAAACCGGGCCAGGCTGTCACGCAGGGCCAGCAGCCGGGTGTGACGCCGCAGGCGAGGACGATGGGCAAGCTCTCGACTGATCACGCCTTGCCGGGAGCTGACGGCAGAGCGCTGCCGCTCGTCAACGGCAAGCCGGTGCTCAACGGCCAGAACGCGCCCAACAGGAGGGTGCTGGGCAAGCAAGGCCCTGTGAGCGGCAACCAGCAGGCTACCGGGAATGCCGGCGCCCCCGTCACGGGCAACGGCCAGCAGAACGGAGTTGTCGACGATCAGGGCAAGAAGGGCAAGTTCCGCAAGTTGCCGACCGTCAATGGCGCGTCGGGCGAGAACGGGCAGAACGCCCAGCAGAGGTTTGGGAAGAACAATCCGAATGCGTTGTCCGGCCAGAACGAAGGCAGACCGAGGAAGCTGACCCGCAAGGATCTGCCGGCAGGCCAGACAGCTGTCGGACCGAGCGATCAAGGCACGGTCAACGGAGGCGATAGAGGTAAGAAGCTCCGCAAGCTGCCGACCGTCAATGGCGCGCCAGGCGAGAACGGGCAGAACGCTCAGCAGAGGTTCGGGAAGAACAATCCGAATGCGTTGTCCGGCCAGAACGAAGGCAGACCGAGGAAGCTGACACGCAAGGATCTGTCGGGAGGCCAGACAGCCCTCAGCCCGAGCGATCAAGGCTCGGTCAACGGAGGCGACAGCGGTAAGAAGTTCCGCAAGCTGCCGACCGTCAATGGTGCGCCAGCCGACAACCGGGCGAGCGTGCAGGAGCGGCTCAGGAGAAACAATCCGAGTGTGTTCTCCGACCAGAATCAGGGTTCGGCCAACGCAAACAGGAAGTTTCGCAGGCTGCCGAACGGCGAAGAGGGTTCCGCCGGCGCAGGCATCAACGTCCAGCGCAGCTTCAAGCAGGAAAGGCCGAACGTGCAGGTGCTCAGGCCGCAAAGGCCAGAGTTCCAGGCGCAGCCAAGGCTCAGATGCAAGAGAGACACCTGCAGCAGTTGAGGCCTGAGCCTCAGATGCAAGAAAGACGCTTGCAGCAGCGGCCTCAGCCTCAGATACAGGAACGGCGCCTGCCGCAGCAGCTCAAGGAGCAGCCGCCGCAGGGAAACAAAAAGCCGACCTGCGGGCGTCCTGGCGGGCCGCCCTGCCAGCAGTAGGCCAGCAAGGCTTGGCCGCGGGCGGCAACGCTCGTTCATGGGCCGGATTTTCCGGCCTATGAATTTGCGAGGTAGAGAATGTGACGGATCAGTCCGTCAAAGCAGACAAGACCGCTCTGGTCACGCCGGGAGCGATTGCGGGAAAAGGTGAAGGTTCGGGCTCGGCGACTTCGCCATAGCCTTCCGTGCAGAATTGCATCCCAGGGCGAGAGAGCGGCTCGCCGTTTCCGTGAAACGCTCTGGCCCTTATGAGCTCGGAGACAGTCGTTTCGCCGTGCCGCCGCGCTGGTTGATCGACACCCAGGTGTTCGGGTTCTGCTGCGACTGGCGTTTCAGGAAATAATAGCCGGTGGCGTTCCAGGGGCGGATTTCGTCGACCAGATTGTCCAGCACGAGATCGCCCTTGTCGGTCTTCACCGTCAGAATGGTGTGGCCCTCATTGTGGAGGTCGCGCACCACCGTCATCAGCAGCGCCTGCCGGGGGAAGCCCGCTTCCAGGAGGAGCTTGCGCTTGTAGAGCGCGTAGATCTTGCAGTCGCCCTTGCCGTCCGTCGGATAGTCCCAGTGGTCCATCATAGTGCCCCAGTGGTCGTAATTGCTGACGGGCTTGATGGAGCGGTTCGCCTTCTGATTTACCCGCTTGAGGATGCCCATGTTCTGCGCTGTCAGCCTGACGCTTGTGGCAGGCAGGGCAGGCACTTTGCATTCCTTCGGCCGGCGATGACAGAAATCGAGCCAGCCATATGGGACGCTGGTGCTGCCGCCGACTGCGGCGGAGCTCGCAGCCGTTAGCTTGAACAGCGACGATTGCGCCGCTGCAGGGCCGATTTGCAGCGATGATGCGCCAACCAGGGAAACGAGGCCAATGAGGAAAGAAGAGGTCAGGACGCCAGGGGAACGCTGCATTGCCGACACCACCGCAACGAGAAGACTGGGGAGAAGCTAATGCGCAAACGCCCGCCCCGCCAATTAAACAATTAATAATGTCCTAACACGATTGTGTTCACTTCAAGGTGGAGGATGCATTCACGCCGGAATCAACCGCCTGGCGCGCGGAGACGGCTCGGGATGGTCGTTCGTCAGGCAGTGGACGACAGACCCTCAAACCCTGGTGCCGCCCACCGTCATCTGGTTCATCCGCAGATGCGGCTGGCCGACGCCGACGGGCACGCCCTGTCCGGCCTTGCCGCACATGCCGATGCCGGTGTCGAGCTTCATGTCGTTGCCGATCATGCTGACGCGGTGCATGGCGTCCGGCCCGTTGCCGATCAGCATCGCGCCCTTGATCGGCTGCGTCACCTTGCCGTTCTCGATCATATAGGCTTCGGTGCAGCCGAACACGAATTTGCCGGAGGTGATGTCGACCTGGCCGCCGCCGAAGGAAACGGCGTAGATGCCGTTCTTGACCGAGGCGATGATCTCTTCCGGCTCCATGTCGCCCGAGGTCATGTAGGTGTTGGTCATGCGCGGCATCGGCTGGTGCGCGTAGCCTTCGCGGCGGCCGTTGCCGGTCGCCTTCATGCCCATCAACCGGGCGTTCTGGCGATCCTGCATATAGCCGACCAGTATGCCGTCATCGATCAGCACGTTGCGCGCCGAAGGCGTGCCTTCGTCGTCGACAGTGAGCGAGCCGCGCCGCTCGGGGATGGTGCCATCATCGACCACGGTGACACCCTTCGCCGCCACCTGTTGGCCCATCAGGCCGGCGAAGGCCGATGTCTTCTTGCGGTTGAAGTCGCCTTCGAGCCCGTGTCCGACCGCCTCGTGCAGCATCACGCCCGGCCAGCCGCTGGACAGCACGATGTCGAACGTGCCCGCCGGCGCAGGGACGGCCTCGAGATTAACCAGCGCCTGCCGCAGCGCCTCGCTGGCGGCATGCTTCCAGCTTTCCTCGCCGACGAACTCGCCAAAGCTCTTGCGGCCGCCCATCCCGTAGGAGCCGCTCTCCTGCCGGTCGCCATCGCCGACCACCACGGAAACGTTGATCCGCACCAGCGGGCGGATGTCGCGCACAATCTGGCCGTCGCCGCGCACGATCTCGACATGCTGCCACGAGGCGGCAAGCGACGCCGTCACCTGGCGCACACGCGGATCCTTGGCGCGCAGCCAGCCGTCGATCTCCTGCAACAGCTTGGCCTTGGCCTCGAAAGAAGGCGAGGGGATAGGGTTCTCGTCGCCATAGAGATGGCGGTTGGTGCGGGCGGGCGCTCCGGCCAATGTGCCGGAATAGCCGCCTTTGACAGCCGAGACTGCGTCTGCCGCGCGCAACAGCGAGGCTTCGGAGAGATCGCTCGAATGCGCATAACCGCTGGCCTCGCCGGCCACGGCACGCAGGCCGAACCCCTGGTCGGTGTTGAAATTGGCCGTCTTCAGCCGGCCATTGTCGAACATCAGCGCTTCGTTCTCGCTGTATTCGAGGAACAACTCGCCGTCGTCGGCGCCCTTGATGGTCTCGGTGACGATCTCCTTGACGCGATCGTCGGAAATGTCGAATTGGCCGATCAGGCTGTTCATGGCAAATCCATTCGTGGAAACAAATCGTTCCTCGGCATGTAGGCGCGAAGCCGCCTTCGCACAATCGCCAACTGGGTCAAGCCGACGATTGCGCCGCCATCAGTTGCCGCTGACGAAGTCCTTAATGTTGCCGGCCATCGCGTTCCAATTGGAAAACTGCTCCTCGAGATCGGCCCTGGTGATGCCGCCGGCAAAGCTGACATCCATCCTGAAATTCGAGCCGTCGCCCGAATAGGCCTTCACCCAGCGGTATTTTGCGTTCCAGGCGTTGGCTTGGTCAGCGGTAAGCGGGTCGGCGTAGCCGGTCGCGAATTGCAGCGACTTGCAGTTCTCGTGGTCTTCGCAGCCGTAGAAATAGATCAGGTATTTAACGCCGTCGATCCGCCCCGAAATCATCGGATCGCCGTTGTCGTCCTTTCCCATCCTGGCGGAACCGAAGCCCTTGGCGATATCGAGGATCGCCGCCGGATCGGGCCTCTGGAGGATTTCGGCGTCCTCGGCCCGGGCGGCCGAAACCGCACCGGCCAGCGCCAGCCCAGCGATGAAAGCGGACAATGACGTGCGCATGGAGCGTCCTGCCGCCAAATCCGCATTCGCCATCCGACCTCAGCGTCGGAAATGGCCGCGGTGCATGGGCAAGAAGATCAAGGTAGGGCGGCGAAGCCGTCCGCAAAGCCCTTGAGGTCGACGGGAATGCCGATGCCTTCCTCGGGCGTCTGGAAGACGATGAAGGTGGCCGACGTGCCGCTCTTCAGCGTGTCGAGCAGCGGTTTTTCAAGGATCACCTCGGCGTAGCAGCCGTCCTGGAAGCAGCGCACGAAATAGGCGCGGCCGATATCCTTGCCGTCGACATTGAGGCCAAGCCCGTTGGGCAGGAGCACGCCGAGCGGCGCCAGCACGCGCAGGATCTCGGCCTTGTTGTCGGCTGTGCGCAGCACCACGACCGAAAGCCCCATTTCAGGGCGGTCCTCGGCGACGACGTTCTGCATCATCACGCATTGCTCTGAGGTAGCACCTGCAGGCGTATCGCAGATGATCGACCACCCGCCATGCGTCGACTTCACCGTGCCGCTCGGCGGCTTGGCGTCGTTAGGCGAGGCGGGGGCGCCGACGGCTACGCCGACACCGAGCAAGGCGACGGCAAGGACGACCTTCGCCAGGGTTCTCGAAAGCCAGGAAGTCATAACGGCTCCATTGCGAATCACGGCACTTTAAGCCGCGCCGGGGCCAAGTAAAGGACGAGACCTCCGCCGGTCCGCCCCGATACCGGCAATTGCATGCTTTTCCAAAGCAAATTCGCCCGAATTGCGACCGTCGCGCATATAGCATGGCGGGCGCCGAACGCGGCCTTCGGCCTGCGCGCAAAAATGCCGCACGGTTTCCTCCGCTCCTTTCTTGCGGAGGGAAATAGAGTATGGTTTGAACCAGCCTCGGGACAGCCCGGGATTCCCAATTCCGGTGTCGTCCGTTATTGGTGCGACCAGATCGCGGGAAGTGGGAGACGAGAGGGCGATGAGGAAATTCCTGGCAAGCGCTGAATTCTTGGCAGGTACGGCAGCTTCGGCCGTGCTCTTCTCCAGTGCGGCGGCTCGTGCCGACCAGCCGCGGGAATGGGAGATGACCTTCCAGGCGCCCGCGACCGACATGATGCGGCAGATCGAGCGGTTTGGGAACTACACCATGTGGTTCATCGTCCCGATCACCATCCTTGTGCTGGTGCTTCTGCTGGTCTGCATCGTTAGGTTCCGCGCCAGTGCCAATCCAGTGCCGTCCAGGACCAGCCACAACACGCTGATCGAGGTGATCTGGACGGTCGGGCCGGTGATCGTGCTCCTGCTCATCGCCATTCCCTCCTTCCAGCTGCTCACGGCGCAGTACACGCCGCCGGAAGAAGCTAAGCTCACCGTCAAGGCGACCGGCAACCAGTGGAACTGGGATTACGAGTACCAGGTCGACAAGACCTTCTCCTTCAACTCGGCGGTTCTTCAGGATGCCGACCGCGCCAAGGCCGGCAAGGAAGATCGCGCCCGCTATCCGCGTCTGCTGGCGGTCGACAACGAGCTGGTCGTGCCGGTCAACACCATGACCCGCGTGCTGATCACCGCCACCGATGTCATCCACTCCTTCGCCGTGCCGTCCTTCGGCATCAAGATGGATGCCGTCCCCGGCCGCACCAACGAGACCTGGTTCAAGGCGGAGAAGGAAGGCCTCTACTACGGCCAGTGCTCGCAGCTCTGCGGCAAGGACCATGCCTTCATGCCGATCGCCGTGCGCGTGGTGTCCGATGCGCAGTTCAAGACCTGGCTGGATACGGCCAAGACCGACGTGCCCGCCGCCAACAAGGCGCTGATGGCCGAGATCGATGGTACCAACAAGGTAGCGGCCGCCGGCAACTGATGCCGCGGGTTAGCAAGATTTAGGGAACGGAGCGGAACATGGCAGAGGCTGCAGCTCACGATCACGGCGACCACAGGCCGCATGGCTGGGTCCGCTGGGTCTACTCGACCAACCACAAGGACATCGGCACGCTCTACCTGATCTTCGCGATCATGGCCGGCATCATCGGCGCCGCGCTCTCGGTCGCCATCCGCATGGAGCTGCAGGAGCCGGGCATCCAGATCTTCAGCGGCCTGGCGCAGATGGTCTACGGCATGCAGGGCGACGCCGCCATCGACGGCGGCAAGAGCATGTACAACGCCTTTGGCGCCGCGCACGGCCTGATCATGATCTTCTTCATGGTCATGCCGGCGCTCATCGGCGGCTTCGCCAACTGGATGGTGCCGATCATGATCGGCGCGCCGGACATGGCCTTCCCGCGCATGAACAACATCTCGTTCTGGCTGCTGCCGCCGGCTTTCATCCTGCTGCTCTCCTCGATGTTCGTGCCGAGCGCGCCGGGCGCCTTCGGCGTCGGCGGCGGCTGGACCATTTATCCGCCGCTCTCGACGTCCGGCCAGCCGGGCCCGGCGATGGACCTGGCGATCCTCTCGATCCATATCGCCGGCGCGTCGTCGATCCTCGGCGCCATCAACTTCATCACCACCATCTTCAACATGCGCGCTCCCGGCATGACGCTGCACAAGATGCCGCTGTTTGCCTGGGCGGTGCTGATCACCGCTTTCCTGTTGCTGCTGTCGCTGCCGGTTCTGGCGGGCGCCATCACCATGCTGCTCACCGATCGCAATTTCGGCACCGCTTTCTTCGTGCCGGATCAGGGCGGTGACCCGATCCTCTTCCAGCATCTGTTCTGGTTCTTCGGCCATCCCGAGGTGTACATCCTGATCCTGCCGGGCTTCGGCATCATCAGCCATATCGTCTCGACCTTCTCGAAGAAGCCGGTGTTCGGCTATCTCGGTATGGCCTACGCCATGGTCGCGATCGGCGCCGTCGGCTTCATCGTCTGGGCGCACCACATGTACACGACCGGCCTGTCGCTCGACACGCAGCGTTACTTCGTGTTTGCCACCATGGTCATCGCGGTGCCGACCGGCGTGAAGATCTTCTCCTGGATCGCCACCATGTGGGGCGGCTCGATCTCCTTCAAGCCGCCGATGCTGTGGGCGCTGGGCTTCATCTTCCTGTTTACCATCGGTGGCGTCACCGGCGTTCAGCTGGCCAATGCCGGTCTCGACCGCTCGCTGCACGACACCTATTTCGTGATCGCCCACTTCCACTACGTGCTGTCGCTGGGCGCGGTGTTCGCCATCTTCGCCGGCTGGTACTACTGGTTCCCGAAGATGACCGGCTACATGTACTCGCCCGTTATCGCCAACACCCACTTCTGGGTGACCTTCGTCGGCGTCAACCTGATCTTCTTCCCGCAGCACTTCCTCGGCCTCGCCGGCATGCCGCGCCGTACCGTCGACTATCCGGACGCGTTCGCCGGCTGGAACATGGTGTCGTCCTACGGCTCCTACATCGCGGCCGTCGGTGTCGCGATCTTCCTCTACGGCGTGTTCGAGGCCTTCCAGAAGAAGCGCGTCGCCGGCGCCAACCCGTGGGGCGAGGGCGCCACCACGCTCGAATGGCAGCTGCCTTCGCCGCCGCCATTCCACCAATGGGAACAGCTGCCGAAGATCAGATAGGCAGCGTCCCGACGCATACGAGACCGCCGGCTTGCCCGGCGGTCTTGGCCAACGGAATGATGGACTTTAAGTACGCATGGCCCTTGCCGAAGACAGATTGATGGAGGAAGCGGGTTTTCGCATGTCGGAAGCGACCGCAGGCGATTTCTTCGCCCTCCTGAAGCCGCGTGTCATGTCGCTGGTCGTCTTCACGGCCTTTGTCGGCATGATCGCGGCGCCCGTCGCCATCAATCCGCTCATGGCGGTGATCGCCATCCTCGCAATCGCCATTGGCGCCGGTGCTTCCGGCGCGCTCAACATGTGGTACGACGCCGACATCGACGCCGTGATGACGAGGACCGCCGGCCGCCCGGTGCCGTCCGGTCGCGTCACCCCAGGCGAGGCGTTGAGCTTTGGCCTTGTGCTGTCGGTGCTGTCGGTGATGACGCTCGGCGTGCTGGTCAACTGGCTGTCGGCATCGCTTCTCGCCTTCACCATCTTCTTCTACGCCGTCATCTACACCATGTGGCTGAAGCGCTGGACGCCGCAGAACATTGTCATCGGCGGCGCCGCCGGCGCCATCCCGCCGGTAATCGGCTGGGCCGCCGTGACCGGCTCGGTCAGCCTCGAAAGCGTGATCCTGTTCCTGATCATCTTCCTGTGGACGCCGCCGCATTTCTGGGCGCTGGCTCTCTTCAAATCCGACGACTACGCCCGCGCCGGCATCCCGATGATGCCGAATGTCGCCGGCCATGCCTCGACCCGTAGGCAGATCTTTGCTTATGCGCTGATCCTGGCGCCGGTCGGGGTGCTGCCCTGGGCGCTCGGCTACACCACGGCCGGCTACGGCGTCGTCTCGGCGGCCCTCGGCGCGGGCTTCGTCTGGTATGCCTGGAAAGTGCTTGCCATGGCCGACGACGATCGCGCGATGAAGCCGGCCAAGGCCCTGTTCGGCTACTCGCTGCTCTATCTCTTCGCTATCTTTGCCGCCTATCTCGTCGATTGCGTGATTGGGCGCGCCCTCATGATGGGGGGAGCATGATCGTGGCTGACAAGAAACTCGAACTGGTCACGCTGACCGAACGCCAGCAGAAGGCCCGCCGCAACCGCTCCATCGCCATCGGTCTTGCGTTGGCAGCGCTGGTCGTCGTCTTCTATGCCGCCACCATCGTGCGCTTCGGTCACAGCGGAGCCAGCATCACCGGCTCCGGCCTGCTGGGAGGCGGCTGATGGGCGGCGAGGCCAGCAGCAAGCCCCGCAAGGTGAACAACGGCATCGTCGCCGCCGTCTGCCTCGCCTTCTTCACCGGCATGGTCGGCATGGCCTATGCGGCGGTGCCGCTCTACAAGATGTTCTGCCAGGTCACCGGCTATGGCGGGACCACGCAGCGCGCCGAGAAGCAATATGCCGGCCGCGTGCTCGACCGTGATATCACCATCCGCTTCGATGCCAACACCAACGGCATTCCATGGCAGTTCGAGTCTGTCGCCCGCTCGGTGACGATCAAGATCGGCGCGACGGCGCAGGCGCATTACAGCGCCACCAACAAGTTCGACCGCACCATTACCGGCCGCGCCTCGTTCAACGTGCAGCCGGAAATGGCCGGTGCCTATTTCAACAAGGTGGAGTGCTTCTGCTTCACCGACACGACGCTGAAACCCGGCGAGACGCTGGAGATGCCGGTCGTGTTCTATGTCGATCCAGACATCGTCAACGTGCCGGAACTCAAGGACTTGAAGACCATCACCCTGTCCTACACGATGTTCCCGGTCGAAAACAAACAGCCGGTCGCCTCCTCGGCGCCGGCCGCTGGCAGCAGCAACAAAGTTCCAGATTCCGACGCAAGCCTCGGGGGTTGATATGGCAGACGCGCACGCAAAACCACAACACGACTACCATCTCGTCAACCCGAGCCCGTGGCCCTTCCTGGGTTCCGTCGGCGCGCTGGTCACCGCCATCGGCGGTGTCTGCCTGATGCAGTATCTGAAGGGCGGCAACTTCCCGGTCTTCGGCCACAACATCGCCAATCCGTGGCTGTTCTTCATCGGCATGATCATCGTGCTCTACACGATGTTCGCCTGGTGGTCGGACACCATCAAGGAAGCGCATGAGGGCCACCACACGCGCGTCGTTTCGCTGCACCTGCGCTACGGCATGATCATGTTCATCGCCTCGGAGGTGATGTTCTTCGTCGCCTGGTTCTGGGCCTTCTTCGACGCAAGTCTCTTCCCCGGCGAGGCGAACCAGTATGCCCGCACCGCCTTCACCGGCGGCGTGTGGCCGCCGAAGGGGCTTGAAGTCCTCGATCCCTTCCACTTGCCGCTCTACAACACCATCATCCTGCTTCTGTCGGGCACGACGGTGACCTGGGCGCACCACGCGCTTCTGCATGGCGACCGCAAGGGCCTGATCAACGGCCTGGTGCTGACCGTCGGCCTCGGCATGCTGTTCACCATGGTGCAGGCCTACGAGTATATGCACGCTCCGTTCGGCTTCAGAGATTCGATCTACGGCGCCACCTTCTTCATGGCGACCGGCTTCCACGGCTTCCACGTCATCATCGGCACCATCTTCCTGCTGGTCTGCCTGATCCGCGCGTGGCGCGGCGACTTCACCCCGAAGCAGCATTTCGGCTTCGAGGCGGCCGCCTGGTACTGGCACTTCGTTGACGTGGTCTGGCTGTTCCTGTTCAGCGCCATCTATGTCTGGGCCTCGAACGGCGCACTGATCGAAGGCCATTAAACCGACGGGTTTCGGAATCCCAAGGGGCGGCTGCGGCGACGTGGCCGCCTTATTCTTTGGGGCAAAAAGGTCTACGGTGAGAACATGAGCGAAGACAAGGCGATCTGGCCACCGATCGATCCGATTTCTGCCGGCCTGCATGGCCGTTGTCCGCGCTGCGGCGAAGGCAAGCTGTTCTCGGGTTTCCTCACCGTCGGCAAGCGCTGCTATAATTGCGGACTCGACTATTCCTTCGCCGATGCGGGCGATGGGCCGGCCGTGTTCGTCATCCTGATCATCGGCTTCGTCGTCGTTGGCCTCGCATTGTGGATGGAGGTGACGTTCAGTCCGCCGCTCTGGCTGCACTTTATGTTGTGGATACCGCTCGCCCTGGTGCTGTGCCTGACGGCGCTGCGCCTCATCAAGGGCGTGCTGATCACCTTGCAGTACTCCAAGAAGGCTGCTGAAGGCAGGCTGGATTCCAACGAATGAGCGAGACGACCGATTTGGTTGGCGGCCCTTCGCGGCCGCGCACAGCGTTGCTGCTTGGCCTCGGCCTTGTTCTGTTCGCCGTCTTGATCGGGCTCGGCACCTGGCAGGTCCAGCGCCTGCACTGGAAGGAAGGCCTGCTCGCGACCATTGACAAGCGCACCCATTCCGCACCGCTGGCTCTGGCGGACGTCGAGAAGGAATTCGCCGCCTCCCACGATGTCGACTACACGCCCGTGACGGTAACAGGCACTTTCCTGCATCAGGGCGAGCGGCACTTCTTTTCCACTTGGCAAGGCGACAGCGGCTTCAACGTCTACACGCCCCTGCAGCTCGAGGACGGCCGCTTCGTGCTCGTCAACCGCGGCTTCGTTCCATATGACCTCAAGGATCCCTCCAAGCGCCGGCAGGGCGAAGTCGCCGGCAAGGTGACGGTGACCGGACTCGCCCGCAATCCGCTGCCTGCAAAGCCGTCGATGATGCTTCCCGACAATGACGTCGCCAAGAACATCTTCTATTGGAAGGACCGCGACGTCATGGCGGCGACCGCCGGTCTGCCTGCCGGGTTCGTGCTGGTGCCGTTCTTCGTCGATGCCGACAAGACGCCGAATCCTGGCGGCCTGCCGGTCGGTGGCGTCACCATCATCGACCTGCCGAACAACCATTTGCAATATGCCGTCACGTGGTACGGGCTGGCCGCCGCCCTTGCAGCCGTGCTGATCCTGAGGTTGCGCCGCCCGGCGAAGGAGCAGTGAGCGTCCTCGCTCTTGACAGGGCAGGGGTGCGCACATCATTTCGCCTAATCAAACAGATAGAGCATGATGTCGTCCGAAAACCGCTTCACACCTTTCGGCATCATGTTCTTGGTTCCGACTGAATCGGCCTTGCATTCATGACCCAGAAAAAGCCACCGCTGACGATCAGGCTCTGCCAGCCGCGCGGCTTCTGCGCCGGTGTCGACCGCGCCATCCAGATCGTCGTGCTGGCGCTGAAGAAATACGGTGCGCCGGTCTATGTCCGCCACGAGATCGTGCACAACCGCTACGTCGTCGAAGGGCTGCAGAGCCTGGGCGCCGTCTTCATCGAGGAACTGTCCGAGATTCCGCCGGAGCATCGCCAGTCGCCCGTGGTCTTTTCCGCGCATGGCGTGCCGAAATCGGTGCCGGCGGACGCGCAGGCGCGCAATCTCTTTTACCTCGACGCCACGTGCCCGCTCGTCTCCAAGGTGCACAAGCAGGCGATGCGCCACCAGCGTCTCGGTCGCCACGTACTCCTGATCGGCCATGCCGGTCACCCGGAGGTGATCGGCACGATGGGACAATTGCCGGAAGGCGCGGTGACACTGATCGAGACCGAGGCTGACGCCGCGCGTTTCGTCCCCGTCGACGCTTCGGCGCTGGGCTTCGTCACCCAGACGACCTTGTCGGTCGAGGACACCGCCGGCATCATCCGGGCGCTCCAGGAGCGGTTTCCCGAACTGCATGCGGCCGCGGCCGAATCGATCTGCTACGCCACCACCAACCGCCAGGAAGCGGTGAAGGAGACAGCGGCCGGCGCCGATCTTTTCCTTATCGTCGGCGCTCCCAATTCGTCCAATTCGCGTCGCCTTGTCGAAGTGGCGGAGCGCGCCGGCGCGACAATGTCGCTTCTCGTGCAGCGCGCCGCCGAAATTCCGTGGGATGAGATCGCTGGGATCAGGACGCTCGGCCTGTCGGCCGGCGCCTCGGCGCCGGAAATCATCGTCGACGAGATCATCGACGCGTTCCGGCAACGCTTCGACGTCACCATCGATCTGGCCGTCACGGCCACGGAAACGGAGGATTTTCCGGTGATGCGGGTGTTGCGCGATGTCGAACTGACGGCGGCCGACATGGCCTTCGTCAACGGAGCGGCGTGAAACCGGATGGCCGTCTACACCGACGTCAACGAAGGCGAGCTGACCGCATTCCTCAAGGCCTATCCGGTGGGTGAGCTGCTCTCCTATAAGGGCATCGCCGAAGGCACCGAGAATTCCAATTTCCTGGTCCACGCCTCGACCGGCTCCTACATCCTGACGCTCTACGAGAAGCGGGTCGACAAGGCCGATCTGCCGTTCTTTCTCGGCCTGATGGGCCATCTCGCCAGGAAAGGCATTTCCTGCCCGCTGCCGGTCACCGCGCATGACGGCACCGTCATCGGCACGCTGGCCGGCCGGCCCGCCGTCATCATCACCTTCCTCGAAGGCCTGTCGCTCAGGCGGCCGACGGCCGCGCATTGTGGCGAGGTCGGCAAGGCGCTCGCCGGCCTGCATCTTGCCGGCCAGGATTTTCAGATGAGGCGGCCGAACGCTCTGGCGATCGACGGCTGGCGCAAGCTCTGGGCGGCCTCGCGCGAGCGCGCCGACGAGGTCGAGCCCGGCTTGGCGGCAGAGGTCGATGCCGATTTCGCCGATTTCGAGCGCAACTGGCCCACCGGCCTGCCGAAGGGCATCATCCATGCCGATCTGTTCCCGGACAATGTCTTCTTCCTCGGCGAGAAACTGTCCGGGCTGATCGACTTCTATTTCGCCTGCGACGACCTCTACGCCTATGATGTCGCCACCTGCCTCAACGCCTGGTGCTTCGAGAAGGATTTTTCCTTCAACCTGACCAAGGGGACGGCGCTGCTGGCCGGCTACCAGTCGGTGCGGCCGCTTCAGGACGACGAGAAGGCGGCGCTGCCGATGCTGGCGCGCGGCTCGGCGCTGCGCTTCATGCTGACCCGCCTCTATGACTGGCTGACCATTCCGGATGGCGGGCTGGTGATGAAGCGCGATCCGACCGAATATATCCGCCGCATGCGCTTCCACCGCGCCATCAAGTCGCCATCCGAATACGGGCTGACATGAACAAGCAGATCGAGATCTTCACCGACGGCGCCTGCTCGGGCAATCCCGGGCCGGGCGGCTGGGGCGCAGTGCTTCGCTACAACGGCGTCACCAAGGAGCTGTCCGGCGGCGAGGCCGAGACCACCAACAACCGCATGGAGCTGCTGGCCGCCATCACCGCGCTCAACGCGCTGAAGGAGCCTTGCGCGGTCGACCTCTACACCGACAGCAAATACGTCATGGACGGCATCTCCAAATGGATCCACGGCTGGAAGAAGAACGGCTGGAAGACCGGCGACAGGAAGCCGGTCAAGAATGGCGAGCTCTGGCAGGCGCTCGATGAGGCCAACCGGCGTCACAAGGTCGTCTGGCACTGGGTTAAGGGCCATGCCGGCCACCCGGAGAACGAGCGCGCTGACGAACTGGCCCGGCAGGGCATGGCACCGTTCAAGAAGGGCCCGGTGAAGCCTGTTTTGGCGGCGCAGCCCGCAGCGCAGCCGAAGCGGCCGGCGGTTGCGAAGGCGCGACGCTCGACCCAGAGCTACTGATCGGCCATCGAGCCCGCATCTGATCGGAGAAAGTTTGCCTTGCCGATCGCCTATTACATTACCCATCCGCAGGTTCGGATCGACGCCAACATTCCGGTGCCGGAATGGGGGCTGTCTGACATCGGCCGGGCAAGGGCTGTTGCGATGCTCGATCAGCCCTGGATCGGCTCGATTGGGCGCATCGTGTCGTCCGCTGAACGCAAGGCGGTCGAAACTGCGGAAATCCTGGCGAAGCACCTCCATCTTGAGGTCGAGGTGCGGGAGCGGATGCACGAGAACGACCGGTCGGCGACGGGCTTCCTGCCGCCGCCGGAGTTCGAAGCGGTTGCCGACGAGTTCTTCGCCAGGCCGCATGACAGCATCCGCGGATGGGAAAGGGCGATAGACGCGCAGCAGCGCATCATGGGCGAAGTCGACGCCGTGCTTGGTACCGGCCTCACCGGCAACGTGGCTTTCATTGGCCACGGAGGCGTGGGAACACTTCTGCTGCTTTCGCTCGATGGCCGCGAGATCAGCCGTATCGCGGATCAGCCGGCGGGCGGCGGCAATTACTTCGCCTATGACATTGAGGCTCGCCGCATCCTGCACGGCTGGCGCCCCATCGACGAACTGGCGCCGCATAGCGGCATTTGATCGTCAGCGGATCAGCAGCGCCGTCGAGAACATGCCGAGCGCGAACACAGTGTGCGCCAGGAGGTTGAGCGCGCGCACCTTCATCGGATTGGGAAGCTTGGACGCCGCCCAGCCGGCGCCCATGCCCGGCGCCAGGAGGAACCAGCCGGCCCCAACCGTGACGATGCCGAGGATGAAGGCCGGCAGGAATGTCGGTGCCGCCAGCCAGCCCGCGCCGGCGAGCACGACAAGGATCACGCCGTAGAGAATGCCGACGAGGTAGTGGAATGCCCAGCCGAGCGCCTTTTCATGCGCATAAGGTGCCGCCTTGCCGATATCGTCGTGAAAAACCCTCTTCGGCAGATGCCGCACCCAGCGTCCGACCATGCCCCAGCTGGGCAATGGCAGGCCGAACGCCTTGTTGAGGACGATCGCCCAGACATCCATGAATACTGTGGCGCCGATGCCGATCGCCACTGCGCGCCAGACGGTGTCAAACATCAGAACATGATCCTGAACCGAAGGTCAGCGAACGCAAAAAGTGGAACTGGTTTTCGGACAAGATCATGGGGTCAACGAAACCTGACCTGATCTAGAGCTGCTCGAGGATTTTTGCCGCGCCGCTCTCGTCGACGCCCGGCTTGGTCTCGACATTGAGCGCCACGACCTTGCCGTCGTCGACGATCATTGAGAAGCGCTTCGAGCGCAGGCCCATGCCGGCCCCGGACAGATCGTTGTCTAGTCCCACCGACCTGGCGAAATCGCCGCTGCCGTCGGCGAGATAGAGGATCTTGCCTTCGCCGCCGGTGAACCGCGCCCAGGCGCCCATGACATGCACGTCGTTGACCGAGACGACGGCGATCGTGTCGACGCCGCGGGCCAGGATGGCGTCATGATTCTCCAGATAGCCAGGCAGGTGGTTGTTGCTGCAGGTCGGCGTGAAGGCGCCGGGAACGCCGAACAGCACGACTTTCTTGCCGGCGAAGATCTCATCGCCGGTGATCGACTTTGCGCCGTCCGCGGTCATCGTCTTGAAGGTCGCTTCGGGCAGTTTTTCGCCAACCGCAATGGTCATGGGGTGCCTCGCTTGGGGGATGGGAAGGATCGATGCCTTCGATATCGGACTGCGCGGGCTCCGGCAACTCTTCAGAGCAATTCCAGGGAAAGTGTGCAGCGGTTTTCCGTCCGGAATTGCGGCTCAGAAAGACCCTGGATCAAGGGAAAGGCAGCAGCCCGTCCACCGAACCCTCGGCACTGGTCAGCGTGTAATACAGCCCGCCATCGGTCGGCGCCGCCGACGGCCGGTCGAGGATCGGCACGGTGAAGACGAGCTTGCCATCCTTCTGACTGCGCATCGGCGCGCCGAACATGTAGTCGCGCTCGCCGGCGATGAAGAGATCGACGGATTGCGGATCGCCGGGCGACTGCGCCTGGACGACAAGGGTCTCATGGTCGCTGGACAGCACGCTGATGCCAAAATCGGACCGGGCCGGGGAGGGCAGCGTCGCAAGTGCGGTTTTCACCAGGGCCGCGTCGGTCGCGTTATCGGGGTCGGACCCGGGATCGACGCTGAGCCGGGTCTGCACTGGAATGCAGATCGTCTCGCAGATGCCGAGGAAGATGTTGGCATCGATGGTCGCCGGCTGGTCGGGCGAAGACAGCGTGAACGTCACCGGCAGCGACACCGGACGATCGTAGCCGGCCCATTTGCCGTAGCCGTCGTCATGCCGCTGCGGCGGCGGGAACGACAATTGCGCGTCGACGACATTGGTGCTGCCCGATATGTCGAGTTGCGGCGGCACGCCGGCGTCGCCTGGATCGCGCCAATAGGTTTTCCAGCCGGGCTTCAACGCGATGTCGAGCACGCCGTGGATCTTGCCGGCCTGGTCGGGCTTGCCGGTGGTCACCAGCCGAACCTTGCCGCCTTCACTGTTGTACCAGTTAGAGGAGGAGGCCTCAGCCGGTAGGCTTGTAGCCCACCCGAAAACGACGCCGAGAACCAGTAATTTCATGTATCGCATGCGGTGATTTGACCGTCCGTTCTTGGCCGCGCAATGACTTCATCGCTCTCCCGGTATCATATTTGCGTGACATCGGGGACTGGCACCATCTTTTCGGCGCTGCCGAAACGCGTTACGCTGAGGCCATGGACTTGCTGCGCCACAAGAAGTCGGCCGCCGGACGCGGTTTCCTCGACGATCAGTTCCTGATTGCCATGCCTGGCATGAAGGACGACCGTTTCGCGCGCTCCGTCATCTACATCTGCGCCCATAGCGACGAGGGCGCGATGGGCCTGATCATCAATCAGACGCAGCAGATGCTGTTTCCGGACCTGCTTGTGCAACTCGGCATCATGAACGAGCAGGAAGCGATCCGCCTGCCGGCGCATACGCGCGATTTCGTCGTGCGCAACGGCGGGCCCGTCGATCGCAGCCGCGGCTTCGTGCTGCATTCGGGCGACTATCGCGTGGAATCCTCGCTCAACGTCTCCGACGATATCTGCCTGACGGCAACCGTCGATATCCTGCGGGCCATCTCGACCGGCCGCGGCCCGCGCCATGCCCTCATGGCGCTCGGCTATTCCGGCTGGGGCGCCGGCCAGCTCGAAACGGAGATCTCCGAGAATGGCTGGCTCACCTGTCCGGCAACGCCCGAGCTTCTCTTCGACACCGATATCGAGCGCAAATACGACCGTATCCTTGCCTCGATCGGCATCGACCTCGCCCATCTGAGCGCCGCCGCCGGACACGCTTAGCACGTTCGTCATCCTAGGGCGGAGCAAGGAGCGAACGACGCGCGCAGACCCTAGGATCCATGCCGTTACATCGAGCATAGGTTGCAGCGGTGCAGAACTCTGCAACGCTTTTCAATGCGTTAACGTCACGGAATGGATTCTCGGTCAAGCCCGAGAATGACGATGTGATGGACGTAACGGCCAATCGCAGAGTGTCTCGCTACTCCATTAGAACGACCGGCCGCATCAGGCCCCCCAACCTAAGCCTGGGTCAGCGGATACTGCTCCCTCAGCGTCTTCAGCACCTGGTCGCCGGGCATCGGCGCGCCGAACATGAAGCTCTGCACATATTCGCAGCCCATCTGGCGCAGCTCCAGCGCGTCGCTTTCATCCGAAATGCCTTCCGCCACGACCGAAAGCCCCAGCTCATGCGCCATGTTGACCATCGATTTGAGCAGCACGGCACGCTTCGGCGTGGCGTCGTCGACGAAGCTCTTGTCGATCTTGATGGTGTCGAAGGGGAAGCGCGTCAGGTAGGAGAGCGAGGAATAGCCGGTGCCGAAATCGTCGAGCGACAATCCGATGCCGAGCTGCTTCAGCTTGGTCAGCACATGCGCGGTCTGCTCGGGATTGTCCATCACCAGGGACTCGGTGAGCTCCAGCCGGAAGCAGCGCGGTTTCAGATTGGCGCGCGCTATGACCGAGCGGACGTCGCTGACCAGGTCGCGGCGGATGAGCTGGCGGCTGGACAGGTTGACCGACACCGACAGCGGCGCGTCGCCGATCTGCTTCTGCCAGGTCGCGAGGTCCTCGGCCGCCTGCTGCATGGCGAACAGGCCGAGCTGCACGATCAGCCCGCAATTCTCGGCGACCGGAATGAAGTCCCCCGGCGGGATCATGCCGCGGCGCGGATGGTCCCAGCGCAGCAGCGCCTCGAAGCCGGCGACGCTGCCATCCTCCAGCCGCACGATCGGCTGATAGGCAAGCGTGAACTCGCGCCGCTCGATGGCGCGGCGAAGGTCGGATTCGAACTGCAGCCGGTCGGTGCCGACGGTGCGGAAGGCGGGACGGAAGGGCTCGATTCTGTCGCCGCCAAAACGCTTGGCCTGGTGCATGGCAAGCTCGGCGTCCTTGACCATGTCCTCGGCCGAAGTCTGCGCCGTCGTCCAGGTGATCAGGCCGATCGATGCGGTGAGCACGATTTCTCGCTTGGCGAAGGTGATCGGATTGTTGATCGCGTGCTTGATGGCGTCCGCCATGGCAGCGATGCGGGCCGGGTCCTGTTCCGAAAGCAGCATCAGCGCGAACTGGTCGCCGGCAAAGCGCGACAGCGAATCCTTCGGCTTGAGCAGCCGGTGCAGCCGGCGCGCGACGGTGAGCAGAATGGTGTCGCCGGCGGAGATGCCAAGGCCGTCATTGACCTGCTTGAAGCGATCGATGTCGATGATGAAGACCGTCGGGCGCACCTTCTCCTCGGTGCGGGCGATCGAGATGATCGCTTCCAGTCGGTTCATGAACAATTCGCGGTTCGGCAGGCCGGTCAAATTGTCATGCACGGCGTCGTGCAGCAGCCTTTCCTCGGATTTCTTCTGCTCGGTGACGTCGATCATGGTGCCGACGCAGCGGATCACCTCGCCGTCGGAGCCGATCACCGGGCGGGCGCGCAGCGAGAACCAGTGGTAATGGCCGTCGGCGCCGCGCAGGCGGAAGTTCTGCGCTACCTTGCCGCGCCTATGCTCCAGCACCACGTCGAGCGTGGTGCGGAACGTGTCGCGGTCGTCGGCATGCAGCACCGGCAGCCAGTTGCGGGCCGCACCCCCAAGGCTGTTGGGCGCAAGGCCGAGCTGCAGGCTGATGTCGGGCTTGGTCACCACGCGGTCGCGCAGCACGTCCCAATCCCAGACGATGTCGCCCGAGCCGGCGACGGCGAGCGCCTGCCGCTCCAGGTCGGAGAACAGGCCCTGATGCAGCGCGCCGCCGGCAAAGGCGTGCTGCATGACCGTGAAGCCGATCAAGAGGATGATCAGGATCAGCCCGCCGCCCAGCGCCGGCTGGGCGATGTCGTTGTCCAGCATGCCGGTGATCGCCATCCACGATCCGCATAGCCATAGCAACACCATCACCCAGCTCGGCACCAGCATGATCGCGCGGTCATAGCCGCGGATGCCGAGGAAGATGATCAGGCCGAGACCCGTGAGCGCGGTGGCGGCGAACGAGATGCGGGCAACGCCGGCGGCGACCGCCGGATCGACGATGGCGACCCCCGCGATCAACAGCAGCCCGAGGATCCAAACCAGCGCGCCGTAGCTGAAATGACCATGCCACCGGTTGAGGTTGAGATAGGCGAACAGGAACACCACGAAGGTTCCGGCCAAGGCCACCTCCGTGCCGGCCCGCCAGATCTGCTCGTTGCCGGGCGATATCTCGATGATCTTGTTGAGGAAGCCGAAGTCGACGCAGATATAGGCCAGTACCGCCCAGGCGAGCGCCGCGGTCGCCGGGAACATCGAGGTTCCCTTGACCACGAACAGGATCGTCAGGAACAGCGCAAGAAGCCCCGAAATGCCGATGACGATGCCGCGAAACAGCGTGTAGGAGTTGACCGAGTCCTTGTAGGAATCCGGCTCCCAGAGATAGACCTGCGGCAGTTTCGGCGAGGCGAGCTCGGCGATGAAGGTCACCACCGTTCCGGGGTTCAGCGTCACCCGGAACACGTCGGCGTCGGGGCTTGTCTGGCGGTCGAGCGCGAAGCCCTCGCTGGGCGTGATGGCGGCGATGCGCGTGGAGCCGAGATCCGGCCAGAAGATGCCGGAATTCACCAGCCGGAAATGCGGCGCGACGATCAGCCGGTCGAGCTGCTGGTCGGTGGTGTTGGCGAGCGCGAAGACGGCCCAGTCGCCGCTCGAGCGAGCATCATTGGCTTCCACTTCGATGCGCCGCACGATGCCGTCGGGGCCGGGCGCCGTCGAGACCTGGAAATTCTCACCCTGGTTCCGGTAGATTTCCACGGCGCGCGATAGGTCCAGCGCCTTGTCGTCGCGCGCGATCTTGATCGGCTCGACGGCAAAAGCCGGCATGGCCGAAAAAAGCGTGACGACGACCGTCATGATGAGGGCGAATAGCGACGCTAATCGCGGAAAATTCGTCACAATCAGCCCTTCGTTCCATCGCCCGGCGGATCGTCCGCGATCCGGGCGTAGAGGTAGTGATCCTGCCAGATGCCGTTGATCCTGAGATAGGATCGCAGAAGTCCTTCGCGCCGGAATCCGGCTTTTTCAAGCACACGGATCGACCGGGCATTTTCGGGAATACAGGCAGCTTCGATCCGGTGCAACCGCAGCGTATCGAAGGCGAAGCGCGACACCAGCTTGACCGCCTCGGTCATCATGCCGCGGCCGCCGAAGCGTTCACCGATCCAGTAGCCGATATGGCCGCTCTGCGCGACGCCGTGGCGGATGTTGCCGAGCGTGATGCCGCCGGCGAGCTTGCCGCTCGATTTTTCGAAGATGAAGAAGGCGATAGCCGTGCCCTGGGCATAATCCTCGCGATAGCGGCTGATGCGCAGGCGCCAGGCATTGCGGTCGAGCTCGTCCGGCTGCCAGCGCGGCTCCCAGGGTTCGAGGAAGGCGCGGCTTTCGCCGCGCACCGCCGACCATTCGCGATAGTCGTTGGTCAAGGGCACGCGCAGCGTGACCTTGTCGCCCTTCAGTGCCGGCAGGTCGCGGCGAAAGAAAGGGAGCGCGAACACGGTTTTGGTCGAAGATCAGACGGCGAGCCGGCGGGCCGTCGTCTGCGGGCCCGCAAGCGATTCGAGGATCGCCTCGTAGGGCGCAAGCGTGCCCACGGGACCGACCGCGGTAACCGTCGGCTTGGTCGAGAACAGCCGCGAGGAGAGATCGGTCAGCCGCTCGACGGTCAGCGCCGAAAGCCGCTCCATCAATTCCTCTTTGGCAATCGGCCGCCCGAACAACAGCAGTTGCCGGGCAATCTGCGAGGCGCGGCTCGCTGGGCTTTCGGCCGACATGATCAGGCCGGCGCGATATTGCGCCCGCGCCCGGTCGAGCTCGTCCTGCTGGATGCTCTCGCCGGCCTTCTGCAATTCGCCGATGATCACCGGCACCAGCTTGGCGATGTCGCTCTGCCCGGTGGCGGCATGCACGCCGAAGATGCCGGTGTCGGAAAAACCCCAGTGGAAGGCATAGACCGAGTAGCAGAGGCCACGCTTCTCGCGCACCTCCTGGAACAGCCGCGACGACATGCCGCCGCCCAGGATCATCGACAGCACCTGCGAGGCGTAGAAATCGCGCACATGGTAGGCGCGGCCCTCGAAGCCGAGCACGATCTGCGCATCCATCAGGTCGCGGTCCTCGCGGAAGTCGCCGCCGACATATTGCGCATATTGCGGGATATTGCCCGCCGCCTTGGCGCGGAAGCCGCCAAGCCGCTTCTCGACCTCGTGCACGAAATTGTCGTGCTTGACGTCGCCGGCGGCCACGACGACCATCCGCTCCGCGTCATATTGGCGCTCGATGAAGCTGTGCAGCTGTTTGGAGGTGAAGGATTTGACCGTCTCCGGCGTGCCGAGGATCGAGCGGCCGATGGTCTGATGACGGAAAGCCGTTTCGGTGAAGCGGTCGAAGACGATGTCGTCGGGCGTGTCGTGCGCGGCGCCGATCTCCTGCAGGATCACATGCTGCTCGCGCTCCAGCTCGTCCGGATCGAATTCGGACTCCTGCAGGATGTCGGCCAGGATATCGACCGCCAGCGGCACGTCGTCGGAAAGCACCCTGGCGTAGTAGGAGGTCGTCTCGACGCTGGTGGCGGCGTTGATCTCGCCGCCGACATTCTCGATTTCCGAGGCGATCTCGAAGGCGCTGCGGCGCTTCGTGCCCTTGAACGCCATGTGCTCGAGCAGATGGGCCATGCCATGCTCTTCGTCGCGCTCGTTGCGGGCGCCTGACTTGACCCAGACACCAAGGGCAACCGATTCGATGCTTGGAAGGGTTTCGGTGGCGACTGTCAGGCCGTTCGACAGACGGCTTACCTCAACACCCATATGGCAAGTACTCCCTAACGCGCCGCCCGCGAGTGGCGGTCCACGTAATCTTCCACCATTTTCAAGTCGGATGGAAGTATCGTGTATTTTTCGTCGGCTGTCATCAAGCCGCCTAGCCATGCGGGCAGGGCAGGGGTGATGCCGCTCGCGGCCTCGACCGCCGCCGGGAATTTCGCCGGATGCGCGGTGCCGAGCACCACCATGGGCACCGCGCCGGAGTCCTGGGTGGCGGCGACACGGACGGCTGCGGCCGTATGCGGATCGAGCAGGTAGTTGCTCGCCTCGAGTGTCGCGCGGATGGTGGCGGCGATCTCGTCGACGCTAGCGCGGCCGGCGTCGAATTCGGCGCGGATGCGCTTGAGCTCGCCCTCCTCGATGGTGAAGGCGCCCGACTGCTTCAGGCCGTTCATATAGCGCCGCACGGTCTCGGCATTGCGGCCTGCGGCCTCGAACAGCAGCCGCTCGAAATTAGACGACACCTGGATGTCCATCGACGGCGAGGTCGTGGCGAACACGCCCTTGGTGCGGTATTCGCCGCTCGCCAGTGTGCGTGCCAGGATGTCGTTGTCGTTGGTGGCGATAATCAGCCGCTCGATCGGCAGGCCCATGCGCTTGGCGGCGTAGCCGGCGAAAATATCGCCGAAATTGCCCGTCGGCACGGTGAAGGAGACTGGCCTGTCGGGCGCGCCGAGCGACAGGGCCGACGAGAAATAATAGACGATCTGGGCCATGATGCGGGCCCAGTTGATCGAATTCACACCCGACAGCGACACCCTGTCGCGAAAGGCGTGGTCGTTGAACATGTCCTTAACCAGGCCCTGGCAGTCGTCGAAATTGCCTTCGACCGACAGCGCATGGACGTTTGCCGCGCTCGACGTCGTCATCTGGCGCTGCTGCACCGGCGATACCTTGCCGTTCGGGAACAGGATGAAGATGTCGGTGCGGTCGCGGCCGGCGAACGCATCGATCGCGGCACCCCCTGTGTCGCCCGAGGTCGCGCCGACGATGGTGGCGCGTTTGCCCCGTTCCGAAAGCACATGATCCATCAGTCGCGCCAGCAACTGCATCGCCACGTCCTTGAAGGCCAGCGTCGGGCCGTGGAACAGCTCGAGGATGAAGGTGTTTTTCCCGGTCTGCACCAGCGGGCAGACGGCCTCGTGCCGGAAAGTAGCATAGGCCTCGCGCACCAGCCGCTTGAAGACGGGCGCCGCGATCTCGCCGCCGAGGAACGGCGTCAGCACGCGGATGGCAAGGTCCGGATAGGCAAGGCCGCGCATGGCGCGGATGTCGGCGGCCGAAAACTGTGGCCACTCGCGCGGCACGTAGAGCCCGCCGTCGCGCGCCAGGCCGGCCAGCACAGCGTCGGAAAATCCAAGCGCGGGCGCATCCCCGCGGGTACTCACATATTGCATCGTCAAAGGCCTATTGCTGCCGGTCGCGTCATCCACGGCAATTGGTTAATTTTCCGAGCCCGCTCAGTCGCATTTTTGCCGCGCGGTTGCTATACGTCACCGGCTTTGTGAGAGGGAAGTGCAGTTTCATGGCGTTTTATTCGGTCAACCGTCGTTTTGTCGCGGGTCTGGCGCTCACCGGCTTTATGCTTGCCGCCGCCGGCTGCCAATCGAGCGACAATGGTATTCTTAACTTTGGTCTAACCAAGAAGGATCCCGTCGCGCCGCCGCCGCCGCAGGATCCCAAGATCCTCGCCAGCCAGTTGCGAGCCTATTGTCCGAAGGTGACGCTGCGCGACGGCACTGCCTATTTCAACACCTATGCCAAGGGCACGACGGCGAAGCCCAAGAAAAAGAAGGTTGACGCCGCGGCCGACGCCGAGGCCGAGGCAGCCGCCGCGGCCGCGCAGACCGGACCCAACGGCCAGCCGATCGATCCCGCTCACGATCCGTCGAAGATTATCTACCAGGCGTCGATCACCGACGTGACGCGCGATTGCACCCATGCCAACGGCCAGATGTCAATGAAGATAGCCGTCGCCGGCAAGATCGTGCCGGGGCCGATGTTCGCGCCCGGCACCGTCACCATGCCGATCCGCATCGCGGTTCAGCATGGCGAGGAGGTGCTTTATTCGCAGCTGCATCCGTACCAGGTGCAGGTTACCGACCCATCGGCCGCTACCCAATTCGTCTTCGTCGACAACAACGTCGTGGTGCCGGAGCCGACCGCGCGCGACTACCAGGCCTATGCCGGCTATGACGAGAACACGCCGGTCGCCTCGGCGGACAAGCCGAAAGGCAAGAGGAAGAAGCGCGCTCCGGCGACGAACTGAGCAAGGGCCAGGATTCGAACGATCCTCAAGCGTCTTCCGACCACTCCGACAGCGCCGCGATCGTGCTGTTGAGCTCCGCCCAGCGCCGGATGACCGTTTCGGCGCCGGCCTCGGTCAGCGCATCGGCATGGCCCGGATAGCTGTGCCCGGCGCCGGTGAAGCCGATGACGCGCATGCCGGCGGCCCTGGCGCCGGCGATGCCGTGCACGGAATCCTCGATCACGAAAGTGTTCTTCGGGTTGGCGCCGAGCTTTTCGGCGGCGTAGAGAAACACGTCCGGCGCCGGCTTGGTCTTCTTGCTGGGAATATCGAGGCCCGAAAAGATGCGGCCGGCGAAGAACGGCAGCAGCCGCACCTTCTCCAGCATGAATTCGACCCGCTCAGTGCGTGAATTGGAGCAGACGGCGCGCGGCGCGGTTACGGCCGCCACCGCCTCGCGAGCGCCGTCGATGATGCGAACGTCTGCGCGCAGCTTGCGGTCGACGAGTTCCTCCTCGCGGTCGATCAGCGAGGCCTGGAATGGGATCCGCGACTTCTCCTCGACCCGCAGCATGATGTCCTTGAAGGTCAGGCCGGCATAGGTCTCGGCAAGCTCCTCGGCCGAAATCTCGAATCCGGCCGACGTCAGAAGCTCGGCATCGACGCGCGCGGCGATGATTTCGGAATCGACGAGCACGCCGTCGCAATCGAAGATGACAAGGTCTGGCTGGGGCATGGCAATCCGGAAGTTGAGAAGGGGAGCGTGGCATGGCTGGCCCAAGCGGTGCGGCATACACCAACGGGCCGCTCTTCGCAAACCGAGCAAGCGTCTGCAGCCTTCACTGAATGTTTACGCTGATCGGTAACCATAACGGTCAGTAAACCGTAACGCGTGCTTTGGGTGTTTTGATGTCTGCCATGCGTCTTCTCGACGAGCTTTCCCACGCTCCCCAGCGGTCCGAATGGCTGGATACCATCCTGAAAGGCGATTGCGTCGCCGCGCTTGACCGCCTGCCGGAAAAGTCGATCGACATCATCTTCGCCGACCCGCCCTATAATCTGCAGCTCGACGGCGACCTGCACCGGCCCGACCAGTCCAAGGTCGACGCCGTCGACGACGACTGGGATCAATTCGAGAGTTTCGAGGCTTATGACGCCTTTACCCGTGCCTGGCTGCTCGCGGCGCGGCGCGTGCTGAAGCCCAGCGGCACCATCTGGGTCATCGGCTCCTATCACAACATCTTCCGCGTCGGCGCCCGCATGCAGGATCTCGGCTTCTGGATCCTGAACGACATCGTCTGGCGCAAGACCAACCCGATGCCGAATTTCCGTGGCCGGCGCTTCCAGAACGCGCATGAGACGATGATCTGGGCCTCGCGAGACCAGAAGGCCAAGGGCTATACTTTCAACTACGAAGCGCTGAAGGCCTCGAACGACGACCTGCAGATGCGCTCCGACTGGCTGTTCCCGATCTGCACCGGCGGCGAGCGGCTCAAGGACGAGAATGGCAACAAGCTGCATCCGACGCAGAAGCCGGAGGCTTTGCTTGCCCGCATCATGATGGCCTCGACCAAGCCGGGCGACGTCGTGCTCGATCCCTTCTTCGGTTCCGGCACCACCGGCGCCGTCGCCAAGCGCCTGGGCCGCCACTTTGTCGGCATCGAGCGCGAGCAAGCCTATATCGATGCCGCCAATGAGCGCATCGCCGCGGTACGGCCCCTGGAAAGCGCCGATCTCACCGTGCTGTCCGGCAAGCGCGCCGAACCGCGCGTCGCCTTCATCAGCCTGCTCGACAATGGCCTGGTGGCCCCGGGCGCCACGCTCTACGACGCCAAGAAGCGCTGGGCGGCCAAAGTGCGCGCCGACGGCACGCTGGCCATCGGCGACAGCGCCGGCTCCATCCACAAGATCGGCGCCGAGGTGCAGGGGCTGGATGCCTGCAATGGCTGGACCTTCTGGCACTATGAGCGCAGCGGCGGCTTGACCCCGATCGACGAGCTGCGCCGCATCGCCCGCCTCGGCATGGAGCGGGCAGGGGGCTGATTCGCCTGAAGCTGAACCAAAACATCAACGGATCGCCGCAAGCGATTCAGATCAGGCAGCAATCCCCAGCCGCTCAAGGTCTGCTTTAAGCGTCTCGGCGTCGGTGAACAGCACCGCCTGCCAGCCGGCGGCCTTGGCGCCGTCGACATTCTTCTGGCTGTCGTCGATGAATAGCGAAGCCGCCGGATCGAGCCCGAACGAAGCGACGTGATGGTCGTAGATGGCGCGGTCCGGCTTGATCAGGCCGATGTCGCCGGAGACCGTGATGCCGCGCGGCTTTTCAAGGAACGGAAAACGGGCGCGAGCCTCGCGGAATGTGTCCGACGCCCAGTTGGTGAGCAGGGTCACGTCGCGGCCGTCATCGATCAGGCCCTCGAGCAGCGCGACGCTGTCGTCATAGGCATGCGGCACCATATCGTGCCAGTGGCGGCGGAAGTTGCGGATGTTCTCGGCATGGGCGGGATGCTCGGCGATCAGCAACGACTCGGCCTCTTCCCAGGTCCGGCCACGGTCCTGCTCGATGTTCCAGGCGCTTGTGCAGACATTGTCGAAGAACCACCGCCGCTCCTCGGCATCGGGGATCAGGCGGCTGAATGGAATGTCCCGATCGTAATGGATAAGCACCTTGCCGATGTCGAAGACGATATGGCGGATTTCGGTCATTGCGGTCCTTTCAATGCGGGTGCTGCTTTTTGGTCGCGCCCGGTATGGCCGTCTCGATTACCTTTTTCATGACGGTGGGCAGCGCTTCCCCGGAAATTTCATGGGCCAGCGACCAGAAATACCCGTCGGGCGCATCGCGCTTGACATGGGCATGAAAGATGTCGAGCTCGAGCGCGAAATGTGTGAAGACGTGGCCGATCTGCCCGGCGCGCCGCCAATCGGCGGGAAAAGGCGCGGCATCCGCCGTCGTCGCGCCATCCACCCTGGCGGTCCAGGCGGTGGTCGGCACCTCCGTCATGCCGCCGAGCAGGCCCTTGTCGGGCCGCTTGCGTAAGAGGATGGCGCCGTCGTCGCGCTCGGCGACGAAGGCGGCACCCTTGCGCAGCGGCTTGTCGTCTTTCGGCAGGCGGACCGGAAAGCGTTCCGGATCGCCGCTGAGAATGGCGCTGCAATCCTCGCGCACCGGGCACAGCATGCAGCGCGGCCGCTTCGGCGTGCAGATCGTCGCGCCGAGATCCATCATCGCCTGGGCGAAATCGCCGGGCCGCGTTTGCGGGACCAGCTTTTCCACCAGGGCGCGGATTTGCGGTTTGGCTTCGCTAAGCGGCGTCTCGATCGAATAGAGCCGGGCCACGACCCGCTCGACATTGCCGTCAACGACTGCCGCCGGCCGGTCGAAGGCGATCGCCGCGATCGCCGCCGCTGTGTAGGCACCAATGCCGGGCAATTCGCGCAGGCCCGCCTCGGTGTCGGGAAAGCGGCCGCCTCGCAGCGCCACGAGGTCGGCGCAGGCCTTCAGGTTGCGCGCTCTTGAGTAATAGCCGAGCCCGGCCCAGGCCTTCATCACGTCCTCGGCGGGCGCCGCCGCCAGCGCCTGGACCGTCGGCCATTTCTCGACGAACTTGCGGAAATAGGCTTTTACCGCCTCGACCGTGGTCTGTTGCAGCATCACCTCGGACAACCAAACGCGATAGGGGTCGGGCCTTTCGCCGCGCGCAAACGCGCCGGGCGTCACGCGCCAGGGCAAGTCGCGATGATGCGCATCATACCAGGCAAGCAGGCAGGCCCCGATATCCCGGGATCCAGCTTTGCTGGCATCTCTGGATCCCGCGTCGCCGGATGCGGCCTGCTGTGATGCCTTGCGGGTCTGGTTTAGTGGTGCCATTGATCGGATGAACTGGGGACTGGAGAACGCACATGGCAGGGAAAAGGCCCTTCGGCAATCCCGTTCCGGTCAGCGATCTCGCGACCGAGATCCTCGATCCGGTGCTGAAGAAGCGCGCCGGCATCTCGATCGGGCTGGTGCAGTCCTGGGAAGAAATCGCCGGGCCTCGGCTCGCCAGCCATTCGCGGCCGGAGAAGATCCAGTGGCCGCGCCGCCTGCACGAAGACGATCCGTTCGAGCCGGCGACGTTGATCATCGCCTGCGAGGGCATGGCCGCGCTGCATCTGCAGCACGAGGCCGGCGAGGTGATCAACCGCGTCAACGCCTTCCTGGGTTTCAACGCGGTCGGCCGCATCAAGATTCTGCAAAAACCGGTGCTTTCGCAAAAGGCGCGCCCAAAGCCGGCGCCGCGGCCTTTGAGCGAGGCCGAGAAATCGAAGCTTTCGCGCATGGTCGGCAAGATCGAGGACGACGGCCTGCGCGGTTCGCTGGAGCGGCTCGGCGCTACAATTATGGGTGAAAGGAAGCCCAAAGGGTCGTAAGAAGCGTCATGAATGCGTTACCGATCTCGCGCATTCGTGATGCTTGTGATCAAGTTTCCCGATTGGATTGGGGATCGCGATGCCTTAATTCGCGCCAACTCTCGCCTTTTCTAGCCCTTGCATTGCAAAATCCAACCGATATCAGGTGATTCGCATGAACCGTGCCCCGTTTGGCAAAAGTCTGTCTCGCAGAAACCTTCTGACCACGCTGGCTGCTGTTCCTGCGGTGGCGCTGCTTGCAGCATGCAGCGACTCCGGCGAGGAGGCCAAGGCCGCCGATTTGAAGCCGGCCAACCCGTCGACGCCTGCCAAGCCGGCCGCGACGCCGGCGGCGGCCCAGGTGCCCGAGGCGCAGGGCACCGTCGACATGGCGGAGCTGCTGAAGCCCGGCGCGCTGCCCGACAAGCAGCTCGGCAAGGACGACGCCAAGGTCACAATCGTCGAATACGCATCGATGACCTGCCCGCATTGCGCGCATTTCAACGACACCACCTTCCCTCAGTTGAAGTCGAAATACATCGACACCGGCAAGGTCCGTTACATCCTGCGCGAATTCCCATTCGACCCGAGCGCTGAGGCCGGCTTCATGCTGGCGCGCTGCTCGAAGGATAATTACTTCGCCATGGTCGACGTGCTGTTCAAGCAGCAGCCGAGCTGGGTTGGCGTCAGCAACACCAAGGAAGCGCTGCTGCAGATCTCGAAGCTTGCCGGTTTTACACAGGAGTCCTTTGAGTCCTGCTTGACGGACCAGAAACTTCTGGACGATGTGAGAGCAGTCCAGAAACGCGGAGCGGACGAGTTCAAGGTCGACTCGACGCCGACCTTCTTCATCAATGGAAAGACCTACAAAGGGGCGATGTCGATTGAGGAAATGTCGGCCATCATCGACCCTCTGCTCTGACGTCCAGGCCGCGCCGAAGCGGTCCGGCTTCGGCGCGCACCCCTGTAGTGTTGGGCGGCGCGAATGAAGTTTTCGCGCCTTCGCCTCCTTGGTTTCAAGTCCTTCGTCGAGCCCGGCGAGTTCGTCATCGAACGCGGGCTGACCGGCATTGTCGGGCCGAACGGCTGCGGCAAGTCGAACCTCGTCGAAGCGCTGCGCTGGGTGATGGGCGAAAGCTCCTATAAGAACATGCGCGCGTCCGGCATGGACGACGTGATCTTCTCGGGCTCCGGTGCCCGGCCGGCGCGCAACACCGCCGAAGTCACGCTTTTCCTCGACAACACCGACCGCACGGCACCCGCCGCCTTCAACGATGCCGATGAATTGCAGGTGTCGCGCCGCATCGAGCGCGAGGCGGGCTCGCTCTACCGCATCAACGGCAAGGAAGCGCGCGCCAAGGACGTGCAGCTTCTGTTCGCCGACCAGTCGACCGGCGCGCGCTCGCCCTCGATGGTCGGGCAGGGCCGCATCGGCGAGCTGATCCAGGCCAAGCCCCAGGCCCGTCGCGCGCTGCTCGAAGAGGCGGCAGGCATTTCCGGCCTGCACACGCGCCGTCATGAAGCCGAGCTCAGACTGAAGGGTGCCGAGCAGAACCTCGAACGGCTGGACGACGTCGTCGGCGAGCTGGAAGGCCAGATCGAAAGCCTGAAGCGCCAGGCGCGCCAGGCCTCGCGCTTCAAGAACCTGTCGGCCGATATCCGCAAGGCCGAGGCAACGCTCTTGCATCTGCGCTGGACGCTGGCCAAGGCGCAGGAAGGCGAGGCGCGTTCAGCGCTTGCCGTCGCCACCACGCTGGTCGGCGACCGCGCCGCCGCCCAGATGGCGGCGGCCAGGGAGCAGGGCATCGCCGCGCACCGGCTGCCCGATCTGCGCGACGCCGAAGCCGCCGCAGCCGCCGCCTTCCAGCGCCTGTCGATCGCCAAGACCCAGATCGAGGAAGAGGCCGGCCGCATCCGTGCGCGCCAGACCGAGCTCGAACGCCGGCTGCAGCAGCTCGACGCCGACATCGCCCGCGAGGAGCGGATGGTGCGCGACAATGCCGACATCCTCGAGCGCCTGCGCACCGAGGAAGCCGAGCTCAATTCGGAAAACGCCGGTGCTGCCGAGCGCGAGGCGACCACGCGCGCCGCCTTCGAGCAGGCCGGCGCGACGCTCTCGCAGAGCGAAGCAAAACTTGCCGCGCTGACCGCCGAGCGCGCCGAGGCGGCCGCCTCGCGCCACCAGATCGAGCGCTCGCTGCGCGAGACCGCCGAGCGCCGCGACCGCTTCGCGCGCCAGCTTGCCGAGGTAGATCGCGAGCTTTCTGATATCGTCGCGCGGATTTCCGGCCTGCCCGATCCGGCCGAGAAGCGCCTGCTGGTCGAGGACGCGCTGGCTCGGCTGGAAGAGAGCGAGGCCGGCGCCATTTCCGCCGAGCAGGCCGTCGCCGAGGCTCGCGCCGCCGAAAGCGCGGCTCGCCCGCCGCTGCAGGACGCCAGGGCAGAACTGGCGCGCATCGAGACCGAAGCGCGCACGCTGGCCAAGATCCTCAACGCCGCCAGCGGCGATCTCTTTCCTTCCGTGCTGGAGCAGATCAATGTCGAGCGCGGCTATGAAACCGCGCTTGGCGCAGCCCTCGGCGAGGATCTCGACGTCCCGCTCGACCGCAGCGCCCCGGTGCATTGGGGCGAAAGCGCGGTGCAGCCCAGCGATGCGGCGCTGCCTGAAGGCGTGAAGAGCCTTGCCAGCGTCGTGCGCGCGCCGGCGCAGCTTGCGCGCCGTCTGGCGCAGATCGGCATCGTCGACGGCGCCGACGGCCGTCGTATTCAGGCGCAGCTTTCGCCCGGCCAGCGGCTGGTCAGCCGCGACGGCGCGCTCTGGCGCTGGGACGGCCTTACCGCGAGCGCCGATGCCCCGACCGCCGCCGCGCAGCGGCTGGCGCAGAAGAACCGCCTGGCCGAGCTCGATGCCGAAGCCGTGCAGGCGACGCGCGTCGTGCGCGAGGCCGAGGAAGCGCTGGCTCGCGCCGAGCAGGCGATGCGCCAGGCAAGTGAGGCCGAGCGCAATGCGCGCCAAGCCGGCCGCGATGCCCAGCATGCGCTGGATGCCGCCCGCAATGCGCTGGCCGAGGCCGAGAAGGCCGGCGGCGAGCTGTTGAGCCGGCGCGCCGCGCTTGAAGAGGCACGCGCTCGCATCGTTGATAGCCATGAGGAGACGCAGGCCGCCTTCCTCGAAGCCGAGGAGATGCTGAAGGACGCGCCCGATCTCGGCGACCTGCAGCTTCAGCTCGAACAGGCTTCCGCCAACGTCGCGCGCGACCGCGCCACGCTTGCCGATGCGCGCGCAGTGCATGAAGGGCTACGGCGCGAGGCCGAGGCGCGTATTCGCCGGCTGGATGCCATCGGTGCCGAGCGCAGGAACTGGCTGGAGCGCGCCGAAAATGCCTCGACACAGATCGCCGCCCTCGGCGAGCGCAAGGCTGAAGCCGAAGCCGAGCGCGAGCGGCTGGCCGATGCGCCGGACGAGATCGACGCCAAGCGCCGTGCCCTGCTGACGCAGCTTTCCGAGGCCGAGGCGCTGCGCAAGGCTGCCGGCGACCGCCTGCAGGAGGCGGAAAACAAGCAGGCGGAGCTCGACAAGGCGGCCACCGCCGCCATCCAGTCGCTCGCCGAATCGCGCGAAACCCGCGTTCGCGCCGAGGAGCGGCTGACCGCGGCGGATGAACGCCGCGCCGAGGTCGAGGCGCGCATCCAGGAGGCGCTGAACACGCCGCCACATCTGGTCATCAAGCATACCGGCCTCGAAGCCGACGATCCGATGCCCGACATGGCCGAGATCGAACGCCAGCTCGACCGGCTGAAGATCGAGCGCGAGCGGCTCGGCGCCGTGAACCTGCGCGCCGAGGAGGAGCAGAAGGAACTGTCCGACAGGCTGGAAACCATCGTTTCCGAGCGCGAGGACATCATCGAGGCGATCCGCAAGCTGCGCCAGGCAATCCAGAGCCTCAACCGCGAGGGCCGCGAGCGGCTGCTGTCGGCCTTCGAGGTGGTCAACGGCCATTTCCAGCGGCTCTTCTCGCATCTCTTCGGCGGCGGCACGGCCGAGCTGCAGTTGATCGAGTCGGAGGATCCGCTGGAGGCGGGGCTGGAAATCCTCGCCCGCCCGCCCGGCAAGAAGCCGCAGACTATGACGCTGCTTTCCGGCGGCGAGCAGGCGCTGACCGCGATGTCGCTGATCTTCGCGGTGTTCCTCACCAACCCCGCGCCGATTTGCGTGCTCGACGAGGTCGACGCGCCGCTCGACGATCACAATGTCGAGCGCTTCTGCAATTTGATGGACGAGATGTCGAAGACCACCGAGACGCGCTTCGTCATCATCACCCACAACCCCATCACCATGGCGCGCATGGACCGGCTGTTCGGCGTTACCATGGCCGAGCAGGGCGTCAGCCAGCTGGTCTCGGTCGATCTGCAGGCTGCCGAAGCGATGCGCGAGGCGAGCTGAGAGCTCGGCCGGTTCAGGCTGGCGAACCTGCTCTACGTCTCCGCAGCCGTAGCAGGCGCCGTGTAGCGCCTCCGCACGGCGTCGATCACCAGCTTGCGGCTCTCGTCGGCCGACAATGCCTTGTTCTTCTCCGCCTCAGCCGTTTCTCGGGCGAGGTCCTTGTCCCTGATCTGTTGGCGGAACCATTTGGAATAGTCGCCGGCGCGCAGATGGTATTCCCATGTCTTGTCGTCGATGCCTTCCGCCATCTGCGCGAAGATGATGAGATTGTGGGCTCTGAGGTTCATCGCCTTCCTCGGGCCGGTGAAGTAGAAGCTGCCCGCCTCGTCGAGCTCGCCCTCGGCATATTTGCGGCTGTGGCGCTTCAGCGACTGGTCGGGCTCGACCGCCTTCACCGTGAACGGCTTCTTGCCGTCGTGCGGCCGCCAGAACAGCACCCGGTCGCCCTTGGGCAACGGAATGCTTTTTGGAGCCTGGAGCCCCGTCTCCTTGCAGAAGGTCTTGATCACGCCCTTCGCCTTGGGCCCAAGCGCAATCACCGCCGTCACCAGGCCGAGCGCATCGGTCGAGATCGCTTCCGGATGGACAGTGATCAGCACCGTGCCGGGCAGCTCGATCGAAAGCACGGATCGCGTATCCCCGCGTCGCTTGGGCATCAAATGATGCGCCTCGTCGATGATCAGCCAGTGCGGCCTTGCCGTGCGATAGCGGACATTGCCGAGGCCGGGCAGCAATTCAGCGAAGAAATCGGGCCTCTCATCGACCTTCAGCGCCAGGCCGTTGACCACGATATTGGTCTGCGGTTTCTCGATCAATTCCAGCAACTGTTCCTTGTTCGGCGCGGTCGAGCCGTTGCCGAGCGGCACCGCGCCTTTCAGTCCGTCATAGTCGCCCTCGGGGTCGAAAATGCAGAATTGCAAACCCTTTTCGACCAGCCGCTCGGTGAGCGCCGTGGCCAAGGTCGATTTGCCGATGCCCGAGCTGCCGGCGATCAGCACTGTTTCCATCGGCGACAAGTAGATGTCCTTGCCGCGTGAGGTCCCGAGCAGCACGCCGCGCAAGCGTTTTTTAGCCAGCAGATGATCGTGCTTGACCAGCCTGCGGATCAGCTCCTCGACGCCCTTGCCGCGCGTTTCCTTGGTGACGAGGTCGGCGGTTTCCTTGACGGCGGGCAGCGCATTGGCCACCGCGACGCTGCAGCCCGAAGCCCTGAGGAAGGCGTGGTCGTTTTCGGCGTCGCCGACGGCCACGACATTGTGCGGCGACAGCTTCAGGTCGTCGAGCGCTGCCGCCAACCCGGTCGCCTTGTTGATGCCGGAAGGCAGGATCATAACCGCGCCCTTGTTGAAGATGATCTCCAGCTCCAGCCCAAGCTGCTTGATGACGTCGAGCACGGTGGCTTGGTGCGGCTCCCAGGTGGCGACGATCGAGCGGCCGACGGACAGCGGCTTCACGCCGCGCTTTTTGAGCCTGTCGACAAGATCCGCGGAAGGCGAGGGGGCGATCGTGCGCTCTTCCTCGCTGGCCGGCGTGTAGACCAGCGCGCCGTTTTCGGCGACCACCTTGTCGAACAGGGAAAGTTCGGGAAACACCTCCTTGAGATCGGGCAGTTCCCGCCCTGTGACCAGGATCAGCTTGCGCCCGGACTTCTTCAGCTTCTCCAGTGCCAAGATCGTGCTGGCCGCGACAAGGCCATCATGCGCCAGCGTGCCATCATAATCGGTGGCCAGTGCCATGAAATACATCGGTTGAAACCTCTCCGAACGGTGTTTGTCGGTCCGTCTGGAACGAACAACGCCTGTCGGCGGAAAAGGTTTAGGCCGATGGTTGGCGTCGAAACGATCGCGGTGTTTCGCCCAGCTCACGGCCCATACAGCGCGCCGCCCAGCCGAATTGGAGCGTACGCCGATGGGAACCCGGTAGGCAGGATCACGTTCGGTCTTGACGAGGTTGCTCCCGCACAAGCGCTCGAGCTGGAGTGAGAGGCCGATCCGATGTATGTCTTTCTGGAGGTCCTGACCGTCGTCCTTGTGGCCGGTGCGATGGCTATGGCGCTCGCCCACGCGCTGGAGCTCCCGGGCAAGTTGCGACTCGGCAGGCAAGAGTATTTCGTTGTCCAACGCATCTACTACCCGGGTTTCACAATTGGAGGCGGCATCGCGGAGATCGGTGGGATCCTCGCGACTTTTGCGCTGATGCTGACGTCGAGCGGTGCGCTCCATGTCTGGCTGATCGCCGGCGCCTTGATCGCGCTCCTCGCCATGCAGTTTGTCTTCTGGTTCATGACCCAGCCGGTCAACAAGCACTGGCTGCAGGACGTGGAACTGAACGCGCCGGCCAAGCGCTTCTTCGCGACTGAGGGCAGCGACGGAGCTCCGCTCCCACCGGCGCAGGAGTGGACGGCGCTGCGCAACCGCTGGGAACTATCGCACGTTATCCGCGCGGCACTGGCGATGCTGAGCCTGATCTTGCTCACCACCGCAATCGCCATTAAAGGCGCCTGATGTCCGACCGGCTTCCCGGTCGAACCGCGCGATGCTTCAAACCCGTTGGCCGATCGTCCGTTCGAGCTTGGCGTTGATGTGGAGGTTGGCTGGGGCGCCAGGATTCGAACCTGGGAATGTCGGTACCAAAAACCGATGCCTTACCACTTGGCGACGCCCCAGCAGGCGGGCATGCCGCGCTGCGCGCGGCCTTATAGGACGAGGCGGCGCAAAGCTCAATGCCGGGAGATCAACTAAAATCGGCAGTGAGGCGGGGCCGCCATTTCCGGCCAGTTTGTCGCCGATCGCCCGGCGGTGGATCGTAAGCCGCACGCGTCGCGCGCCAGCTTCGGGCTGTGCAGGCCGCGAGCGGCTCAGCTCCGCGTTCAGGGAAGCAGGCGATGCATCCTTTGCCTAGGCCTGGGCCACGCGCGCGCGGCAATCCTCCAGGACGGCCGCAAGCGTATCCTCGAAGGGATGCTCGGGCGCCCAGCCGAGCAGGGTCCGGGCGCGGGTGGCATCGCCGACGATGCATGGCAGATCGCTTGGCCGCAGCCGCAGCGGATCCTGCTCCGTGACGATCTTGACGCTGCTGCGGGCCAGCAGCCGATCGAGGATGTCTCCCATCCGCCAGGAGAGGCCGGACGCGAGATTGAAAATGGCGCTCGGCGCAAGATCGCGGCTCTTCAGAACCGCGCGCGCATAAGCGTTGGCGATGTCGCGCGCATCCAGGAAATCGCGCCTCGCATCGAGGTTGCCAACGCGGATCACCGGCGGAGCCAGGCCTGCTTCGATCCGGGCGATCTGCATGGCGAAAGCCGGCACGGCAAATGCCTCGGTCTGGCCCGGGCCCGTATGGTTGAAGGGGCGCATTCGGACACACTTCAACCCCTGGCGCGAAAGCGCGCCGAGCGCGAGGTCGGCCGCGGCCTTGGTCACGGCGTAGTCGTCGATCGGAGCAAGCAGCGTGCCTTCGTCGAGCGGGCGTCCGGTCTTGGCGCTTTCGCCATAGACCAGGCCCGATCCGACATGAACCAGCCAGCAGTCCGGTGCCTTGTCGAGGATGGCATGGGCCACGTTGAGCGCGCCGTCCACATGAATGCGCCATGTGTTGCGGGGATCGGCCTGGGCGGCACCCAAGGCCGCGACCGCCGCCATGTGAATGACATGGGTGGGCTGGTGACGGGCAATGGCATCATGGACGGCGGCCGGATCGGTCACGTCCAGTTCTTCGACCTGGCCGAAGGCGGGATGCGGACCACCATCCTTGGAGGTCGCGGCAACGGCAATTTCGCGGCCGCAAATCCTGCGCAGCGCGTCGCCCACATAGGGCCCGACGAAACCGTTGGCGCCGGTTATCAAAACGCGCATGCCGGCCTCACGGACCACGACGAATTGTCCGCATGCGGATGCGTGGCGGAAGACTGTGCGTCAAGTCATCGACCCGTGGATGCAAGAGCTTCCTTTCAATTCCTGAGAGCCGAGTGGCGCGCCAGATCGGCGTCCACCATTTCGCGGATCATATCCTCCAGGGAGATCGTCGCTTCCCATCCGAGCTTCGCCTTTGCCTTGGCCGGATTGCCGCGAAGGATTTCGACTTCCGCCGGCCTGAACAGGTCGGGATCGATGACAAGATGGTCATCCATCTCCAGCCCGACATGCTCGAACGCGATCCTGCACATATCGCGCACCGTCGTCGTCCTGCCGGTGGCGACCACATAGTCGTCGGGCTGATCCTGCTGCAGCATCAGCCACATGGCGCGGACATAGTCCCTGGAGTGGCCCCAGTCGCGCTTGGCGTCGATGTTGCCCAGGCGCAGTTCCTTGGCCATGCCCTTCTTGATGCGCGCGACGGCGTCCGTGACTTTGCGTGTCACGAATTCGATGCCGCGAAGCGGCGATTCGTGATTGAACAGGATGCCGCTCGAAGCGTGCAGGCCGAAGCTCTCGCGATAATTGACGGTGATCCAGTGACCGTAGACCTTCGCCACCGCATAGGGAGAGCGGGGATGGAAAGGCGTGGTCTCCGACTGCACCGGCTCCTGGATAAGGCCGTACATCTCCGACGACGACGCCTGGTAGAAACGCGCCTCGGGGATCTCGAGACGCAGCGCCTCGAGAACATTGGTGACGCCGATACCGGTGACGTTGCCTGTCAGGATCGGCTGCTGCCACGAGGATCTGACGAAAGACTGTGCGGCCAGGTTGTAGACCTCGTCCGGCCTTACGTCGCGCATGGTTCGACTAAGACCCGACAAGTCCGTCAGGTTGCCGTCCACGATCCGCACATCGTTTTCGATCCCCAGCCATTTCAGGCGCATGGTGTTGACGTCGGCTGTGCTCGACCGCCGCGCCAGCCCGTGGACTCGGTAACCCTTCGAAAGCAGGAGCTGGGCCAGATAGGCGCCATCCTGCCCCGTAATGCCGGTTATCAACGCCGTTCTTGTCATCGATGCTCTCAGGGCTCGAGCGAGACGTGGGGCACGAGTCCCCGTTATTGTAGAGCGGGCCGCGCCCGAAGCCTGCGGCGATCGCTGGCTCCGTTTTCGTTATACGGCTTCTGATTCATCTGCCAGTGTGGTGTCGCGCGCTCGTTCCAGCGCCATTGCCACAATCTTGCTCGCCCTGTCATGGCTGGCGGCCTCGGCATAGCACCGAAATTCGGGAGCGTTGCCGGAAGGCCGCAGATGGATGATCTCGCCACTGGTCATCCGTGCCCTGAGACCGTCGGTCTCATCGACGTCCAAGACGGTGCCGAGGGGGGCAAGGAAGTGCTGCAAGGCATCGCGGCCGGCGAGCTTTCGCATCAAGCCGCGCGATTTCTCGACAGGGAAGTTCTCGAGCCGTTCGCTGGCGCAGACCGGAAGGCTCCAGGTTTCGCGCAGGCCGGACAGCGATTTTCCGGTCGATGCCATCGTGCCCAGCACCGCCAGGATCGGCAAAAATGAATCCCGTGTCGGCAACGCCGACAAGATCTTGCCGTTCACCACGCAGTCCGACCCCAGAAGAACCCCGCCATTGGCTTCGAAGCCGACGATAATGCCGCCTGCCTGCCGCGCGGCGTCCATTTCCTCTATGACGAAAGGGGATCCGACCTTCGTTCTCCTGACGCCGAATCCGAAAGCCTCGGAGATGCCTGAATTGGAGGTGATCGGCGTCACTACAATGTCGGCCTTGAGGAACAGCGCCGTGGCCAGCCCGATCAGGTCGCCGCGGAACAGCTCGCCACTGTCGTCGATGACAAGCGGACGATCGGCATCGGCGTCGGCCGAGAGCACTGCGTCGAATTCGAATTCGCGCACCCAGCCTTTCACCCTCGCCATCGTTTCCTGGCCGACGGCCTCCGTATCGATGGGCACGAAGGTTTCCGTTTTCCCGACGGGGATCACCTCGGCGCCGTAGGACCGCAGGACCTCGACCAGCAGCTCCGCCGCAACCGTGCTATGCTGGTAGACGCCGAGACGCATTCCGGAAAGGGCGCCAGGGGGCAGAATGCCGTCGACACGATCTCGAAAGGCCGCGAGCGTGTGTTCATGGCCGGCTTGCCGATCCGCATGGGCCGGAGGCCAGGGATATCGATCCGACAGTTCCGCGACGTGACGGGTGATGGCGGCCTCGTCCGCCTTGTCGATCTCGCCCTTCGGCCCATAGAATTTGATGCCGTTGCGGTCGGCGGGAATATGCGACCCGGTCACCATAAGCGCCGCAGCGCCGTGCAGGCGGGCGTAAAAGGCGAGCGCGGGCGTGGGGATGGAACCGCAATCGACCGGCTGGAAGCCGGCCGCGGCCAATGCCGCCATGCAGTCTTCGGCAATCGTTGGACTGCTGTCGCGCAAATCGCGCCCGACGAAGACCTTGCCTTGCTGAAATCCGGTCGACCGCAAGCGCCGGGCGAAACCCTCGGTATAAAGTCCGCTTGGCCTTCCAACCAATTCGGAAGCCAAACCCCGAACCCCGCTTGAGCCGAATTTCATCAGTCTGCTTTGCTGTTGGAAGATTGCCGCCGCTCGATGGAATGAGCCCGGCTGCCCCCCGGCTGTCAACAGCAAAAACAACTCGAAATCCGTATCTTTCCTGGAGCAATTCCAGGAAAAGTGTGAGCGGCTTTCCGTCCGGAATTGCGTAAAATCAGAGAGTTAGAGCGGTTTTACCGTTTCAGTAAAACGGTGAACCGCTCTAATGTCCCCAAACGGCCAGTTCGTTGCCGGCCGGATCGGTGAAATGGAATCGCCTGCCGCCGGGAAAGGCGAAAATCGGCTTGACGATGGTGCCGCCGGCACTCTCGACCGCGTCCAGCGTTTCCTCGAGATTTTCGGAGTAGATGACCGGAAGCGGCTTGGCCGGCGCCTCGCCGGCATCCGCCTGGAAGCCGCCGTCGAGCCCTTCGGCAAAGGCGGAATAGGTCGGGCCGTAGTCGGTGAACGACCATGAAAAGGCGGCGCTGTAGAAAGATTTGACGCTGTCCAGCGTGCCGCCCTTCGCGGGCAGTTCAAGATAGTCGAGTTTTCCATTGAGTTTCATCACGCTACTCCACTGCGTTCCCGTTATGTTCTATATCGGTCTTTTCCCTCCAGCAAGTCTTTTTGACGCAGCTCTTGCTTAATCGATTGTAGCCGCAGTGGTTGCTTGCCGGTGCCTTGCCTTTCGCAGTGCAGCATCCTATCGCTCGGAGCGGGGAAGGCGGGAAACGGCCATCATCCGGATGTTTCTATCTCCCACGAACTGGAGGGCAAGCATGACCAAGTGGGTTTACACCTTCGGCGACGGTGCCGCCGAGGGCCGTGCCGGCGACCGCAACCTTCTCGGCGGCAAGGGTGCCAATCTGGCCGAGATGTGCAGCCTCGGGCTGCCGGTGCCGCCCGGGTTCACCATCACCACGGAGGTCTGCAACGCCTATTACGCCAACGGCCGCACCTATCCCGGCGGGCTCGAGACGGATGTCGTCTCCGCTCTCGACCATATCGGCCGGATTACCGGCCGCCGCTTCGGCGACCCGTCGAAGCTGCTTCTGGTCTCCGTGCGCTCCGGTGCTCGCGCCTCGATGCCCGGCATGATGGATACGGTGCTCAATCTCGGCCTCAACGACGAGACGGTCGAGGCTTTGGCCGCCGATTCCGGCGATGCGCGTTTCGCCTATGACAGCTACCGCCGCTTCATCCAGATGTATTCCGACGTGGTCATGGGCCTGGACCACGAAGTGTTCGAGGAGATCCTCGAGGACCAGAAGGCGAGCCTCGGCCATGAGCTCGACACCGGCCTGACGGCCCAGGAATGGCAAGGCGTGATTTCGCTCTACAAGGCCAAGGTCGAGGAAGAGCTCGGCAAGCCGTTCCCGCAAGATCCGCAGGAGCAGCTCTGGGGGGCGATCGGCGCCGTGTTCTCGAGCTGGATGAACAACCGCGCCATCACCTACCGGCGCCTGCACGACATCCCGGAAAGCTGGGGCACGGCGGTCAACGTCCAGGCCATGGTGTTCGGCAATATGGGCGACACGTCCGCGACCGGCGTCGCCTTCACGCGCAATCCCTCGACCGGCGAGAGGCAGCTCTACGGCGAATTCCTGGTCAATGCCCAGGGCGAGGATGTGGTGGCCGGCATCCGCACGCCACAGAACATCACCGAGGCGGCGCGCATCGCCGCCGGCTCCGACAAGCCGTCGCTGCAGAAGCTTATGCCTGATGCCTTCCAGGCTTTCGTCGACATCTCCGACAGGCTGGAAAAGCACTACCGCGACATGCAGGATCTCGAATTCACCATCGAGCGCGGCAAATTGTGGATGTTGCAGACCCGCTCCGGCAAGCGCACCGCCAAGGCTGCGCTGAAGATTGCCGTCGAGATGGCGAAGGATGGGCTGATCACCAGGGAGGAGGCGGTCGCCCGCATCGATCCGGCCTCGCTCGATCAACTGCTCCATCCGACCATCGACCCGAATGCCGCGCGCGATGTCATAGGCACGGGCCTGCCGGCGTCGCCCGGCGCCGCCACCGGCGAGATCGTTTTTTCCTCCAGCGATGCCGAGGACGCCAGGGCGCAAGGCCGCAAGGTAATCCTGGTGCGCATCGAAACCAGCCCGGAGGACATCCACGGCATGCATGCCGCCGAAGGCATCCTCACCACGCGCGGCGGCATGACCAGCCACGCCGCGGTGGTGGCACGCGGCATGGGCAAGCCCTGCGTGTCCGGCGCCGGCTCGCTGCGTGTCGACTACAAGGCCGGCACGCTGCTCTCGACGGGCCAGACTTTCCGCAAAGGCGACATCATCACCATCGATGGCGGCAACGGCCAGGTGCTCAAAGGGGCGGTCGCCATGCTGCAGCCGGAGCTGTCGGGCGATTTCGCCGCCATCATGGAATGGGCCGACGCCGCGCGCCGCATGAAGGTACGCACCAACGCCGAAACGCCGCTCGACGCCCGCATGGCGCGCTCTTTCGGCGCCGAGGGCATCGGGCTTTGCCGTACCGAGCACATGTTCTTCGATGGCGACCGTATCGTCGCCATGCGCGAGATGATCTTGGCCGACACTGAGAAGGACAGGCGTGCGGCCCTGGACAAGCTCTTGCCCATGCAGCGCTCGGACTTTCTCGAGCTGTTCGAGATCATGGCCGGCCTGCCGGTGACGATCCGCCTGCTCGACCCGCCGCTGCACGAATTCCTGCCGAAGACCGAGGCCGAGCTCGCCGAGGTCGCCTCCGCCATGAACGTGTCGGCCGACAAGCTCAGGCAGCGCACGGAAGCGCTGCACGAATTCAACCCGATGCTGGGCCATCGCGGCTGCCGGCTCGCCGTCTCCTATCCCGAGATCGCCGAGATGCAGGCGCGCGCCATCTTCGAGGCGGCGGTCGAGGCCGGCCACAAGGCCGGCGCGCTGGTCGTGCCGGAGATCATGGTACCGCTGGTCGGCCTGGTGAAGGAGCTGCAATACGTCAAGGCGCGCATCGATGCGGTCGCGCAAAGCGTCATGCAGGAGACTGGCACAAAGATCGACTATCTGACCGGCACGATGATCGAACTGCCGCGTGCGGCGATCCGGGCGCATGTCATTGCCGAAGCGGCCGAATTCTTCTCATTCGGAACCAACGATCTGACGCAGACCACGTTCGGCATCTCGCGCGACGATGCGGCGTCGTTCCTGGAAACCTACCGGCAGAAGGGCATCATCGAACAGGATCCGTTCGTGTCGCTCGACATTGACGGCGTCGGCGAGCTGGTGCGGATCGCGGCCGAAAAGGGCAAGGCGACGCGGCCGGGCATCAAGCTCGGCATCTGCGGCGAGCATGGCGGCGACCCGGCCTCGATCCGCTTCTGTGAGGAAGTCGGCCTCGACTATGTGTCGTGCTCGCCCTACCGCGTGCCGATCGCCAGGCTGGCCGCCGCGCAGGCGGCCGTGGCGGCAGCGAAGGGCGCGACAAAACGCGCCTGACATCCCGACACCTTACGGTTTTGTATGCAATGTCACGCGAACGTGCGCGTGACAGCCCTGAATCTCGACACCGTTCCAAGCGACTTTCCGGCACCGAATTTGTTGGTGTCGGAAAACCCATGTTGCAGATTTACCAATCCGTTTACCGATCGATCCTGATCCTGCAGACCAAGTTCATCGGCGACATCGTGCTTGCCTCGGCGTTGGCGAAGAACCTGCAGCTTCAATATCCGGGCGTCAGGATCGTGTTTCTTTGCGAAGCCCATTTCGCCGGCTTCCTGACTGCCCATGGCATAGCTTCCGAGGTCGTCCCCTTCAGCCGTGCCAAGATGCGTGGCTCGCCGCTCGAACGAGGGCGCGAGCTCTTCCGGATGGTGCGCACGTTGCGGCAGCACCGCTTCGATATGACCGTCGACATCACAGATTCCAAGACCTCGCGGATCATTTCTGGACTGGTCAACGCTCCGGTCAGGGTCGGCTATTTTCCGACGGAGCGGCCTTTGCGCTGGCACGAGCGTCAACCCGCCACCGTCAGGATGAAGCCGTTCGGATTCGGCAAGAAGCACTATCTCTACCGTTATTTGTCTCCGCTGGAGGCGCTGGGCATCGATCTGCGCGTCAGGGCGCCGGCCATCCGGCCGCTGCCCTTCGAGACGACGCGCGTCCTCGCCTTGCTCGCCAGGCACCAGATCCAGCCAAACGCTTTTGTTGCGGTCCATGCCGGAGCAAGCTTCGCGGGGCGGCGGTGGCAGCCGGAGCGCTTTGCCGAGACAATCGACAGAATCGTCCGCGAAACCGGCCTGCGCGTGGTCCTCGTCGGCGGTCCGGACGAGGTTGAGGCGACCGACAGGATCATGGCCGCGGCGAAGACGCCCGTCGTCAACCTGGCGGGCACGCTGCGGCTGGAAACGCTGCTGGCGCTGCTCAGGGAGGCGCGGCTGTTTCTCGGCAACGAAAGCGGACCGATGCATATGGCAGCCGCGGCTGGAACGCCGGTCGTCGGCCTGTTCGGCCTGACCAACCCGGTCCTTTGGGCGCCGGTCGGCGTGCCCAGCATTTCGTTGCGGCCATCGATGCCTTGCGACTGCATCGGGGGCGACCTGTGCCGCCGGACCGACCCGAGCAAGGCATGCTGCGTCTGGCGCCTGGAAGTCGATCCGGTGGTGGACGCGGCGCTGGAACTCCTGGCGCGCACCGAGATGGTCCTGGAAGCCGCGGTCTGACATTTGCTGGAATTGCGGACCGCCCGCCGGCCGCGTCCCCCGCTTTGCGCAAGCCAGGAAAAGTGTGAAACGGTCAGGTCCTGGGACTTTGCCTTAGCCTTCCGTCCGGAATTGCGTCAAAGACGACGAAATAGCGCATTTTTCGCGGATTCCGAGAAACAGTGAAACGCTCTATCGGCGCGCGAGAGTCCGATGGTCCGCGACCGTGTCGTCTTGTATAAGATCACGTGAAAATGCGCGTGATGGTTCCACATGTCGACATCTCAACCCAGCTTCGCGAACTCCGGTCTGTCCGGAGCCCAGACACCGATGTCGCGGGCTTCCTTTGCAGTCCGCTCGATCCTGATCTTGCAGACGAAGCACATTGGCGATCTCGTTCTTGCCTCCGCGCTGGCGAAGAACCTGCAGCTCGAATATCCCGACGCCCGCATCGTCTTCCTCTCCGACGCCCGGTTCGGCGGTCTCCTCACCGCCAACGGCATCGCCTCGGAGGTTGTGACCTTCCGCCGTTCCCATATGCGCGGCACGCCGCTGCTACGCCTGCAGGAACTCGTTCTCACGCTCTTTAAGTTGCGCCGCTACCATTTCGACATGGCCATCGACATCACCGACACCAAGACGTCGCGGTTCATCTTGGGCCTGGTCGGCGCGCGGGTTCGCGTGGGATATCACCCGTCCGAAAGGCCCCTGGGTTGGTTTGCGCGCCAACCTGCCAATGTGAAGGCCAAGCCGTTCGGGTATGGCGAGCAGCACTTTCTCTATCGTTATCTTTCGCCGCTGGAGGCACTTGGCGTGGACCTGCGCGCGCGGGCTCCCGCCGTCCGGCCGCTGCCGTTCGAGACGACGAAAGCCTTGGCGCTGCTGGACAAGCTGCACCTTCGGCCGAACGCCTTTGTCGCGGTGCATGCCGGAGCAAGCTTCCCTGGGCGCCGCTGGCAGCCCGAGCGCTTTGCCGCCGCAATCGATCGGATAGCGGCCGAAACCGGTCTCGACGTCGCCCTGGTCGGCGGCCCGGACGAGAACGAGGTGGCCGAGAAGATTCTGGCGACTGCGAAGACGCCGATCGTCAACCTGGTCGGAGCGCTCCCGCTCGAAACGTTGCCGGCGCTGTTCAAGCAGGCGCGGCTGTTTCTCGGCAACGACAGCGGCCCCATGCACATGGCTGCCGCAGTCGGCACTCCCGTCGTCGGCCTGTTCGGCCTGCAGAGCCCGATCCACTGGGGGCCAGTCGGCGCGCCGAGCATCGCGGTATGCCCGTCCATGCCTTGTGACTGCGTCGGTGGCGACCTGTGCGAAAGGCCCGACCCCAACAAGGCATGCTGCGTCTGGCGCCTGGAGGTCGACGCGGTCGTCGAGGCAGCGCTCCAGTTGCTGGCCCGAACCGAGATGCCTCTGGAAGCAGCGGTATAGGCGAAAGCAAATTTTCGCGATTGCTGTTTTTGCGCTGTTTGCCGTCCCGATTTTCGCCTAGATGCCGGTCTTCTAGAGACAAGTTTTTGGCGCGGCGCGAAGGATGATGCCGAGCGTGCCGGTGTGGAATGAATGATGGGTCTGCTTCGAAACTCCCTTTGCGCGATGGCGCTGTTCGCGGCGTCGGCGGGGAATGCCGCGACGCTGCTCGAGCCGACGCTGCATCTGAAGCCGCAGGGCGTTGAAGGCGGCGGTCGCGTCGCCTTGACGCTCGATGCGTGCGGCGGAAAGACCGACACAAGGATACTTTCGGCGCTTGTCGACAACAGGATACCGGCGACGATCTTCGTTACCGGCATCTGGCTGAAGCGCAATGCCGAGGCCGTCGAGATCATGCGGGCGCATCCCGACCTGTTCGAGCTGGAAAATCACGGCGGCCGCCACGTTCCGGCGGTCGATACGCCGCGGAAAATCTTCGGCATCCGCAGCGCCGGCAGCCCGGACGCCGTGCAGGCCGAGGTTGAATCCGGCGCCGCCGCCCTGGCCGGCGCGGGCGGCCCTGCGGCAAAATGGTTTCGCGGCGCCACCGCCGAATACAGTCCCTCGGCGATCGCCATGATCCGCAGGCTGGGCTTCAAGATCGCAGGCTTCTCGGTCAATGGCGACGGCGGTTCGCTGCTCGGCGCGAAGGAAACGGCGCGCCGCATCGGCGCCGCCAAGGACGGCGACGTCATCATCGCCCACATCAACCAGCCGACCCATGCCGCCGGCGAGGGCGTGGTTCAGGGCTTGCTGGCCTTGAAGCAGAAGGGCATGACCTTCGTACGCCTCGACGATGCCGAGGGCGTCGGCAATGACGGCACCACCGATTGAGAGCGCGGCGCGAGGGTGGCGACCGCTGAATTTTGGCGGCCACCTCCTTCCGAGATCGACCTAAGCGCCCCTCCCTTTACGGCTCAGTCCGGCGTGGCTTCGACCGTCACCTTGTTCGTGTAGAACGCGCCGTGATTGCGGATCTCGACCATTTCGTCGAACGGATGCTCATAAGCCCACATCGCATTCTCGCCGGCTTCGCCGGCCGGCTGGACGCTCCAGTAGCTGGCATCGCCCTTGTATGGGCAATGTGTCGAATGGTCGGTCGGGGCGAGCTTGCCGAAATCGATATCGTCGAACGGGATGTAGAAGACGGCCGGGTAAGGTGGCTCCGAGAGAACCTTTGCCGCAGTCGATGTGGCGATGATCCTGTCGCCGGCGCGGACCGTGACGGTGCCGCGATAAGGTTCGACCGTGATCACCTTGTCCGGGTTGCGCTGGAAGCCGGGGGCTGGATTGGCAAGCTTGTCCATGAATGGTCTCCTGGAGCAATTCCAGGAAAAGTGCGAAGCGGTTTTCCGTCCGGAATTGCGTCAAAACAAAGAGAGAACGTTTCGTCGTTTCCGCGAAACGTGAAACGTTCTCAGGGGAGACTTACATGTGTCGCGCAGGCGCGTCGCGCAAGCGCGCGTCCCGCTTGGCGTCATCACCATTCATTGAACGTCTGCTTCCGGTCGTCAGGCGGCCGTCTTGAAGGCATCCATGAGGCCGGCATAGGCGGCGGCAATGCCCGCGACCGGATTGGTGCTTCTCGCCGCCGTCTCGACCTTCAGCGCGCCGCCGGTGGTCGGCAGCGTGAGCAGCAGGAACTGGCGATTGTCGGCGTTGCCGATGCAGGCCGCGGCGACATGCTCGCCCTCGGCGCCGTTTTCAACGCGCATCTTGAACAGCAGCGTTCCGCCGACGGCCTCCAGCGCACCGCCGACGACTTCGGCAAATTCATCTTCGGAAACGGTTTTGATGTCCGGCGTCAGATCGTCCAGACTTTCGGCAAGCGTGCTTTCGAGGGCTTTTTCGTCGAGCTGCGCGTCCATGCGAATCTCTCCATTCGCCAATCTCACCCAGCCCGTTAACGAAGCTTAACGGCGACGATGGCCGGATTATGGCGGTTTTCCCGGTCCTTCGATCCATCCACTGGCTTCGACTTATGGCGGCTGGACAAACCGCCGGTTCGTTTCACAATGCGTGAAACAAAACGACGCGAATGCGCAAAGGGAGGAATTGATGCTTGGATTGATGCAGGAATGGCCGCTGCTTTGCCATAAGCTGCTCGACCATGCGGAACGCCAGCACGGCAGCCGGGAGGTCGTGTCGCGTTCGATCGAGGGCCCGATCGTGCGCACCAGCTATGCCGAAATCCATCACCGTTCGCTCAAGGTGGCGCAACGGCTGGAGCGTGACGGCTTCAGGCTGGGCGACCGCATCGCGACCCTTGCCTGGAACACCGCCCGCCATATCGAGGCCTGGTACGGCATCATGGGCATCGGCGCGATCTATCACACGCTCAACCCGAGGCTTTTTCCCGAGCAGATCGCCTGGATCATGAACAATGCCGAGGACAAGGCGATCTTCGTCGACCTGACCTTCGTGCCGATCCTGGAAAAGATCGCCGGCGCGGTCCGATCGCTGCGACGGGTTATCGTGCTGACCGACCTGGCGCATATGCCGCAAACGTCGTTGCCGAACGCCGTCGCCTACGAGGAATGGCTGGCCGAAGCCGACGGCGCCTTCACCTGGAAGACGTTCGACGAGAATACCGCCGCCGGCATGTGCTACACCTCGGGCACGACGGGCGACCCGAAGGGCGTTCTCTACAGCCACCGCTCCAATGTCCTTCACGCCATGATGGCCGCCATGCCCGACGCCATGGGTATGTCCACCCGAGACGTGATCCTGCCGGTCGTGCCGATGTTTCACGCCAACGCCTGGGGGCTCGGCCAGAGCGGGCCGATGATCGGCGCCAAGCTGGTGATGCCGGGCTGCAAGATGGACGGCGCCTCGATCTATGAGCTGCTCGACACCGAGAAGGTGACGTTCAGCGCGGCCGTGCCGACCGTCTGGATGATGCTGCTGCAATATCTTGAGGAAACCGGCAAGAAGCTGCCTCACCTGAATAAGGTCGTCATCGGCGGGGCGTCCTGTCCGCGCGCCATAACCGCCAAGTTCCAGGACAATTACGGCGTGCAGGTGGTGCATGCCTGGGGCATGACCGAGATGTCGCCGCTGGGCACCCTCTGCACCCTGAAGCCGCAATATGAGGCGCTGACCGGCGAGGCGCGGCTCGATGTCCAAGGCAAGCAGGGTTTTCCCCCCTTCGGCGTCGAGATGAAAGTGACGGACGACGACAACGACGCGCTGCCCTGGGACGGCAAGACCTTCGGACATCTCAAGGTGCGCGGCCCCGCGGTGGCACGAGCATATTATGGCGGCGCCGGCGCCGAGCAGTTCGACGCCGACGGCTGGTTCGACACCGGCGACGTCGCCCATATCGACGCCAGCGGCTATATGCAGATCACCGATCGCGCCAAGGACGTCATCAAGTCCGGCGGCGAGTGGATATCGACCATTGATCTCGAGAACCTTGCCGTCGGCCATCCGGACGTGGCGGAGGCGGCGGCCATCGGCATCCCGCATTCCAAATGGGGCGAGCGGCCTTTGCTCGTCATCGTGCGCAAGCCCGGCAAGGAGCCGACCAAGACCGACATCCTCGCCTTCATGAGCGGCAAGGTGGCGAAGTGGTGGATGCCCGACGACGTCGCCTTCGTCGGCGAAATTCCGCACACCGCCACCGGCAAGATCCAGAAGACCAGTTTGCGTGCCCAGTTCAAGGATTACCGCCTGCCGACGGATTGACGAAAAATGTTCGATCTTTCGGCTTCAAGCCCGCGCCAAAAACCTCTAAGTCTCGGTTCGGACTGGGGTAATGCGGGAGACAATGGCTACAATTCCTGAACGGCAGACGTCAAGGGCGGCCGGCTGGTCGCGGCGGATCGGGGCATTCTCTCTCGTCCTTTTGCTCACCGCCGTTGCCGCTTACAGGCTGGGTCTCGTCGAGACGCCGCCTTTCCTGTGGGTGCTGGCGCTCGTGGCGCTGCTGGCTGCGCTTGCCCTGTTGCTGGCCGGTCTCGGCCTGGCCAGGGTCTGGAGCTTCGGCGATCGCGGCGGCCGCGATCTCTCCATCGGCGCGCTGCTGGCGCTGCTGGTGCTGGCACCCTACGGCATCGCCGTCTACTGGGCGACGATCTATCCGCCGCTGCGCGACATCTCGACCGATCTCGACGATCCGCCCGCGTTGGACACCAGCGACCGCACCGCCGACATGAACGAGCTGTCGCCGCCGACCCCGGGCGAGCAGGCCCTGCAGGCCGAGGCCTATCCGCTGGTCAGCGGGCGCAGCTACAACCTGCCTTTCGAAACCGTCGTCGACGCTGTCGAAACCGTGCTCGACCGCCGCGACTGGCAGTTGACGGCGCCTTATCCCGACATCAACGGGCAGAGTGAGGCGACGATCAACGCGCTGGCCAGGGGCTTTGTGCTCGGATTGCCGGCCGACGTCGCCATCCGCATCACGGACGACGGCGAGCAGGTCATCGTCGACATGCGCTCGGCCTCGCGCTACGGCCGCTACGACCTCGGCGACAACGCCGCCCGCATCACCGATTTCCTTGGCGAGCTGGACCAGCAAGTCGCCGGGCAGGTCGGCGCGGCGCCGGCTGAGTGATCACGCGGCGGGGCTGAAAACGCCGTCGATCGCCGGATCGCCTTCTGTGGCCACGAGGCCGCGTGCAACCAGATCCTCGAGATGGGCAAGCACCGAAAGACCGGCGGCGCCGTATAGCCGCGGGTCGGTGTCGCGATAGATCGCCGCGACCATTTCCGCGATCGTCCGGTCTCCGGCGCGGATGCGCTCCAGGATCGCCCTTTCGCGCATCTTGCGATGCGTCTTCAGGCCGCGCATGAAGCTTTGGGGCGTGGCCACAGGTCCGCCGTGGCCAGGTAACAGCAAGCGATCGTCGCGTGCCAAAAGCTTGTCGAGGGAGCTCATATAGTCGGCCATGGCGCCGTCCGGCGGCGCGACGATCGAGGTCGACCAGGCCATGACATGGTCGGCTGAAAACAGCGTTCCGGTTCCCTCGAGGGCAAACACGGCGTGGTTGGCGGTGTGGCCGGGCGTCAGCACGGTTCGGATGGCCCAGCCGTTGCCCTCAGTCAGCGCATTGTCGGCCAGCACGACATCGGGAACGAAGGCGAGATCGGCGCTGGCGTCGAGCGGATTGACCTCGCCGATGCGCAAGGGGCGCGCCGGCCGATGCGGGCCTTCGGCAAGCGTTGCCGCGCCGGTGCGCTCCTTCAGTCGCGCCGCCAAAGGCGAATGGTCGCGATGGGTGTGGCTGACGAAGATGTGGCTGACCGGTCGGCCGCCGATCGCCTTGAGCAGTGTTTCGAGATGGGCGTCGTCTTCCGGCCCCGGATCGATCACCGCCAGCGTGTCGCTGCCGACGAGATAGCTGTTGGTGCCGTGGAAGGTGAAAGGACCCGGATTTCTTGCGGTGATGCGCAGCACATCCGGCGCAACCGGAACCGCCCGGCCGTAGGCGGGATCGAAGCTGGTGTCGAATTCAAGGGCCATGCCTGCGGGCTCCGTTGCGATGCGGCAAAATGATTGCCGTCCGATACGGAAGCCAATATAGGAAAATCAATGGATGTCGCCCAAAACTGCGCAGCGGTTTTTGGGAGAACGACATGCATAAAGACAATTTTTAAAGCGCGTCGCCTGAATGCGTTTCTGCGCGATGCGCTTTAAGAGCCAGCTAATCAGCCACCCGGCAAATCAGCCAGAATGGGGAAGACCATGGCAACTGCAACCACGATGCGCCCGCTTGTTTCTCTCACCCTGCCGGATCGGGGTGTTGCCCGGCTGGCGACCCAGCTCTTCCTGGCGCTCGCCGGAATCCTGCTGCTGACGCTTTCGGCCAAGACCAAAGTGGTGCTCGGCCCGGTCGACATCTCGCTGCAGACGCTGGCCGTGCTGCTGATCGCCTCTGCCTTCGGCCTGCGCCTTGCCGTCGCGACGCTCCTTCTCTACCTCGCCGAGGGCGCTTTTGGTCTGCCGGTCTTCCAGGGCACGCCGGAAAAGGGCATCGGCATTGTCTATATGCTGGGCTCGACGGGCGGCTATCTCGCCGGCTTCGTGGTCATGGCGGCGATCGCCGGATGGGCCGCCGACCGCGGCTGGGACCGCGATCCCTTCAAGCTGTTCGGCGCCATGCTGACGGCCGAGGTCGTCATGATGGCCATGGGCTTTGCCTGGCTGGCCACGCTGATCGGGCCGGAAAAGTCCTGGCAGTTCGGCGTCCTGCCCTTCATCGTCGGCGACCTGATCAAGGTGGCTTTGGCCGCCAGCCTGGTGCCGGCCGTGTGGACATTGCTCAAGCGCGGCTGAGAACAATCGACGAGAAAAGGGCCGGCGGGCGACAAGCGCCCGCCGGCCCTTTTTCATGGCGCAGTCGGATTTCGCTCGAAACCGCCTTATACCAGATGATAGAAAGCGATGAAGTAACGTCGGGAAGCAGTCAAAGCCGACATTGACAAGCCAGCGCCCGAAAACTAAGCACGGGCAACTTGGCGTCGAGGCGGGGGCCGCGGTAGTTCAAGGAGAGCTTGTTGAAAGGAATTATCCTTGCGGGTGGCAGCGGAACACGTCTTTATCCGCTAACATTAGCGGTTTCTAAGCAAATACTGCCGATCTACGACAAGCCGATGATCTATTACCCGCTGAGCGTGCTGATGCTCGCGGGAATTCGCCAGATTCTGGTCATTTCAACTCCGCGCGACTTGCCGGTCTTCCAGGCGCTGCTGGGCGACGGTTCCGAATTCGGGCTGGAATTGTCCTATGCCGTGCAGGCGCAGCCCAACGGCCTCGCCGAGGCCTTCATCATCGGCCGCGACTTCATCGGCAAGGACAGCGTGTCGATGATTCTCGGCGACAACATCTATTTCGGCGGTGGCCTGTCGCAGCTCTGCCGCGAGGCGGCGACGCGCGACGGCGGCGCATCGGTCTTCGCCTATTATGTCGACGATCCCGAGCGCTATGGCGTGGTCTCCTTCGACAAGGCCACCGGCAAGGCTCTGACGATCGAGGAGAAGCCGCAAAAGCCGAAGTCAAACTGGGCCGTCACCGGTCTTTATTTCTACGACAACAAGGTAGTCGATATCGCCTCGACGATCCGCCCTTCGGCGCGCGGCGAGCTCGAGATCACCGCGGTCAACAATGTCTATCTCGAGCGTGGCGAGTTGCATGTCCACCGCCTCGGCCGCGGCTATGCCTGGCTGGACACCGGCACGCATGACAGCCTGCTCGAGGCATCGTCTTTCGTGCGCACGATCGAGCATCGCCAGGGCATCAAGATCGCGTGTCCGGAGGAGATTGCGCTGGAACAGCACTGGATCAGCGCCGACAAGGTGCTGGATCGCGCCGCGCGGCTCGGCAAGAACGAATATGCCGCCTATCTGCGCCGGCGGGTCACCGATCTGATGGAGGAACGCGGTGCTTGAGGTCAGGCGGCTCGGCCTCGACGGCGTGCTGGAGATCGTGCCGAAGCGGCATGGCGATGCGCGCGGCTTTTTCAGCGAGACCTGGAATGCCGAGCACTTTGCCGAAGCCGGCATCGATCTCGTTTTCGTGCAGGACAATCATTCCTATTCCGCCGCGGCCGGCGTGCTGCGCGGCCTGCATTACCAACTGCCGCCGCGCGCGCAAGCCAAGCTGCTGCGCGTCATCCGCGGCAGCGTGCTCGACGTCGCGGTCGACATCCGCCGTTCTTCGCCCACTTTCGGCAAATGGGAAGCGCTGGAGATATCGGCCGACAAGGGCAACCAGGTCCTGGTGCCGAAAGGCTTCGCGCATGGTTTCGTCACGCTCGTGCCGCATACCGAGGTGCTCTATAAGGTGACCGACACCTACTCGCCCGGGCACGACCGCTCGATCCGCTTCGACGACCCGGCGATCGGCATCGCATGGCCGGAGATCGCGGGCGGCTTCCAGCTTTCGGACAAGGACCGCAACGCGCCGCTGCTCGGCGCGGCGGAGGTGTTCGCGTGAGGAGGGACGGCGGCATGAATTTCCTGGTCACCGGCGGCGCCGGCTTCATCGGCTCGGCCGTGTGCCGGCATCTATGCGCCAATCCGGCCTACCGCGTCACCAATCTCGACAAGCTCACCTATGCCGGCAACCTCGCTTCGCTGCGGCCGATCGAGAACGCGCATAATTACCGCTTCGAGCAGGCCGATATCTGCGACGAGCGCGCGGTGCTGGAGATCCTGCGCCGCGACGATATCGACATCGTCATGAACCTCGCCGCCGAGAGCCATGTCGACCGCTCGATCGACGGTCCGGGCGCCTTCATCGAGACCAACATCGTCGGCACCTACCGCATCCTGAACGCGGCGCTGGAATATTGGCGCGGCCTGTCCGAGGAGCGCAAGGCGGGCTTCCGCTTCCACCACGTCTCGACCGACGAGGTGTTCGGCGACCTGCCTTTCGACGGCGGCATGTTCGTGGAGGAAACGCCCTATGCGCCGTCCTCGCCCTATTCGGCCTCCAAGGCAGCCTCCGACCATCTGGTGCGGGCCTGGCACGAGACCTACGGCCTGCCGGTGGTGCTTTCCAACTGCTCGAACAATTACGGCCCCTACCATTTCCCGGAAAAGCTGATCCCTCTGGTCATCCTCAACGCGCTCGACGAGAAGCCGCTGCCCGTCTACGGCGCCGGTGCCAATGTGCGCGACTGGCTGTTCGTCGAGGACCACGCGCGCGCCCTGGAGCTGGTGGCGACCAGGGGGCGGCCGGGCGAGAGCTACAATGTCGGCGGCAATTCCGAGCGCACCAATCTCGGCGTCGTCGAGGCGATCTGCGACCTGCTCGACCTCAGGCGGCCGCGCGCCGGCGGCAAGCGCCATCGCGAGCTGATCACCTTCGTCACCGACCGCCCCGGCCATGACCGGCGCTATGCGATCGACGCCTCCAAGATCGCGCGCGAGCTAGGCTGGACGCCCAAGGAGAATTTCGACAGCGGCCTGGCGAGGACCGTCGACTGGTATCTCGACAACAAATGGTGGTGGGAGCCGATCCGCGAGCAGCGCTACGACGGCGCGCGGCTGGGCCGGGCTACGGCGCGCCCAGTCGAGAACGCCCCAGCCGAGAACGCCTTGATCGGCAACGCCCCGATCGGCGCTGCAAAGACCGAAGGCGGCCCGGTCGGGAACGCGGCTGAGAGCAGGAAGGTAACGACGTGAGGCTTGCCGTCACCGGACGCGAAGGCCAGGTTGCCGCAAGCCTGGTCGAGGCGGCGCGGGGCCGCGACGATGTCGAGGTCGTCGCCGTCGGCCGGCCGGCGCTCGACCTTGCGCGACCCGACACGGTGCTCGCGGCCCTTGAAGCGGCAAGGCCCGACATCGTCGTGTCCGCCGCCGCCTACACCGCCGTCGACCAGGCCGAGGACGAGAAGGACCTGGCCTTCGCCGTGAACGCAACCGGCGCCGGCAAGGTGGCGCAAGCCGCCGCAAGGCTCGGCGTCCCCGTCATCCATCTGTCGACCGACTATGTCTTCGACGGCGCCAAGCACGGCGCCTATGTCGAGACCGACCCGACCGCGCCGCTCGGCGTCTACGGCGCCTCCAAGCTCGCCGGCGAAGAGGCGGTCGCCGCGGCCAACCCGCGCCACCTCATCCTGCGCACGGCCTGGGCCTACAGCCCCTTCGGCAGGAATTTCGTCAAGACGATGCTGCGGCTGGCCACGGAGCGGGACAAGATCGCGGTCGTCGCCGACCAGTGGGGCAATCCGACGTCGGCATTCGACATCGCCGAGGCGATTCTGCTGGCGGCGGCAAGCCTGCGTGACGACGGGAACCTTTCCAGATTCGGCGTCTATCATCTGGTAGGAACCGGTGATGCCAACTGGAGCGGCTTTGCCCGTCACATCCTGGACAGCAGCCGGGAGTTTGGTGGTCCTTATGCGCAGATACGCGATATTGCTATGGCAGATTATCCAGCCAAGGCTAGGCGTCCTGTTAATTCACGGCTCTCAACAGAGAAATTCGCCTCGGCGTTCGGATGGACCGCGCCACAGTGGCGCCGGTCCACTGTAGAAATCGTGTCTCGTCTTGTGCTCAGAGAGGCGAGGCTGGCAAACACACAACTGAACCAGTAGGCAACGCTGGAGGAACTATGACTGTTCAGCTATTTGTACCAAGTTTCCGCATTGAAGAGTGTCTATCGGAGATCCGTGAGTGTCTCGAAAAAGGCTGGACAGGACTAGGCTTCAAGACAACGGAATTTGAAACGGCGTGGAAGGATTACACCGGCATTCCACACGCTCATTTTCTCAATTCTAATACGGTTGGACTTCATCTCGCTTTCCAGATTTTTAAATCGAAATATGGATGGACCAACGAAGACGAAGTCATAACAACGCCATTGACATTCGTTTCGACAAACCACGCCATTCTCTACGCTGGCCTCAAGCCGGTGTTCGCCGACGTTGACGAATATCTTTGCCTGGACCCTGAAAGCGTCGCTAAGCTCATCACCGATCGAACAAAAGCCGTCATTTTCGTCGGGATGGGCGGGAACGTGGGCAGGTATCAGAAAATCCTGGAAATATGCCGTGCGAACGGCATCAAAGTTGTGCTCGATGCGGCTCACATGGCGGGCACCCGCGTTGACGGCAAGCACGTTGGCGGTGAGGCGGACGTCTCGGTATTCAGCTTCCAAGCTGTCAAAAATCTCCCCACAGCCGACTCCGGCATGATTTGCTTCAAGGAGGCCGAAGACGACGAACGGGTCCGCAAGCTCACTTGGCTGGGCATCAACAAGGACACTTATGCCCGCACTGCCGCCCAGGGGGCTTACAAATGGATGTATGACGTCGAGGAGGTCGGCTACAAGTTCCACGGCAACTCGATCATGGCAGCCATGGCCATCGTCCAGTTAAAATATCTCGATATCGACAATTCCTTCCGGCGGCAGCTGGCCGCCTGGTATCGGCAGCATTTTGATGGACACAACAGGGTAACCGTTGTGCCCACCGCCAAGGAGTGTGAATCTGCGCAGCATCTCTTGCAAATACGCGTGAAGAATCGTGACATGCTGATGCTGGCGTTGAACGAGCACGGCGTTTATCCCGGCGTCCATTATCGCGACAACACCGATTACCAGATGTACGCTTTCGCGGCGGGCACATGCCCGAATGCGGCAATCGCAAGCCAAGAAATCATCTCCTTGCCTCTACACCTTCGGATGCGCAAGGCGGACGTGGATCTGGTTTCGGACTTGGTTCTCAAATACGCACAATGAAGCAGCACGTCTACGCACAATGAAGCAGCACGTCGCTCCCTTTGGAGATGGAACCATCGTCTTGAGGCTTATGGAGGAAAGAGATCTCGAGACCATCCTCGCTTGGCGCAATCGCGACGAGGCACGGGTTTGGTTCAAAAACTCCGACAAGATTGCGTTCGATGCGCACCTTGCTTGGTACAGAAGCTACCTTCAAAAGGAAGACGATTTTTTCTTCTTGGTGGAAGCGAATGGGGAGCCGGTCGGCCAATGCGGTGTTTACGGCATCACTAACGGAAGCGCCGAAATAGGGCGGTTTCTTGTTGCGCCTGAAATGGCGGGAAAAAGCTACATTGGCCGATCGTGCGCCGAGATCATCCGTTTCAGCACCGGGTTTCTGAACCTCTCCTACCTCTTTCTGGAAGTGATGGAGGAAAATGCCAGGGCTATTCGTGTCTACACACGCCAGGGATTCGTTGAAGAGAGCCGACAGGACGGCTTAATTCGCATGGCCCTTGGCCGAGATAGAGCCTCATGATCCTTGGGCGCACCGTTGAGCGGATGCTGTGGTCGCCATATCGAACAGCTTTGCGAGGCCGACATGGCTAGCATTCTAATGGTTATAGAAGCAAAGATTGCTACCACATATTTGGTAGAGCAAATCATGCGAGCTTGTGGATTGCATGGTGTTGACTACGAAGTGAAATTTCTAAATGAACTTCGGATCGACGACGTTACTCCAAATACCATCCCCATGTTTGTGCGGTGCGGTGATCCTCTGGTTCTTTCGTGGGCACAATTGCTTGTCGATGCAAACAGGTCGTACATATACTACATTGATGACAACTTCTGGCGGATCAGAGGGGAAAGCCCGCTTGCCGTGTATTATCGGCACCCACTCATTAGAAAGGCCCTACAATTCGCGGTCTCCCATGCTGAAACGGTGATCGTCAATTCTCCTGAACTAGCAACATTCGTTTCCAGATTTAATACCCGCGTGGCAATCCTGCCGGCTTTTTTTGATTTCTCGCTTATTGAGGGGGTGGCTCAATCCGCTAGCGAGGAAATCCGGATCGGATTTGCGGGAAGTCCCTCACGTATCGACGATCTGGATCTGATCGCGCCGCTTATAGAACCGGTTCTGGAAAGATTCCCGAAAACGATTTTCGAGTTTGCCGGTGTTCTTCCGAGAGGGATCGCAGCGGGGACGAGGGTACGTTTTTTTCCACATACCGGTGACTACGCCACCTATATCAGGTTCCAAGCTTCGAGGAACTGGGCAATTGGCTTGGCGCCTTTGCTTGACCACGAGGCGAACCGCGGCAAAACCGACAACAAGTATCGGGAATATGGCGCGTGCCGCATAGCAGGTATATACTCAAATATTCCCCCCTATAGAAATGTAGTTATAGACAATGAAACGGGATTACTGATCGAAAACACCAAAGAGCTGTGGCTAAATGCGATCGAAAATCTAATTAGCTCACCAGGAACCCGGAAAAATATTGGTAATTCGGCGTTTAATCACGTAGATGAGATATATAATTTGCAAAAAGTGGCACTTGAGTGGGCTAGGTTATTTCAAAGCATAGATATGTCGAGGCAAAAATTTACAAAACAACTTGGGCGTGGCGGATTTGGATGGAGAAAGACTTTAAGAAAATTGCAAAGATACGCAATTTACATACATATTTCTTATATTGAAGGTGGAATTTATTTGGTAGCTAGAAGGATAGCCAAAAAATTATTGGTAATTGCTTGATGGCTCATTTCTTGATGTCTAGCCGATCCGGGTGCGTCATCTGCCGAGGGCGGTATAGCGCCGAGGGATTGTGGTCACTCATGGTGACATCGTGTCGGCTGATCCAGATATGCTCCACTCTCAAACCTTGGAATTGCCCGAAACGGCGTCATGATTGGAAGCGAAACGATCTTGGGCAAACCGGTGCGGTTCATGAAGCATAGCTATTCCAGTGCAGACAAGAGCAGGCTACTCCGGGATGTTATTCGCTCGTTGCTGCTGCATCGCGTCTGGTTCTTCATCGGTATGCAAGACATCAAGCGTCGCTACCGTCGTTCGTTCATCGGTCCGTTGTGGATTCTTCTCAACCTCGGCATGTATGTTGGGGCTATTGGTTTCGTCTATGGCGTCATGTTCGGGCAAGATCTGAAGGCGTTTCTACCCTATCTGATGCTCGGTTTCGTCACTTGGGGGGTGATTTCCGCGTCCGTAATCGATGCTGGATCGGTCTTTGTGAGCGCCGAAGGTTATATTAAGCAGTTTTCATACCCAAAGCAGATATATATCTTACGGGCAGTCGTAAGCGCCAGTACGAATTTCGCAATGGGTCTATTGGCTGTGGCTGTTGTGCAAATTTTTATAGGAACCGTTCAAATTTCCGGGTGGATTTTGGCTGCCCCAGGTCTTGTTTTGCTATATGTTGCGCTACTAGGCCAAACTACTGTCTTTTCCTACCTAGGAACCGCCTTTCGCGATTTGCCGCATGCATTAGCGGGTGTGTTGCAGATAGTATTCTACTTAACTCCGATCGTCGTTCCGGCGAGTGTTCTAAAGACTCATGGGCTAGAATTTGTTTATCTCATCAATCCGATCTATCATTTGATTGAAGTCGTTCGGTATCCAATACTGACTGGCGAATTGGCGCCGCTCTCGAGTTATGGCTTTGTGTCGATCTATATTGTGGTGGTGTATTGCGTTGCCTGGTACGTGGCGGGGCGGTTGGACAAGAAGGTGGTGTTTCTCCTTTGACGCGGAACTTCATACGATTACAGAACGTCGGTGTGCGTTTCACCGGCGATATGAACACCGACGGCTTGATTGGATGGCTAGCCAGAAAGCGGAGCGGAGGCGCAATCCCCAGCACCTACAGTGTTGAGGCACTCAAGGACGTCACTCTCGCTATCGAACAGGGGGAGAGGGTGGGGCTTATCGGACTTAACGGGGCGGGCAAGAGCACTCTGTTGAAGGTTATAGCAGGTATCTACACGCCGACCAGCGGTATCGCCGAAACGGAGGGCCATGTCTGCCCCATGTTTGAGTTTGCAACCGGTTTCGAAATGCACCAAACCGGTCGAGATAACATACGCATCCGAGGATTGCTGCTCGGCATGACGCCCGAAGAGGTAGAGGCAAAGCTGCCTGAAATCGAGGATTTTACCGAGCTTGGAGAATTCTTGTCATATCCCGTCCGTACGTATTCCGCGGGCATGTTCATCCGCCTTGCATTTGCTGTATCTACAAGTATAAATCCAGAAATACTTTTGATTGACGAAGTCATGGGAGCTGGCGACATTCGTTTTGCAAATAAAGCAAAGCGAAGAATGTTCGAGTTTATGGAACAAGGTAAAATATTAGTTTTTTCTTCACATAATTTTGATTTATTGAGAAGTTTTTGTGCTCGGACGGTATGGCTCGAAAAAGGAAGGGTCGTCATGGACGGAAAGACTGATGAAGTGATAGAAAAGTATGAGTCGGTTCAGGGATAGTTATGTTTGATTTTGATATTTATACTTGATAAACATAGAATTACGAGGGTAGCATGAAGTTTGGTGACTGTGGCCACGATCTTTCCATTAGGCGCATAGAGAAGGGAGGATCAGAACCCAGGGTGACGGTTATCCTTCCCACATTTGCGCGCGCAGATGGGCTTCTGAAGCTGTCGATTGAGAGCGTCCTTTCACAGAGTTATGGTGACTTAGAGCTCATCGTCGTGGATGATGGTTCGCGCGATGGAACCGCTGATGTGCTGAATGAATACCATTCTGCCGACAATCGGGTCGTCATCCACTCTTATAAACATAATAGTGGCCTTCCGGCTCTACGAGTGAATCAGGCTGCGCTTCGCGGCCGTGGGAAGTACATCGCTTATCAGTTTGATGATGATCTTTGGACGGAAGACAGCTTGAAGGTTCGCATGGGGTGGCTCGAGCGCCAGTCCGTACCAAGCGTCGTCTATGGAAGTTGCGATGCTTATCGCTCGACCGAAGAGGGCGAGGCCTTTCAGCGCGTGCTGGGACAGGAGTTCAATTACGCCCTTCTCCTACAGGGCAATTACATCGCTAACAACTCAGTGATTCACCATGCCGCTCTTTTCGAGAGGCACGGCATGTACGATCCTCACGTGGTGGCAAGGCGATATTCGGATTACGATCTTTGGCTGCGCTTCGGACGAAGTGCCCCGTTCCAATGGATAGATACGACGTGCTCAATTGTTCACGCTAACATGAAGAACTCGCTCGGTCGAGATATACGAGCAGATTTTACCCGCACTTCAAAGTACCTCCAAGTTGATCGGGATAGAAAGCTAAGACCTGACAATATTGCTAATTACGATCTGGTTTCAGCGGAGGGTTGGCGAAATAGGTTCTCGGATAAAGAGATAAGGGAATATTATAGAGAGGAGGCATTGCCTTTCATATCGAAGTTCAATGATTATTGTACTCCTACAGAAATGGCAGTTGCTGCATCAGGAGCAATGCAGCACAGGCGCATCCTGGTGTCGAAGCCGGACTACAGCACATCGGTCGATGTAACTATCCGCAATTTCGAGCGTCTTGAGGGGCAGAAGGGTTTTTCAAGTACCTTCGTTAGGGAGCGAGATGTCCCTTCCTTTGACACCTCGGATACCGACGTAGCCATTCTATACCGCACTGTAGGATCGGCAGAAAAGTTAGTGACGGGCACCGAGGGAAGAGGGATCTCCTGCGCCTACCTTATGGATGACAATATGCTTCGCTTCCATGAAGTGGGGTCAGAACATTCCTCTATCGCGCCTGGCACGCCAGCATATCGCAGCATAGTGGCTCAGGTGACTGCTTCTGATGCCGTTATTGGATATAGCGATCAAATTCTCGACGACGTCAAAACTTATAACCCGCATGCAATTAGACTAAATACCAGTATACAGCGTCGCTACATAGAGCCACGTTTATACAAACGGAATGGAAAGCTTAGGATTGCGATATTTAGCAATAAATTTCGCGCGCCAGTTATATCGAAGATATGGCCAGGGCTTCAACGTATTGCGTCTAAATACCGAGACAATGTTGAATTTCATTTCTGGGGAGTTGATCCGGGTGATTTTCCGGCACTGAAGTGCGATGTTCATTTCAGGCCTTTCACCCATTCTTACGAGAGATATCTGGATGAGTTGAGCAGCACGTATTTCGATCTCTCGCTCACGCCACTCGAGGGTGAGACACGCGCAGATCAGAGCAAAAGCCCTATCAAATTGCTGGAGTCGGTCGCCGCCGGTGCAATTAGTGTGATGAGTGACGTGCCACCCTATAGCGGCCTGCCTGACACGGTTTGTGTCAAAGTGCGTAATCGACCTGAGGATTGGGCAGACGCGATTGAAGGTTTGCTCACACTCAAGGCGGAGCAGCGCGATGAAATCTTGGAGCGGGCGCGGGCATTTGTCGAAGGTGCCTATACTGCGGAGGTGCAGTATTACGACCTGTATGGCGCGCTCGCTGCGACAGGACTTCACAAGCGTTTGAAGAACAAGGCAGTTCTATACGCGTTTCACGAAGCGGCACTGGGAGGTGCGACGCTTCATTTGCTACGACATGCGGCGCTTGTGGCGTCGTTTGGCTTCCGGGTTGTTGGTTTGGTCCGGCGGGACGACAAGTTCGGACCGGAGTTTGCTCGTCGCTGGCGCGAAGCAGTGAAGGATGCACCTCTGTTGGAGGAGGACTGGCCTCATGGAGCGAACAGCGCCGACGAATTCAAGGCACGGTCGCTACATGCGACCGATATAGAGGTTGCCCAACGCGTTGGGGAACGACTGGGCGATTCGAATGTTGGACTTGTTCATTTCGCTACATGGCAGCCAACCATGACGGCACTCGGATCGGTACTGGGCGTTCCGGTTGTTGCCAGTGTCCACCAATATTATGAGGGTGCTAACACGCGGGCTTTCGCCCATGCGATTCATTGTTCTTCGTCAACGCATGGAGAGCAATGGAAGAAAGCGTCTGGGGTTCCCGTGCGGCGCATTGTCTGTCCAGTTGATAGCGTCTTTTTCTCGCTTTTCGAGGCTCGTGAGGCTCGGAACTTCGCTATGCAAAGTCCGGTGCAGATAGTCGTCTCAGGAACGCTCCAGCCTCGCAAGAATCAACTCGCTGCCATCAAGGCGGCTCTCCTGCTGCAGAAGGTGGGGCACGACGTTACAGTTCATGTGCTCGGTTACGATGACCTCCGCCCTGACTACGCTAAAGTATGCCGCGATTATGTGGTGGAGCAAGGTCTGGAAGATCATGTAATTTTTCATGGTTTCGTTTCTGATCCGGAACGCTTCTACGCGAGCTGCGACTTGTTGCTTATCTCCGCGCTAGACGAATCCATGCCGCAGACGATGCTGCAGGCTATGGCGTCTGGTTTGGCTGTTGTATCGGCTAATGTTGGTGGTGTATCCGAATTGATCAAGCATCGCTATAGCGGCCTGATAGCTAAGAATACGTCACCTGAAGAGTTGGCGCAGTCCGTCAAGGAGCTTATTGGGTATTCAACTGTACGGCGGGCGGAGATGTTGCGCGCCGCCTACCGGACGATATCTATTCTTGGGCGCTCGAGCTACGTCCGTGCGGAACTGATGGACCTCTATGCCAGTGCCTTCAAAAGATGGGCGCCCACGTCCATCGGCGTAATCACCGACGCCTCGGGAGTCCGACCAGACATGCTCCACGAAAGATTTGAACCCACCGTGGCTTCCACAATTGCTAGGCTCCATTCGGAGGTGGAGGCTCAGCATTTCTCTCGCCCACTCAGACTTGCGAGAGCCGTCACCTGGCGGTCGAGCGAAGTGTGGGATACCATTTCCTCCGTGTTTTCTCCGCTTGAGCTGTTCAGCCGTCGGCACTTTGGCCGGGCCCGACGTGATGAGCTGCGGCTGAGCGAGAGTCTATCGGAGCTATCCTACAGGGAGTACACGGTGCAATTCGCGCTTCCCTCCCTCGCGACAGTCTATCTTGGCGTCGTGCCGCTTGCCCCGACGGCAGTCGGGTTCATAGGCATAGAAATCGTGTCAAACAAAGACAAGATCCTTGGCTCTACGACACGCTCTCTCTCGGGCCTTGAAGCGGATCTTCCAGTGAAGTTTTCCCTGAATACCTCTGTCACCGATCTTCAGGCGGGCTGGCGGCTTCGAGTGTTCGTGCGGGAAGCAGACGTACCTGTCACCATCTATGAAGTAGTGCGGCCAACGGCGCTGTACGGCACGCCAAAACGTTTCCCTTTTGCCAAGTTCGAGTAGCACAAGGGCACGGCACTTCAATCGGCTCATAAATTACGGACAGTAGAGTGCATCGCGCACACCAGGCGTCATGGCGTGCGCGTTACAATATAGACTTGCCCTCCCGAGCGGAGCTTGACGGATTCAATGTTGCCTTGGCTCTCCAACTTCCTACAGTTGACTGTTTTCCGAACAAAGGCGTCTGAATACCGTCGGTGCAGAAACTGAACGTTGCCAATCGTTTCGTAATTTTCCACTACCTCCTGACTCTCGCTCGGCCAAGTGGTAAAGATGCACGTTTTGCGTGAAACGCGAAGCAATTCCGCCACGAACTGTTCTATTTCGGGAATATGCCCGAGCACCTCAAAGCACAGAACTACGTCGAATTCCCGATCTTCGAATAGAAGGCCGTAGCCGTCCCCGAAATGAAATTCGCCTTTGGGAAAACTTTTTCTCGCTATATTCAACATTTTTAAAGACGAGTCGACGCCCATATATCTGGAGCCAGTAGGTAGACGTCCTATCAGTTTTTGATAGATAAGACCTGACCCGCAACCGACTTCCAAAATCGACGGTGCTGTAGCAGGGACGTGACCCAATACTATATCCACAAGCTCTTGGCGATGAGCGTTTTCAATTGGGGACTTCTGCCAGATTGAATGAATCTCATTTGCGATTTCACCAACATCCCAGTTTTCCCAGTCTCGGCTCACTGATAACTTCCTCTGATTCAAGAGTCGGGTCGGCAATTCGCAACAGCATGCATCTAGACAGTAATCTGGGAGACATCAGGGCGGTGGCCCCTTAGTAGGTAACCGATGGACGCAGCAGTCTTCACTTTGACGTGAACATTAAAGGCGGTAGTCGGGCGACAGGGTTGAGGATTTGCAATCCAGAGTGGCGGCGGACGATGTTTTGTCCGGCGCCGTTCTGATAGCATGTCCCTCTGCGAACTCCGACCGAGGATGCGGCGCGCCATGATCGTGCGCTTCTCCCGCACGGCCCAGCCTGCCGAATACGCCGGCATCATGGCCACCGAGACCGCCGCCCGGATCGAGGAGGGGCGTGTCAGTATCGTCTGCGCAGTATCCATCGAGAAACCAGGAAATTGAGCATCGTCGTGACGACAAGCGTTGCAAAGAATGCCGCCGCTCGGCTTTGCAGCGCTCGCTCGAGAAGATGAAGGCTTACCAAGCCTGCCACAAACACCGCGGAGACCGAGCCGCCGACCGCCAGCCGGTCCGTCAAGCCGGTGCGCCCGCCGGGAAAGACACGATCCGGATAGAACACCATCACGAATGCGAGGCCTGCCAGCCAGGCAATCGTGTAGGAAATGCCCGACGACAGGATCGTCAGGCCGGCAAAGTAGACGGCACTCGTCAGCGCGGTGTTCAGTCCTCCCGCCGCAAGAAAACGAAGCGCGTCCGAGCCTATCCGGTCAGCGGCCATCCGGCCCGACCGTCGCGAGGAAATCCGAATAGTCCCTGATATAATCGCTTGCGTCATATGGATGCGAGGCCATGACGAGCAAGACCGTGTCCGGCTGGAACTTGTACTGGATGCCCCACACCCCGGGCGGCAGATAGAGCCCGACCGAAGGGTCTGCCAGCGACACTTCCTTTCTGTCGTGACCGTCATCGACGACCACCGACAGGCGGCCATGGGTGGCAATCAGGAATTGCTGGCACTGGCGGTGCGCATGCTCGCCCCTGACCTTGTCGGAACGGACGCCGTAGACGAGAAACGAGCGCAAGGGCTTGAACGGCAGGTTGTGTCCGAACTCGAGCGGGGCCAGCTCGCCGCGAAGGTCGCTGAAATGCGGCAGCCGCCAGAGTTCACATCCGCCGACGCCCAGCGCCATTCTGTCGCCCGCGGCGCCGGGGGCCGCTTGCGTCATCACAGGCTCGACCTGCGGGCCGGTCTGATAGCCGACGATGACGGCCGGATTTCCAACCACCACGGCGTTTGCCGGCACGTTCTTGGTCACCACGGCGCCGGCGCCGATCATCGCCTGGCGGCCAATCGTTATGCCCGGCAGGATCGTTGCGTTGGCACCGATCGACGCGCCGTCCTCGACAATCGTCTGGAGAAACTGCTCCGGATAGTGCTTCGAACGCGGGAAGCGGTCGTTGGTGAAGGTCGCATTCGGGCCGACGAACACGCGATTGCCCAGCCGGACGCCGTCCCATAGCTGAACGCCGCTTTTTATCGTGACGTCATCGCCGACGCTCACGTCATTTTCGATGAAGACATGATCGCAGATGTTGCAGTTCGCGCCGATCACGGCGCCTGGGAGGACATGGGCAAACGCCCATATGCGCGTGCCATTGCCGACGCGCATGCTTTCGCAGATCCCGCGGTCATGAACAAAAAATGGTTTGTCGTTCATGCGGACGTCCCGTCAACAATGCGGCTTATTATCCGCAACGGGCGCGATTTGGTATTTTCAACCGCCCGCCAAAGATAACAGCCAAGGATGCCTTGCACCGCGAGGATCGCTGATCCAAAGCCCACGATCAGCAGCACTAGGGTCGTGTATCCGGCCGGATCGATCTTGCCCAGCAAGCGGGCGACGACGGTGATCACGGCAAACACAAGGCTGAGCACGCAGCCCGCAATGCCTACCCAGAGTATGAAAACGATCGGAAAATCGGAAAACGAGAAGATCGAATCCATCATATATCTGAGCCGGCGCCCAATGCCCCAGGCACTCTTCCCATGCTCCCGCTCGCGCCGCCGGTAGGGCACGAACTCCCGCCTGAACCCGACCCAGAACAGCTGAACCACAAGCGAGCTGTTTGGCTCCTCGATTGACAGGATCGCATCGAGCGCCTGGCGGTTGCAGGCAAATATATCGACCCCGCCGCTCGGCATGCTGGGCAAGATCAGCCTGCGGTAGACGCTCCAGAAGGCCCGGGACAGGAAACGTGTCAGAAGGGGATCGTCGCGGCCGGTTCTGCGGCCAAAAACGACGTCGGCCGTATCCTTTTCCAGCATCGAAAAGAATTCGACAATGAGCTCGGGCGGCTCCTGCAGGTCGGCCGCCATCGCGGCCACATGTTTGCCGGATGCGTGCTCAAGCCCCGTCCGAATGGCCGTGAAGGAGCCAAAATTCCGGCTGTGGAAGATGATCTTGTACCTGTAGCTGGCGTCCTTCAAAGCTCTGACCAGCAGGCCGCCCGACTGGTCGGGCGACCCGTCGATGACGAAGACAAACTCGATGTCGCCCTCATACATGGCGTCGAATTTGGCGACGGCCTGCAACAGGGAAGGAATGTTCGGCTCATTGCGGTAAATGGGAAAAACAAGAGAGCGCGCAGTCACATTGCCTCCCATTCGCCCAAGGCCCCGCACACTTGCTCGACCTCATCATTCGTCATGTCCGGGTAGCACGGGACGGAACAGAGACGACTGATGCTTGCCCTGGAGATTGCGAGATTTTCGGTCCCTTTCATGGGCAGGGCAGCCCAACCAACCTGATCGCAATCGAGCACGGGATAGTGGACATCGGTATCGACCCCGCGCTCCTTCATGAAAGTGCGGAATGCGTCCCGGTCGTCACACAGCAGAACCGCGAGGTGTGCGACGGCGCCGTTGCCGCCGTCAAGGAATTTGAGCCGGCGTCCGGTGGCGGCCTTAAATCGGCCAAGGATGCTACGGCGTTGTTCGTTGCGGCTGTTCAAGTCCGGAAGCAGCACATCCAAAATCGCGGCCTGGACATCGTCCATGCGAGAGTTGCGCCCTCCCGGCAGGGCCACATGGTATTTGGAACTCCAGCCATATTGATGAAGCTGACGAACGCGGTCCGCCAGTCTTGGGTTGGAGGTGAGGACTGCGCCGCCGTCACCCATCGCGCCGAGATTTTTGGTCGGATAGAAGCTGAAAGTGGCGATGTCTCCAAGCGATCCAGCCGTTTCACCCCTGATGCGAGCACCATGTGCCTGGGCGCAATCCTCAATGACCGGTATGTGCGACATGCCGGCATTGACAAGTCCTGCCCGGATAGCGGGAACATCGACCACGCCGCCGTAAAGATGGGTAACGACAATCGCTGCCGTGTCGGTACTCACCGCTTCCAGCACCGACTGGACGCTTGCAAGTTGGCTGGCTGGTTCGATGTCGACGTAGTTTGGAATGAGGTCGTTGTGCCAGCACGCGCAACTGGCATATCCCCCGGCATTCGCCGCCACGATCACCTCGCGTCCATGCGCATCGCCGAGCCCGACGATGGAGCGTAAGGCTAGTTCAAGGGCGTCCGTTCCGTTTGCGACGAGGATGCAATCCGAGGCTCCTGCAAACGTCGCAAAGTTCGCCGCGAATCGCTTCCCTGCCGCGCCATTGAGCCACCATCCGGACCGCAGCGTGCTTGCTACTTCGCGCGCGATTTCAACCTCATAGCGCTGGTACAGACGCTTGAGATCATTCATCGGAACGGCATTCGGCTTCGTCATCGACAACTCGACAGCGTGTCTTCTTCGTTCCGGCGTATTCGCCCCGCAAACATCCGGAAATTCAGATGATTCTGACATGACTCAGTTAAGAATACTTGCATCGCGGAGACAGCGGAAAGCCGGAACCGCGTGCCCAACTATTGAGATCCCGGCTCGGTCGCGACAGGCTGTCGTCATTTTGTGGGACGCTGCGAGCCTAGGGGCTGGCCAAACCGCTTCCGCAGACCTGATCGTCACCGCCGTCAGCGACTCCACTCGGCCGCTCGCCGAGCTCGCTGAAGCCAAAGATGGAAGCCGGATCGTCACATCGTGACATTTATTAGCTTTCCCTGTTGGGTATCTGACAGTTTCTCTGAACGACTGGCAATCCAGCCTGAGTTATTGCGGCTTCAAGTCAAATCATCCGCACAATCGAATATCGCCCAAAAAACCTCTAGCCCTCCCGCCCTCTCCGCGCTAAGGCGGTAACCGGGTGACGGGGTTGGGGATTGCAATCTGAAGTGGCGGTGGGCGATGTGTTTTGTCCGCGGCCGTTCTGATAGTATCACCGCGCCTGGAGTCAGTACTGCCCAATGACCGCATACGTAGAAGCCGTATCGGAACTCCGACCGAGGATGCGGCGCGCCATCATCATGGTCCAGGATCTCGTCATGGTCCTGGTCGCGGTGGCGCTTAGTCTCATCCTGTCGCAGTCGCGGCTTTCCTTCGACGCGTTCTCCGTCGGCGGGCTGGCCTGCTGGGCGCTCATCGTGCTCATCGCCCATCTGCTGTTCCGATCCAGCGGTCTCTATAACACCGTCTGGCGCTTTGCCTCCACGCCCGACTTCTTCAACATCCTCAAGGGCTGCGGCAGCCTGACGGTGGTGCTCTATCTGGCCTCGCTTACCTTCCGCTTCTTCTTCCAGCCGGTCGCCGGCCTCAACGAGCGCCAGTTCATCGTCTTCTTCCTGGTCTCCTTCACCATCATTTCGGCGCCCAGGCTCTATTATCGCTTCCTGCGCGACGGCGCGAGCTGGCGCATCCTGCGCCGCGCCGCCGGCGATGCCTCGACCAAGCAGGCGCTGTTCATCGGCCGGCTGGGCGAAGCGGATCTGATCGTGCGCTTCACCCGCACGGCGCAGCCCGCCGAATACGCCATCGCCGGCATAATGGCCACCGAGAGCGCCGCGCCGCTCGGCACGCGGATCCAGGGCGTTCCGGTCGTGGCGCTGCGACCGCGCCTGGTCGAGGTGCTGGAAGACTATGTCAAAGGCACGCAAAGCCTCGACCTTCTGATCTTCGGCCAGGGGGTCGAGCGCGAGATCGAAGACTATGCCGAGCTGGTGCGCGTCGCCCGCCACAGCGGCATCGCCGTCGTCCAGTTTGCCGGCCTGTCGGAACTGGGCCAGGGCGGCAAGCTGGTTCTCGATGCCGTCGAGATGGAAACCATCATGCGCCGTTCGGCGGTCGCCACCGATACCACGCGCATCGGCACCTTCGTTGGCGGCAAGCGCGTGATGGTCACCGGCGGCGCCGGCTCCATCGGCCGCGTGCTCGTCAAGCGCGCGCTGGAGCTGGGCGCCGAGGCGGTGCTGGTGGCCGACAATTCCGAATTCGGCATTTTCCAGCTCGATCAGCAGACCGACGACGCCGACCGCGACCGGCTGACCAGCCGCATCGTCGACGTCACCGACCGGCCTCACATGACGCGCCTCGTCAGCGAGTTCAAACCCGCCATCATCTTTCATGCTGCGGCGCTGAAGCATGTGCCGCTGCTCGAGGAGAACTGGGAAGCGGCGATCGAGACCAATGTCTTCGGCACGCTCGCCTGCGCCGAGATCGCCGCCGAATGCGGCGTGCCGCAGTTCCTGTTGATTTCCAGCGACAAGGCCGTCGACCCGACCTCGGTGCTGGGCGTCACCAAGCGTGCGGCCGAACAGATCGTGTCCTCGCTGCATGAGGCCCAGGCGGCCTCGCCGCCGCCGCGTGCCGGCGCGGCGAACGGCCATGCCGGCCCCGCCGATCTGCGTCATTCGGGCACGAAATTCATCGCCGTGCGCTTCGGCAACGTCTTCGGCTCCAACGGCTCGGTGGCGACCGTCTTCCAGGCGCAGATCGAGGCCGGCGGGCCGGTCACCATCACCGACCGGCGCATGACCCGCTATTTCATGACCATGGCCGAGGCCGTCGATCTCGTCATCATGTCGGCCGCCGATGCCGAGCAGCGCCAGGGCAAGGACGACTACGCCATCTACATGCTCGACATGGGCAAGCCGGTGCCGATCCTCGAAGTCGCCGAAACCATGATCCGCATGGCCGGCAAAAGCCCCTACACCGATATTCCGATCCGCTTCACCGGCATCAGGCCAGGCGAGAAGCTGCACGAGACGCTGCACGCCGAGAACGAGGAGGTGGTCAAGCTCGACACCGCCAAGATCTTCGGCCTCAGGACCGGCGTCGTCGAATGGCCGAGGATTGAGGCGGCCCTGCCGGCGCTGGCGGCCGCGATGCAAGCTCGAGACAAGACCGCGGCACTTGCCATCCTGGCCGGGCTCTATCGGGCGGAAGAAGACATGGGCGGCGTGCGCGAAGAGGCGGTGCCGAAAGCGGCCGGGCAGGTCGGTTAAAACTTTGCCGCGGGCCCGCAATTAGCTATTGAAAACCTTTCAAGCACCTCGCGGGCAAGTGATTCCAAAGCCGTGACCAGAAAAGATCAGCGCGTGGCCGTTCTCATGGGCACGAAGGATGGCGCGGCCTATATCGGCGAACAATTGGAATCCTTGGCTACGCAATCCTGGCCGCTCGTCGATCTCTGGGTTTCCGACGACGGCTCGTCGGACGCCACGGCCGCGATCGTCGAGGCGTGGCGATCGCGCTGGACCAAGGGGTCGCTGACACTTTTGCAGGGCCCGCGAAGGGGCTTCGCCGCCAATTTCCGCTCCATGATCCTCGATCCGCGCATCGATGCCGACTGCTACGCCTTTTGCGACCAGGACGATGTCTGGGAGCCGGATCGGCTGGAGGCCGCCATCCGCTGGATGGAGGGAGAGGACATGGAAACGCCGCTCCTGTTCTGCTCGCGCACAGCGACTATTTCTGAGGCCGGTGCTCCGGCCGGCTACTCGCCGCTCTTTCGCCGCCCGCCGTCCTTCCGCAACGCGCTGGTGCAAAGCATCGCCGGCGGCAACACCATGCTCTTCAACCGCAAGGCGCGCGACCTTCTGGCAAAAGCGTCAGCCAGAACCGAATTCGTCAGCCACGACTGGTGGGCCTATCTCATCGTCACCGCCGCCGGCGGCAAAGTCCGCTACGAGCCGCGGCCGCTGGTCAGATACCGCCAGCACGCGGCAAACCTCGTCGGCGCCAACGTTTCATGGAAAGCGAGGTTTTCAAGGCTGGGCCGTCTGTTCAAGGGCCAGTTCGCCACCTGGACGGACACCAATCTGCGCGGCCTAGCGGTCAACCGCGACCTCATCGCGCGCGATGCAGCGCTTTGCCTTCGCCTGTTCATCAGGGCGCGCAAGGGCAATATCTTCAGGCGCTTCGGCCTGCTCGGCAAAAGCGGTGTCTACCGGCAGACATTCATGGGCACGGTCGGGCTCTATGTCGCTTTCCTCTGGCGCCGGATCTGAGCCATGACGGCAAAGCGCGCGCTCGACCTGGCGGTCGCCGTTCCGATGCTGGCGCTGGCGTCACCCGTCCTGCTTGCCGCGATGCTGGCTATCCGGGCGACGTCGGCGGGCCCAGCCATTTTCTCGCAGATCCGCGTCGGCCGGGGAGGAGCCCTCTTCGCCTGTCACAAGCTGCGCACCATGTATCGGGAAACCCCTTCCTTGCCCACCCACGAGGCGCCGGCCCGTTCGGTCACCGCGGTCGGCAAGGTTCTGCGCGCAACCAAGATCGACGAACTGCCGCAGCTCTGGAACGTGCTGAAGGGTGAGATGAGCCTTGTCGGCCCTCGTCCATGCCTGCCGACGCAGGCGGAGCTGATCGAACGGCGCAAGGAACTGGCCGTGCTGGCAGCACTTCCAGGCATCACAGGGCTGGCGCAGGTCAAGGGCATCGACATGTCCGATCCAAGACTTTGCGCGGAAACCGATGCGGCCTACGTCAAGGCCGCCTCGACCGGCCTGGACCTCAAGATATTGCTGGGCACGTTCTTCCGCGCATAGAGCGTTTCACCGCTCACGGAAGCGGCGAACGGCTCCTCTGTCGCGCTAGTTCTTCAAGCCGGCCGAGTGTGTCGGCCTCCCGTTCCCAGCCTTCCGACGCAAGCAACGACGAATCGCAGACCTGCGTCGCCACCAGCGCATGCCACGCAGCCTGTCTGCCGCTGAGCGTGGCCAGCATCCGAAACGGCCAGGCCGGCATGGGAAGAAGCCGGGGCGGGCGGCCGTATCCGCGCCGGAACGCGGTGACGATTTCGGACATCCCAACCGGCGAAGCATCGCCCAGCACATAAGTTGGGAGCGGCGCCGTGGGACGGCTCAAAAGATGCGTCACGGCGCCGGCCACGGCCTCATGCGAGACGAGCGAACGAACCGCCGTCAGAGCGGCTGTCGGCAGCGGCAGGCCGGTGGCGGCCAACCGCATCAGCCCGCGCAGATTTCCCTTCATGCCTTCGCCATAGACCGGCGCCAACCGCAGCGCCGTCGCGCCGGCGCGTCCGGCCGTTGCAAAAGCCTCCAGAATTGCGATCTCGCCTTCGCGCTTGGAGCGCCCGTAGGCGCATTGCGGGGCAGGGGGCGTGGCCTCGTCGATCGTGCCGCTGAACCTTGCGCCCACCATGGCGCGAATCGAGGAGAGATAGACGAAGCGCCCGTCGATGCGCGTGGCGGCGGCCTGGGCGAGCTGTCCGGTCAGCGTCGCGTTGACGGCTCGCAAGTCGGCCGCGCCGGCGCTGCGGTCATTATTGAGCGCCGCGCAGTGGACGACATGCGTCACGTCACGCATCAGGGTCAGAAAGGCCTCCTGCGGTGCATCGGTACCGGGCAGCGCGACGGCATCGTCCTCGCCTGCCAGCCGCTGCGGCAGGCGCGATGCAATCCGTATGTCGAATCCGGCCTCGCCCAACCGGCTGACGATCCGGCGTCCAATGAAGCCCGTCGCGCCGGTGACCAGGACCTTCATGGTTGCGGGCTGGCGCCCGGCGCCATGGTGGGCGCGCTTTTTCCGGTCGGTTCTATCGTCCGTCCGGAAGCGAGGTAGGTTCCCGAGATCAGGAACACCATTAGCGTCGCGTCGAGGATATCGTGGCCGACCAGGATTCCGGCCATTCCGCCGGTGAGATAGGTGATGACGGCGACAAGGATCATCGTCGCGCCGAACCTCTCCACCGGATCGGCGCTGCGGCGCAGCGTCCGTGCCGCATTCCGTGCGGCAACGACGAAGATCGACGCCAGGGCCAATGCTCCCAGCAGGCCGGCCTCGACCAGCGCCGTCAGGAAGCCGTTGTGGAAATGGCTGAAACCCTGCTGTAGGCCGAACTGGTCCTGCAAGCCGTGCTTTATCAGCGCCCGGCTCGCCGAGATGCCGTGGCCGAAAATCGGCATCTCGCGAAACGCGGCAAAACCGATTTCCCACATCGCCACGCGCAAGCCGAGCGCGGTCGAATGGTCGCCATTGGCATTCAGCGCATCCCAGTCGCTGACCAGGAAATCGGCCCGGTCCAGGATGACGCGAGAGCCGATGGCGGCAATCACAAGGGCCACCACGATGCCGATCGCCGCGAAGCGCGCCACGCTGGCGCCGGTGAACCGGCGGCGGTTGATGAGGAGCACGACGATGCCAGCAATCGGCACGGCTACCCAGATCATGCGCGATCCCGAATAGACGATCGCCAGGGCTCCGGCTATCGCTGCCAGGACCAGCAGCTTCCAGCGTTTCTCGATGCCTGACAGCGCGCCGGCAAGGCATGTCATGGCGGCAAGGCACGTGACGGTAGCGAAGACGATCGGATTGCCGGCGCCGCCCTCCGCCCTCACACCGAGCCGGTGGGACTGGAACACGGCCATCGCCAGCGCGCCGAAGCAGGCCGCGGTGCTGGCCAGAATGGCGATGCGTGCCAGCGCGGTCTTCTCGGTGATGCTCCACGTCGAATAGGAGAGGGGGAAAAGCAGGAAGGTGATCAACGGCAGGAAGAACCGCAAATCAGCAGCCAGCGTGCCGTTGACGATCGAAGCGAGAACCATCGCCGCGCAATAGGCATAGATCGCCGCCGTGACGGCGAGCATCGGCCGGTCGATATTGAAGCGTCGCCGCTTCGCGGCCACCAGCATCGCCGACCACACGCCACCGGCATTGAAGGCGATGCTGACCAGCGATCCAAGCACCGGCGGCGAAAAAAAGCAGACGATCGAGAAATAGATGTTGATCTGTGCGGGCGTGAGGTGGCGCCGGAGCGTTGTAGACGGGTTCAAATGCTTCGCTTCGCAATTCCAGGTTGCGCCCGGATCCATCGAGCCAGCCAAAGGCCGCCTCGCCGGTCTCCGTTTGCCGCGCCTTGCCCGTACCCCGAGCCCATATAGCGGCTGGCGCCGATCCGCGATAGTGCGGTCGACAATGTTGCGACAGAAATCCCCTGGTCTGGCGAGGATCGGGGAACTCAGGAATTTTCTGGGCGCCACGGCTTTTCCCGCTCAGCGTTTTCGATGGCTCCGGCAGGATTTTCCGCTTTGCAGGGCGTGTTTGGAAAATTCGTTCTCCAATCACCGCGCGCCGTGCGGGTCTTGCATTGTTATCGGCGGCGTCGATCTGTTAGAACGCCCGCACGAAACAGTTTGTCCGAAGTGAAATCTGCGCCTGGGCGGCATCGGATTGCCCCTGCGATGCAAGATTTCCGCTCCACGGCACGAGAGAACGCTCGACGCTCCATGAATATCGCGCTCACGCATCTGCAGCGGCTCGAGGCCGAATCCATCCACATCTTCCGCGAGGTCGCGGCGTCTTTCTCCAAGCCGGTGATGCTCTATTCGGTCGGCAAGGATTCCTCGGTGCTAATGCATCTGGCAATGAAGGCCTTCTATCCGGCCAAGCCGCCTTTCCCGTTCCTGCATGTCGACACCACCTGGAAATTCCGCGAGATGATCGCCTTTCGCGATCAGATGGCGCAGAAGCTCGGCTTCGACCTTTTGGTCCACGTCAACGAGGACGGCGTGCGCGACGGCATCAATCCCTTCGACCATGGTTCCAACACCCACACCCATGTCATGAAGACGGTGGCGCTGCGCCAGGCGCTCGACAAATACGGTTTCGACGCCGCTTTCGGCGGTGCCCGCCGCGACGAGGAGAAGTCGCGCGCCAAGGAGCGCATCTTTTCCTTCCGCAACGCCCAGCACGCCTGGGACCCGAAGAACCAGCGGCCGGAAATGTGGAAGATCTTCAACACCCGCATCGCGCCGGGCGAATCGATCCGCGTCTTTCCGCTGTCCAACTGGACTGAGCTCGACATCTGGCAGTACATCCTGCAGGAGAACATCCCGATCGTGCCGCTCTATTTCGCCAAAGAGCGGCCGGTGGTCGAGCGCGACGGCATGCTCATCATGAAGGATGACGACCGCATGGAACTGCATCCCGGCGAGGCGGTCGAGAACCGCCTGGTGCGCTTCCGCACGCTGGGCTGCTATCCGCTGACCGGCGCGATCGAGTCGGATGCCGACACGCTGGAAGCCATCGTCGGCGAGATGCTGACCGCACGCACCTCCGAGCGCCAGGGCCGCCTTATCGACCGCGACGAGGCCGGCTCCATGGAAAAGAAGAAGCGCGAAGGGTATTTCTGATAATGCGCCACATGATGGCCAAGAGCCTCGCCCCGACCGATTCGATCCGCGACTACATGGCCGCGCAGGAGAAGAAGTCGCTGCTGCGCTTCCTCACCTGCGGCTCGGTCGACGACGGCAAGTCGACGCTGATCGGCCGGCTGCTCTCCGACACCAAGCAGATATTCGAGGACCAGCTCGCCGCGCTCGAAAAGGATTCGCGCAAGCACGGCACCACCGGCGACGACATCGATTTCGCGCTGCTGGTCGACGGGCTGGAGGCTGAGCGCGAGCAAGGCATCACCATCGATGTCGCCTATCGCTTCTTCGCCACGCCGAAGCGCAAGTTCATCGTCGCCGACACGCCCGGCCACGAGCAGTACACGCGCAACATGGCGACGGGCGCCTCTACCGCCGATCTCGCGATCGTGCTGATCGACGCGCGCCAGGGCGTGCTTCGTCAGACCCGGCGTCACTCCATCATCGCCTCGCTGCTCGGCATCCGGCATATCGTGCTTGCGGTCAACAAGATCGACCTCGTCGGCTTCGACAAGACGGTGTTCGACCGGATCGTCGCCGACTACGGCGAATTCGCCAAGGAACTGGGCTTCATGAGCGTCGCGCCGATCCCGATGTCGGCGCGCTTTGGCGACAACGTCACCAGCCGCTCGGAGCGCACGCCCTGGTATTCCGGGCCGTCGCTGATCGAGCATCTGGAAACCGTTTCTGTCGACGAGGCCGCCGTCGAGCTGCCGTTTCGCTTCCCCGTCCAGTATGTGAACCGTCCGAACCTCGATTTCCGCGGCTTTGCCGGCACCATCGCCTCGGGCACCGTCTCTGAAGGAGACGAGGTCGTCGTCGCGAAATCCGGCAAGGCGTCCCGGGTCAAGCGCATCGTCGCGCAAGGCGGCGACCTTGAGCAGGCGGTCGCTGGCCAGGCGATCACGCTCGTCCTCGAGGACGAAGTGGAGGTATCGCGCGGCAACTTGCTGGTGTCGCCGGCCGCGCGTCCGCAGGTCGCCGACCAGTTCGCCGCCAACATCGTCTGGTTCGACGAGCAGGCGCTGCTGCCCGGCCGCTCCTACATCCTGCGCACCGAAACCGACCAGGTGAGCGCGACTGTCACCGACCTGAAATACCGGGTCAACGTCAACGATTTCGCGCATGAGGCGGCGAAGTCGCTCGACATCAACGAGGTCGGCGTCTGCAACCTGTCGACGCGCGCGCCGATCGCTTTCGATCCCTTCGCCGAAAACCGCACCACCGGCGCCTTCATCCTGATCGACCGCATCACCAACGCCACCGTCGGCGCCGGTATGATCCTGCATTCGCTGCGCCGTGCCGAAAACATCCACTGGCAGTCGCTCGATGTCGGCAAGCGCGGCCGTTCCGACCTGAAGAACCAGCGTCCGGCAGTGTTCTGGTTCACCGGACTCTCCGGCTCAGGCAAGTCGACCATCGCCAATTTGTTCGAGAAGAAGCTGTTCGCGTCCGGCCGCCACACCTACATCCTCGACGGCGACAATGTCCGCCACGGCCTCAACCGCGATCTCGGCTTCACCGACGCCGACCGCGTGGAAAACATCCGCCGCGTCGCCGAGGTGGCCAAGCTGATGGCCGATGCCGGCTTGATCGTCATCGTCTCCTTCATCTCGCCCTTCAGCGCCGAACGGCGCATGGCGCGCGAGCTGATGGCCGAGGGCGAGTTCGTCGAGGTGTTCGTCGACACCCCGTTCGAGGAATGCGCCCGCCGCGATCCAAAGGGTCTCTACGCGCGCGCCTTGAGCGGCGAGATCAAGAATTTCACCGGCGTCGATTCCCCCTATGAGGCGCCGGAGAACCCGGAAATACACCTGAAAACTCTGGGCAGGAGCCCGCAGGAGATGGCGGAAGCCTTGGAACACTGGCTGACCGAGCGCGACATTGCCGAGGAGCAGTATGACAATGGCGGCGGTATCTGACGAGGCGATGCTCGGCGTCTTCGAGCGCCTGGCGCTCGAGGCCGGGCGCGTGGTGATGCGCGTCTTCCACGAAGGCTGCGCCGTCGACAGCAAGGCCGATTCTTCGCCGGTAACGGAAGCCGACCGCGAAAGCGAGAAGATCATCCTGGCCGGCCTGCGCGCCGCCTATCCGGACATCCCCTGCGTGGCCGAGGAGGAGGTCGCAGCGGGAATTGCAACGCCCGATCTCGACGGCGCCTTCTTCCTGATCGATCCGCTCGACGGCACCAAGGAATTCGTCAACCGCCGCACCGATTTCACCGTCAACATCGCGCTGATCCGCCATGGCGTTCCGGAAGTCGGCGTCGTTTTCGCGCCGTGCACGGGACGCTTTTTCTCCGGGCGACCCGGCAAGGCCGAGGCGCTGGAGGTCGATGCCGACTATCGCATCGCCGGCCGCCGGCCGATCACGGTGCGGGCAGGGGGCACGCCGCTCGCGGTCGTGGCAAGCCGCTCGCACAACACGCCGGAAACCGAGGAATTCATCCGCGATCTAGGCGCCGCGGAGATCGTCTCGATCGGCTCGTCATTGAAATTCTGCCTGCTCGCCGCGGCGGAAGCCGATGTCTATCCGCGCTTCGGCCGCACCATGGAATGGGACACGGCCGCCGGCGACGCAGTGCTGCGCGCCGCCGGTGGCATGACGCGCACGCTGGACGGCCAGCCGCTCGTCTACGGCAAGCGTAACCAGGCCAGCGACGGCGATTTCGCCAATCCGCATTTCATTGCGCGAGGGAAGGGCGCGTAACCTCGCCGCTTGAGGGGGGATGGCCGGCAGGTCAGAAGGGGATCGGCGCCGACATTTGCGTTTCGCTCCGGCGCGATTCGTCGCAAGCTGCGCCTGACGAGGAGCCCTTTCGCACCCTTACAAGAGGTCTGCGTTGCTGATCTTAGGCCCAGTCATCCACGGCGGTGCTGTGGGCACGTCCTCGATGGCGCCAACCTTGCGGGCCCAAGTCGTAAAGGCCTTGTGCGCGGCCTCGACTGGTTTCCGACCGTCATAGGCCGAGTAGCACGCCTCGCAGGCCGCCGCGTGAAGCAGGCCACGTCTCTCCACAGGCCATTCTTCCAAAAACTCAATGGCATCCATCACGCAGTCAATCTTTTGGATGTAGCCATTCTCCCCTACGAAAACTGGCTGCTTGAAAGCATCACTTTCCATAGTGACCTCCCTTCAACAACTGACCCCGTTGATCGTTTCCGCAGATGCACCGCTAATATTCGAACACCTGCACGCCCGGCTGGGGACAAGAGAAAAGATTGGAAGCAGCTCTTTTCAGTTCAAGAGGAGCCTGCGAGACGTCGCCAGCAGAACCTCGATGCTACAGTGAGCATCGATGGCAGGCCCTGCTGTCCCGGTTCCTAAGAACGAACGACCAGCGGCACTAAGCCCTCGTGCCGTTCGCCGAGATAGCAGACGACCCGGTCGCCGACGCGCTGGAAATTGAGGTCGACCTTCGCCTCGCCCACGGCTAAGTGCCGGATGACGATGTTGTCGATGCCTATCGGCAACCGTGGGCGTTCGACATTGATCTCGCGCTTCCAACCATCGATGCGGATCCCCAGGCAGGCCTGCAGCATCATGAACGCGGAACCGGCCGACCATGCCTGCGGCAGACAGGCGACGGGATAGGCGATCGGCGCATCCCCGATCGCCCGCGTAAAGCCGCAGAACAGCTCCGGAAGCCGCATATTGAACCGGACCGCCGCCTCGAACATGCTGCT
>NZ_JAIUGS010000019.1:0-106428 GCF_020164735.1 Mesorhizobium sp. ESP-6-4
ACTCCCCTACTCCCCTACTCCCCTACTCCCTCACCTACAGCGACAGCGCCGTCCGAAACTCCTGGGTCGAATTGCGGGCGGGATAGGGCTCGTCCGGCACCGGGACGCCAAGGTGGGCGCAAAGCGGTGCCCAGCCGTCGCCGAGCTTGTGGATCAGCAGGCGCTCGGCCGGCACGGTGGTGAGCACCGCCTCGACATTGGCCTCGTAAACGGCAATTGCATGCGCGCGGTCCTGCGGGCGGCCGCCGAAGACCTGTTTCGAGACGAGGGCGACGCCGAGCGACTCTTGATCTTCGCTGTTGGCAATGGCGGGCAGAATCGTCTTGGCAAAACTCTCCCACCAGCTTTCAGGCGAGCGCCAGGTCAGGATGACGCGCGCCTGGGGATAGATTTCGATCAGCTCGCGCCAGTAATGCGCCGAGGGCCAGTCGACGCAGGATCTATAACCGGCAAAGAGCCTGTCCCAGTCGGGCGCGGCGCCCTTGGCCAGCGCCCGCCAGAGCAGCTTCTGCTCCTCATGCGCCATCACCTCCCACATATGATGGCAAGGGCCGAAACCCAGCATGGTCAGCGCCTCGCGCATCGAATCCGTCCCGGTCCGGCCGAAGCCGGTTCCAATTACCTTGAGCGACATTTCCCCTCCTCCTCCCGTCTTCAAGCGGCTGCGATCAATCTCCCTGTACCACGAGCCGCAGGCGGTTGCCTTCCGGATCGGCGGTCGAGACAACGCGACCGTCCCTTTTCACCGGTATGTCGGCCGCTTCGAGCCTGCGCGCCACGGCGGCGAGCTCCTGCGCGGAGCCAAGCTCGATGGTGAAATGGTCGAGGCCGGCTGCACCCGGCGGCGGCTCGCGCAGCTCGTCGCGCGCCCAGATGTTGAAGGCCACCATATGGGCGCGGCGCTCCGTGCCGCAGTCGAACATGCCGAAGGTCCGGGATTGGATATGCGGCCGGAAGCCGAGCACGCCGAGATAGAATTTCATCAGCATCTCGGGCGCGCGGGCGCGCAAATGGATGTGGCCGATAAAGGCATCCTGCGCCATCTTCGGCTCGATATAGCCGGAGTTGCCGAGGTCGCGCAGCAGGCCCGATACGTCCAGCGGCTCGAGCCCCGAATGCGCGCTGCCGTCGGTGGCAATCAGCGTCACGCGGCCATTGGGCGACACTTCGCGGCGCAGCAAGCGCTCCGGCGTGTCGAAGCAGATCTCGATGCCGTTACCGGAGGGGTCGGAGACATAGAGCGATTCCGAAACCAGGTGATCCTGGGCGCTGAACCGTAGGCCAGATGCCTTGAGGCGGGCGGCTGTATGCGCGAGATCGCGGCGACTGGTGATATGGATGGCGACATGGAAGAGATCGCGCGACTTCTGCGGCAGCGGTGCCTCCGCGCCGGCATGGAGCACGATCAGCGTCCGGCCGCCGGCGCCAAGCTCCGCCATGGTGGCGTCCTCGCCAAGCAGCGCCAACCCAAGCGCGTCGCGCCAGACATTCAGGGCCGCCGGCACGTCGGTCACCTTGAGATGGACCGGCCCGAGACGGGTCACCGGAGACAGCAATCCATTATCCATCGTCGTCTGTCCGATTGCGGCCAATGACATATTAGCTTCGAATGAATTGCCTGTCGCGCTTCAAGTTCGGGTTGACCCCTTCCCGGCGGACGGCGACTATTGCGACGGCCGGTTTTCTGGAATTGGTTCAGCAGGAGGAGATCGCATGGACGAGACCGAACAGTGGCGCAACATGGCGAGCGCGCCGCGGGACGGCAGCCGCATCCTGGTGACGGTGCGTTCCTCCGAGCAGGGACCGGCCGAGGTCGACATGGCCTACTGGTCGCGCGCCGACCAGTTCGGCGAGGAAGGCTGGCGGGCGTCGGACTCCTCGCCCGGCCGCATCGTCGAATATGCAGAACCGGAACTCAGATGCTGGATGCCGCTGCCGACCGCAGGACGCGGGACGATGCCCAGCCCGTGGGAGGGAGATGACGTGCCGTTGGTGGACGGGGAGGGAATTTAAGGTCAAGCCCGCCGTGGCTCGGAAGGCCGGCTTTCAAAGCCGAAACGAGGCGGGTCCTCGCCCGGCACGCCGGCGAGAGAGCGCTGCACGGGCCGACGCTGCCACGGCAAGAAGCCTGCTCACGAGCACTGGTAGACTTATCCCGGGAGCGCCGGGAAACCGTTGAGCTAACTGCTGCTCCAAGTACCGCGCCTGGGCGATGTCGTGACGAAAGATTGCGGGTGGGCCTTGGAGCCGGTAGAAACCGTCATCTTGGCGGAAGGGCCAGTCGGTCGGGCTGAATGGCAGCATTGAGGTTCTCCCACGTTTCAGGTTCGGCCAACTCTCTGGCGCGACCGTGATAAAGCTGGAGAAGGCAGCGTGATCGAAACGTGAAAAAGACCGCTTGGGACAGATAGCGGTTGAATTACCAGGGGCGAAGCGAAAGAATTGCCATAATCGTGGCCGGGGCCGAACTCAATGAAAGGGCCTCATCTTTATCTTCTGGGCGGATTTGATCTCGCCGGTACTGGCGCGGCTGCTCCAACCTTGAGTCGCAAGGCACGGGCGATGATGGCCTATCTCGCCCTGCAAGCCGGACAGGCACAATCGCGCGAGAAGCTGGCCGCCCTGCTCTGGAGCCTGAATGGCGAAACCCAGGCCCGGATGAGCCTCAGGCAAGCCGTTTCGGCCATCCGAAAGGCCATGCGCAAGTGCGACAGCGGACGGTTTCTGACCGACGGCGTCAGTGTCGGCCTGCATCTGGACGAGATCGACTTCGATGTCGCCCGGTTCGAGACGCTTGCGACAGGATCGTCGCCCGAACACCTCGAGCAGGCACTTGCCGTCTACCGCGGCGACCTGCTCGACGGTCTTGGCGTGAAAGAGGAGCCGTTCGAAGATTGGCTTCGAATTGAACGCGAGCGGCTGAGAACGATCGCGGTTGCAGCGCTGGACAGGCTGGTGGCGCATTACAGCGCGTCGAAGGACCTTTCATCCTGTGCGCGGACGGCTGCGCGACTGCTCGCAATGGAGCCTCTGCGCGAAGATATCCACCGGGCATTGATGAGGGCCTATGCCGCGCAGGGCCGCATCAACCTTGCTCTTAAACAGTATGAGCTCTGCCGTGAGGCGCTGGAGAGAGATCTTGGGCTGCAGCCAGAATTGGAAACGCGCCAACTGTACGAGGCTCTGCGGACACGCCGGATGAGTTCATCGCCTCACTCAACACGTCCGGTTGCGGCCGCCGAGCCGGCGGCCGGTTCGGGGGCAAATGCCGGTGGGAGCCTTTCCGGCGGCGAGCCGATGCCACCGACCACCCACTACGTCAAATCGGCAGGAATCAACATCGCCTATCAGGTGACCGGCGAAGGGCCGATTGACCTCATATACGTGCCCGGCTGGGTTTCCAATCTCGACCTTGCCTGGGGCTCGCCGCGCTTCGCGCATGTGCTCAAGCGGCTCGGCACCTTTTCACGCCTGGTCCGATTCGACAAACGCGGCACCGGTCTATCCGACCGCAATGTCGGCCTGCCGACGCTGGAAGAGCGCATGGAGGATGTGCGTGCGGTGCTGGACGCAGTCGGCTCCACCCGAGCGGTGCTGTTCGGCAGCTCGGAGGGCGGTCCGATGTGCATGCTTTTCGCCGCCACCTATCCCGAGCGTACGTCCGCGCTGGTGCTTAACGGAACCTACGCCAAGGGCACTTGGTCAAAAGAGTATCCCTGGGCCAGAACTGTGGCGCAGGTGGACGACGACATAGCGGCCGTCGAGAGACAATGGGGCAAGCCAGCCGACATGAGCAACGCAGCGCCGAGCCTGACCGAAAACATGGTCGAACGCGAATGGTTCGCCGCCTATCTCAGGAATTCGGCCTCGCCCGCCGATGCAATCGCGCTCTGGCGCTGGGGTACCGAAGTCGACGTTCGCGACATCCTGCCGGCGATCCGCGTGCCGACGCTGATCGTGCAGAGGACGGGCGATCGCTGGGTGCGCCCCGAGGAAGGGCGTTACTTGGCAACCCACATCCAAGGCGCCAGATACGTCGAGCTGGCCGGCAGAGACCACGTGATCTGGGGTGAAGATTGCGACAGTCTGGTTGACGAGATACGAAGCTTCGTCACCGGATCGACATCCCGAAAGACCGTCTCTGCGCTCACCGGATGAGCGGCGGCATGTCGTCGGCAGAACTGCTCATTTCCCCATTCGTGGGAAGATTGGCGGTTCCGACGCCGCGCCAAAAGGGGTGCAGCCCTCAGAACAAGAACGCCGCCGTGGCCGGATCGGGTCCCGTCCGGCCGTCGGCCGAATCCAGACCGTGAACGGTCTGCATGTCGTCCGCGTCCAGCTCGAAGCCGAAGACGTCGAAATTGCCGGCGATGCGCTCCCGGTGGATCGACTTCGGAATGACGACCAGCCCTTCCTGCAGGTGCCAGCGGATGATGATCTGCGCCACCGACTTGCCGTGCTTCTTCGCGATCTTCTCCAGCGTCGGATCGGCCAGCAGCCGGCCGCTGCCCAGCGGGCTCCAGCTCTCGATACGGATGTTGTGCCTGGCGTGAAAATCGCGCTTGTCACGCTGCTGGAAGCGCGGATGCAATTCGATCTGGTTGACGACCGGCGTCACGCCGGTCTCGCCGATGATGCGCTCCAGATGGTCCTGGTTGAAGTTCGAGACGCCGACAGACTTGATACGGCCGGCCTTCCGCAGTTCGACCAGCGTCTTCCAGGCCTCGACATATTTGTTCTGGCTGGGCACCGGCCAGTGGATGAGGAAAAGGTCGATCTGGTCAATGCCGAGCTTCTGCATCGTATCGTCGAAGGCGCGCAGCGCCGCGTCACGCTGATGCGCGCCGTTGCGCAGCTTGGAGGTAATGAACAGCTCCGCGCGCGGGACGCCGGCAGCACGGATCGCCTCGCCGACGCCTTCCTCGTTGCGATAACCCTCGGCGGTGTCGATCAGCCGGTAGCCGGCCTCGATGCCCCAGCGCACAACCTTGGCCGTGATCTCCGGATCGACCTGCCAGACGCCCAGCCCGATCTGCGGGATGGTGGCGCCGTCGTTCAATTTGAGCTGTTCGGGCATGGGAGGTTCCTTTTGGAAGGGAGGGTGGTGCCGCCTATGTAGGCCACGGGTCGGGGAATGCCAGTCAGGGAAAGGTTGGCGAGACAGCAATCCCTCTGTCCTGCCGGACATCTCCCCACGAGGGGAGATTAGCAGCTGCGGAGGCTCAGCCCCTCGCCCCGAACCGCAGCCCATCCATCAAGAGCTTCACCAGCCGCCCCGACCGCTCGCGCCAGTCTGGCGTGTTCGGTGCCGAGTAGATGCCGCCCAGCGCATGCATCACATCGGAGGCGTCGACGTCGGCGCGGATTTTTCCCGAGGCGGCGGCGGCCTCGATCAGGCTTCGCATGGCGCCCGAGACGCGGCCGGACGTGTCGGAGAACAGCGTCGAGTTGGTGGTGAGCAACAGGCGCAGGCTGGTGGCGAGGCCGCGCTTGGTGGCGATGTAGTCGACGAAGCGCTGCATCCAGAGCTCCAGTGCGACATCGGCAGTGTGCTGCCGGGCGAGTTCCTCGGCGGCGTGGCAAAGTCCTTCCACCTCGCGGCGATAGACGACCTCGACCAGATGCTCGCGGGTTGGAAAATGGCGGTAGAGCGTGCCGATGCCGACCCCTGCCCGCCTGGCGATCTCCTCCAGCGAGGCGTCGACGCCATCGGTGGCGAAAGCCTGCGCCGCCACCTCGACCAGCCTGTCGCGGTTGCGTTGCGCATCGGCGCGCAGCGGCTTTGGCGCATGCGCGTCGCGCTTCGCTTCAGCGGTCATTTCCTGGTCAGGCACTTTTTTCTCCACCGAACGCAATATGGGGTTGAACCATGACCGGCCAGACCCCACGTAAATAAACGGAGGCGCCTCCGCTTTGGTGGAGTGCTTTTATCATATAACCAGGGGAAGCGGTATGTCACGTAGAGAAGGACGGGAAACGCACCCTGGTTGGTGGAGCGCGGCGATGAGGCTGCTGATCTCCCCCCTTGCGGGGTCCGGCAGGACAGAGGGGGGTGCTGTCCCGCCAACGTCTCGGCAAGTGACAGGCGCTTCCTTCCTGGCGCTATCTAGCGGATCGCAGAAACGGCAAACGCCCCGTTCCGTCACACCCCCCTCTGCCCTGCCGGGCATCTCCCCCGCAAGGGGGGAGATTAGTCTCCCCGCCGACGGCGCCTTCCTCAAACGTTGCCCTTGCCCCTCCCCTGCCAAGTCCCATTTCCATCCCTAGCGTCCAGCAATCGGAGCCCGACGCCCCATGACCAGCCAGACCATCATCGATCCTCCCGAAGACGGCCATTTCAGGAACGGTCTTGCCGCCAACGGTTCAACCCTTAGTCCCACCACGCTTTCACTCCACCTCATCATCAATGGCCAAGCCCACGCGCTGGAAATCGAACCGCGCGTGACGCTCCTCGATGCGCTGCGCGAACGGCTCCACCTCACCGGCACCAAGAAAGGCTGCGACCAGGGTCAGTGCGGCGCCTGCACCGTGCACGTCGACGGCGAGCGCGTGCTGGCCTGCCTGACGCTCGCGGCCCAAGTCGAAGGGCGCTCGATCACCACTATCGAGGGCCTTGCCGGCGAGGACGGCACGCTGCATGCCGTGCAGGCCGCCTTCCTAGAACAGGATGCCTTCCAGTGCGGTTATTGCACGCCGGGACAGATCATGTCGGCGGTGGCCTGCATCCGCGAGGGCCATGCCGGTTCCGACGATGAGATCCGTGAATACATGGCCGGCAATCTGTGCCGCTGCGGCGCCTATCCGCACATCGTCGCCGCCGTCCGCCAAGCCGCACAGGAGCTGCGCTCGTGAGAGATTTTTCCTATATACGCGCCGACAGCGTCGAGGCCGCGCGCAACGCCGCCGCTCTTCCCGGCGCCATGCTGCTTGCAGGCGGCACCACGCTCATCGACCTCGCCAAATGCGGCGTCGCCGAACCCTCGACCGTCATCGACATCAGCCACATCGAAGGGCTCAACGCCATCGATGTCACCGCCGACCGCGCCGTGATCGGCGCGCTGGCCAGGATGAGCCATGTCGCCGACCATACTTCCGTGAAGAGTTGCTTCCCGGCCGTATCGGAAGCCCTGTGGCAGGCGGCCTCGGCGCAGTTGCGCAATATGGCGACCATCGGCGGCAACCTGATGCAGCGCACGCGCTGCCCCTATTTCCGCGATCCGCAAAACTTCCCGGCCTGCAACAAGCGCGCGCCCGGCAGCGGCTGCTCGGCGATCGGCGGCGCGACGCGCGGCCATGCGGTACTCGGCGTGAGCGAGGCCTGCATCGCCACCTATCCGGGCGATCTCGCCGTGGCACTCGTCGCCTTCGACGCCGAGGTCGATCTCGGCGGGCGCAAGCTGAAGGTCGAGGACTTCTTCCTTGCGCCGGGCGCCACCGCCGAGCAGGAGCACGACATCCGCCCCGGTGAAGTGATCACCGCAGTAGAGATCCCAGGCTCGGCCGCGGCCAGACGCTCGACCTACATCAAGGTGCGCGACCGCCAGTCCTATGAGTTCGCGGCGGCAAGCGCGGCGGTCGGACTGGAGCTTGAAGGCGACGGCCGCATCATCCGCGACATCCGCGTCGCGCTTGGCGGCGTCGCCACGAAACCGTGGCGGGCGCGCGCCGTCGAAGAGGCGCTGAAAGGCAAGCCGCTCGACGATGCCACGATCCGCAAGGCGAGCGAGCTCGCCATGGAGGGCGCCGTCGATCATGGCGCCAACCACTACAAGATCGCGCTGGCGCCGCGCGTGATCGCGCGCGCCATCCTCAAATTGGGAGAGACGGCATGACCGTTCATGACATGAAACACGCCGCGTCCGACAGCGCGCGTCTCGAAGCGGTCGGCGGGCGGCTGTCGCGCGTCGACGGCCCGGCCAAGATCACGGGCGCAGCGAAATATGCCTTCGAGCAGCAGCTCGAAGGGCTGACGCATGCGGTGCTGGTCGGCGCAACGATTGCCGCCGGCAAGGTGACGGCGATCGACGCCCGCGCGGCCGAGACCGCGCCCGGCGTGCTCGCCGTGCTGACGCCCGACACCATCATGGAATTGAGGGGCGCATCGGACTGGCTCGGCAACCCGCCGTCGCAGCCGACCTACGCGCCGCTCGTGCGCGAGGTCACCTTTTCCGGCCAGCATATCGCGGCGGTGGTGGCCGAGACATTCGAGCAGGCGGTCGCTGCCGCGGCGCTGGTCAAGGTGTGGTATGACGAGAGGCCGGCCATCGTCGACCTGAGCGACGGCAAGGCGGGCGACGGCATCCCGATCGACGCCATGACCAAGGAATGGGGCGACGCTGAAGCCGCCTTCGCCGAAGCGCCTGTGCGCATCTGCGCGGCCTACAACACGCCGCGCGAATTCCAAGCCGCGATGGAGCCGCATGGGCTGATCGCGCGCTGGGAGGGCGACGAGCTGACCATCTGGGAGCCCAGCCAATGGCTCGACGGCATGGCGCGCACCTATGCCGAGTGGTTCGGCCTGCCGTTCGAGAATGTGCGGCTGATCTCGCCCTACATCGGCGGCGGCTTCGGCTCCAAAGCGCTGGCGCTGGCGCACAGCGCGGTGGCGGCGGCTGCCGCCAGGATGCTCGACCGGCCGGTGAAGCTGGTGCTCACCCGCCCGCAGAATTTTACGTCCTATGGCGGTCGCGCGGCGACGCGTCAGACCATTGCGATCGGCGCCGACAGGGATGGTAAAATCCAGTCGATCGTGCATCGCGGCGTCAACGAGACAGCGGTCGACGGCATGTGGGTTGAGCCGCTCGGGTCGGTCACCTCGATCATGTATGCCACGCCCAACTTCTCCTCGAAGCAGAATGTCGTGCGGGTCAATACGGTGGTGCCGGGCGCAAAACGCGCGCCGGGCGAGAACCCGAGCGCCTTCGGCATCGAAAGCGCCATCGACGAGCTTGCCTATGAGCTCGGTATCGATCCGCTGGAGATGCGGCTGATCAATTATGCCGTGCAGGACCCGCATGCGAAGAAGGCGTGGTCGACACGCCAGTTGCGCGAGGCCTTTGCCGCCGGCGCGGAAGCGTTCGGCTGGGCGAAGCGCAGCAACGCGCCGCGCTCGATGCGCGACGGCCGCCAGCTCATCGGCTGGGGTGTCGCGGCGGGCACCTATCCGGTGCGACGCGCGCATGGCGAGGCGGTGGTGAAGCTGCTTTCCGACGGTTCGGTCGAAGTCGAAAGCTCGTCCATCGACATGGGCCAAGGCACTTACACGATCCTGGCGCAGACCGCGGCCGAGACGCTTGGCGTGCCGGTGGAGCGGGTGTCGGTGAAGCTCGGCGACTCGCATTTCGCCCGCGCCGGCGTCACCGGCGGCTCGCGACTTGCCGGCGTCATGACCGGCGCCGTCCACAAGGCGGCAGGCCAGGCGCTGGACGAGTTGATCGGGCTGGCGCTTTCCGACCCGCGCTCGCCGTTCCAGAAGCTGCAGGCGAACACGCTGCAAGTGAGGGATGGCCGCATCGCCTCGCCGCGCGGCGAAGGGCCGGACCTGTCGATCGCTGACTTCATGATGGCGATCGGCCGCGACCAAATCGAAGCCAAGGGCGACACGCTGCCGGCCAGCACGACGCCGGAAGAGCGCTACAAGAACTACACCACTATAGCCATGTCGATCCCGCACACCGAGGGCGACTATTCGCGCCATTCCTGGTGCGCGCATTTCGTCGAGGTGCGCGTCGACGAGGATTTCGGCACGGTGCGCGTGTCACGCGTGGTGTCGGCGCTGGATTCGGGCCGGCTCTACAACCCGAAGCTGGCGGAGAGCCAGTGGAAGGGCGGCATCATCATGGGCATCGGCCAGGCGCTGCTCGAGGAAGGCATCGTCGATCGTCGCCACGGCCGCATCGTCAACGGCAATTTCGCCGACTACATGCTGCCGACCAATGCCGATATCCCAGACATCCAGACCATCTCGGTCGGCATCCCCGACCCGCACTCCTCCGCCCTTGGGGGCAAGGGCGTGGGCGAACTGGCAATCGTCGGCATCGCGCCGGCGATTGCCAACGCAGTGTTCCACGCGACAGGGAAAAGGGTGCGGGATCTGCCGATCACGCTGGAGAAGCTGATCTGAGGTCGACGCCAGGGACGGCCTCCGCCCTGGCCGGCGGCACGTGTCGCGCCGACGGGCCGAGCGCGCGTCGTCATCGTCTCGGCCCGCGCCGGCGGACGTGAATGCCTTTACGACACGAGCAAAACCCCGGCGCGAGGCCGGGGTTTGTTCGGTCTGTCAGATCAGAACTTGTAGCTGAGGCCGACCCGCAGATCGTGCGTCTTGAGATCGATGTTCGCAACCGTGCCAGGACCGAACAGCGGCACCGAAACATCCTTTTTGCCGAAGTCGGAGTAGCGATATTCGACGCGCGCGATCCACCTGTCGGTGAAAGCGTGCTCGACGCCGGCTCCAACCGTCCAGCCAAGATGGGTTTCGTCGTGGATCGGTATTGAACCGCTGGTGGCGATCACAGTCATTTCATACTTGGCCGCGGCCACGCCCGCGGTGATGTAAGGCAAGGTCCGATCGAAAGCGTAGCCGGCCCGCAGCCGCGCCGAACCCGACCACTTGAGTTCGGTCTTGAGCAACGCACCGGCACCGGTGAAGGTCCCCACCCCATCCACATTGCTGTAAGCAATGTCCGCCTCGGCGCCGAGCACGAAGCGGTTCGCCATTTCCTGATCGAAGCCGATATGGATGCCGCCAATGAACCCATCCGGGTCGAGGGGCGCGTTAACGTCGGCACCCCCAGGGCCAGCGTCGGCGATGAAGAGATTGGACTTTCCGGCGACGTAGCCGAAGTGAGCGCCAGCATAGAGGCCGGACCAGTCGTAGTCGGCGGCAACGGGCAAGGTTTCATTGATGTCCGCCGCCGACGCGATGCCGACAGGCGCCAGAATGAAGGCTGTGGCGAGAAGAACCGTTTTCACTGTTTGCTACCCCAATGTTGCTTCCCCAGCCGCGAAATGCTCGGCGGCGATCCGGGTGTCGTCGAGGTTTTGCATTGTTCGCCAGCGGCGTCTTGGGCTGGACCGCACCTGAATTGTCCTGGAGAGCGCCGCAACGCTTTCCCGGTCGGTGTGGCCATACAGCCTCAGTCGATTGCCGGTCTGGACGCAGCGATTGGGTGTGAGTCTACCTGGCACCGCCCGGCGCCGACGAGGAATTCGGCGCGGTCAGCTCAGCGGCGGGCGGCAGCCTGATCAGTTACGAAAGGCATGCCTATGTCCGAAATCAGTTTGACGAGATCTGCTTGGCGCCTCGTGCCGGTCTTGGCGAATATCCGGTTGAGATGGGTCTTCAACGTGTTTTCACTGATGCCGAGCAACGAGGCGCTCCTGGACGCGGGCAATCCGCTGCCGATCCGCAGGAGGACCCGTGCCTCCGCGGGAGTAAGATCGAACAGCGTCGTGAGAACGGCCTCCGGCAGCGGAGAAGAGGACGTCGTGGTCGATACGAAGACGGCAGCGCAGGCGGGCCGGAAAGCCGCGCGCGCAGTTCCTTCGGTCAGCGGCAACACATAGGCTACGGCGGGCGGTTGACCCGGCGCTGAAACGGGCAGCCCTATGCCGCGAGAGCCAAGCGAAGCATCTGCGCCGGCAGCGCTTGCTAATGCTTCCGCCAAAGCGCGGGCGACCACGGGGTTCTGCGGTTGGAGCAGGCCCTTCCTGGAAAGAATGGGACCCTGCCCGGAAAACATCCGGTCGGCAGCCCCATTCGCATGGAGGATTGCTCCGTCGGCGCCGGCAAAAACGATAGGCACGGCGAGATGGTCGAGCGCTTCGCGATAGAAATTGGCGGTAATGCGGGTCTGATCGAGCAGATCTCCAATCAGGGAAGCGCGACGCAGATGCGGCGAGAGCAATGCCAGGAACCGCTGCTCTTCAACGGTTATGATACCCCTGTTGGCACGCGTGGTGCAGCCCATGAGACCAATCCGGTCCGGCGTGTGAACGAATTTGGTGATGCAAGCCTCGCGCAATCCCTGCGGTCCGGCCCAATTCTGGAAGAACGGCGTTTGCTGGAGCTCGGCCTCGCTCATATGCGACAGCGTCGCAACAGGCGTGTCGATGTCGCCAACGACCGCGGCCTTCAATCCAGGAATTTCGTCAAAGTCATAATCTTCCTGGAGCGCGCGCATTTGCACCGGATCCCAAGCTGATTGAGCCGCGAAACGGCCCTGATTGTCAGCGGTGCTGGCCAGCGCGACAGTGGTATAGGCAGCGTCGACAGCTTCGGTGACCCGGGTCATCACTCCGGTCCAGCCTTCCGGATTCAAAACGCAATCATAAATTTCACCGATAATCGAATAAAGGACTTCGCTGCCCAGCCTCTCCACCACGCCCCCTGACATGCCCTGCCCCGCATGAGGGATGAGCGAAAAAAGATGAATACAGCAACAAATTGACAGCCGCCCGGCGCAAAAACGCCGATCCGTCTGGAAGGATTTCGCGACGTCATACTTTGGGGTGACGCCACGCCTGGATGAACTCGATTAAGGGTCTAATGCGATCGGTCGAACGCCGAGCGATCAATGTCGCTTGTTATTCCCGGATTGGAAAGCATCGCGTTCGACAATTTTTGAAGCTGTAGCTTTTCGAGGTGTTCGATTGTCGCGAAAGACGGTGTTTTCATCGGCTCTGTTGCCCTCGCATCTCAATGAACGCGATCGGTTTTCCCTCTGGCAGGATATCCATGTCGCGGAGATATGGTCGGTTGAATACGGCATATCCGCAGACCTGCCTTTCGAGGCGGCGATAGAAGCCACGGCTGTCGGATCACTGGTTCTCGGCCAGATGTCCGGAACGATCAGGCATGCAACGAGGAAAGCAAGCAACATTGGCGACGACGGCAATGACGGATATCTCCTTCTGATCAATAAGGCCGACACCGTTTTGACCGGGGCGCAGGTCGGCCGCGAGTACGGCGTCGGCAAGGGAGAAGCGGTCCTGGTCACGGCATCGGAAGCACTGAAGATGGTCGGTGCCGACCGGAATGTGTGGTCGAACGTGGTGGTCCCACGCGCCGTCCTCGTACAGGCCTTCCCACAGATCGATGACAGGCTGGCGTTGAAGATCGATGCCGACAACGAGGCTCTCGATCTTCTCAAGCGTTATTCCCAACTTCTCGAGACCGGCCCGCCCCTCGTCTCGGCCGACCTCAGCATGCACGCAACGGACGTGATCGTCGATCTGATCGGTCTGGTGACGGGCGCGAAAGGTGAGGCTGCCGAATTGGCCGGCCTGCGCGGCCTGCGAGCGGCTAGGCTGCGGGCGGTCCTGGCCAACATCGCAGACAATTTCGCCCATCCTGGCATCTCCGCGCAGGGCGTCGCAAAGGAACTCCGTCTGTCGACGCGCTATATTCACGACATCCTCCAGGAGACGGGTATCAGCTTCTCCGAGCGTGTGCTCGAGCTGCGCTTGCAAAGCGCACATAAGATGCTCGCCCAAAGACACAATGACGGTATGCGGGTCAGCGAAATTGCGATGATGAGCGGTTTCAGCGACGTGTCCTACTTCAATCGCTGCTTCCGCCGTCGCTTCGGCTACACGCCAACAAGTGCCAGATAGATGCGGACGGCTCCGGCAATGGCCAGGCGACGCGATTCAGGTTCCCTCTGCGCCGAGGCAATAGGCGACGCTGACGCGATCGATGATGCAGAACCACCACGACGCGCAGAAAGTCCATGGCACTTCTCTTCAGTCCAATTCCGGTGCTGTCCCGCCCAAGACAGTATCCTGGCTCCAATGACATATCGACCTCAGGGCGAAACAACAGTCATCTCAGGGGATTGAATGCTGCGGAATACATTTGCCGGCCGCAAGGCCACGCCAACTTCGACCGCGCTGACGAGTTACCTCAATCCTTTACGCAATCCTCAGCATATGGCCAGCGTCAGTTCGCTCGCGCTGATGATCGCCACCGCGGGAGCGATGCTGCCGGCAGCGGCGGCGGACGCGGTCTGGAGCGGCGCAACGTCGAGCGATTGGTCCGATCCCGGCAACTGGACTCCGAATGGGGTGCCCGACGCAGCTACTTGGGTTACGCTCGGCACGCTCACGCCGAACTCCACCGTGATAAGCGGGCTTAGCGCCAATGGGCTCGTGGTTTTCGTGGGGAGGAATGCCGGTGACGTCGGTTTGCTGACAATCACCAACGGCGGAACTCTTAGTGATTCACAAGGGGCCGTTGCCCGATTCGCAGGCTCTACCGGTACGGTCATGGTGGACGGCGCTGGATCGGCATGGCTGCATGCCGACGATTTCTATGTCGGGGCCGAAGGCACCGGGACGGTCTCCATTCTCAATGGTGGCTTGATCAGCAATGTAGGAGGCATCCTGGGCGACAGCGACGACGCCGTTGCGGTCCTGTCCGTCGACGGCGCGGGTTCGACCTGGACCAACAGCTCAACCTTGGCGGTTGCGCGTTTCGGCACCGGCACGCTCAACATTTCCAATGGCGGAACGGTCAGCGACACCGATGGGTCCATCGGCAAGGGCATTGCTTCGAACGGCACGGTCTCGATCGACGGCGCCGGCTCCACCTGGACCAACAGCGGCTCGCTGACCGTGGGCGACAACGGCATTGGCCATCTGACAATCACCAACGCCGGTTCAGCCACCACCGCGATCGGTACGATTGGTTGGCATGAAGGCTCCACCGGCACGGCGACGGTCGATGGCGCCGGTTCGACCTGGACAAACAGCTCCAAGCTGATTGTGGGCGATTTCGGTAAAGGCGCCCTGGCGATCAGCCAAGGCGGCGCCGTCAGCAACGACACGGCCTACGTCGGCAACTCGGCGGGCTCGACCGGCACGGTGTTCGTCGATGGCTCAGGCTCGAGCTGGACAAACAATTTCGACCTGTTCGTCGGCAACCAAGGCACAGGCACCTTGGCGATCTCGCATGGCGGCACGGTCAACAATGTCTCTGGGACTATTGGCGCGGAGGCAGGCTCGACCGGTATGGTGTTTGTCGACAACGCGGGCTCTACTTGGACAAACAGCGGATCGCTGACCGTCGGCGATTTGGGCACGGGCACGCTGGGGATCTCGCACGGCGCCGTCAGCAACGGCTCTGGGGTTATTGGCGCGAATGCCGGCTCGACCGGCATGGTGTTCGTCGACGGTGCCGGCTCGACCTGGACCAACAACTTGAGCCTCACTGTCGGCTATGCCGGCGCTGGCACGCTGAATGTCTCGAACGGCGCTGGGGTGACTAGCGACTCGGGCTATGTTGGCTTTTCCTTAGGTTCTGCTGGCGCTGTGACGGTAAGCGGCCTGGGCTCGACCTGGACCGCCGGCTTGGAGCTTCTGGTCGGCGGCTCCGGCACCGGTGCGCTAACGATTTCGAACGGCGGGGCGGTAAGCAGTGGCGGTGGCTTTGTGGCGTTCGGCAACGGCGTTGGCACGGCGACGGTCGACGGCGCTGGCTCGACCTGGACCAACACCGGCGACCTTGATGTCGGCGAATTCGGCACGGGCACGCTGACGATTTCGAACGGTGGCACAGTCAGTAATGACTCTGGAACTATTGGCGCGCAAGCGGGCTCGATCGGTGCGGTGACCGTGGATGGCACGGGCTCGACCTGGACAAACAGCTTGAGTCTCGCTGTCGGGTCTGCTGGCGCTGGCACGCTGAACGTCTTGAACGGCGGTGGGGTGAGTGGCGACTCAGGCTATATTGGCTTTTCCTTAGGTTCTGCTGGCGCGGTAACGGTAAGCGGCGCCGGCTCGACCTGGACCGCCGGCTTGGAGCTTTTAATCGGCGGCTCCGGCACCGGAGCGCTAACGATTTCGAACGGCGGGGCGGTAAGCAGTGGCGGTGGCTTTGTGGCGTTCGGCAACGGCGTTGGCACGGCGACGGTCGACGGCGCTGGCTCGACCTGGACCAACACCGGCAACCTTGATGTCGGCGAATTCGGCACGGGCACGCTGACGATTTCGAACGGCGGTGCGGTTTCGGTCGGCGGCATCGTGACCATTGCCAGCCAGGCAGGCTCAATCGGCACGCTCAATTTCGGTGGCGTAGCCGGAGCGGCGGCATCGGCGACCGGCATACTCAATGCTGCGGCTGTCCAGTTCGGCGCAGGCACCGGTACGATCAACTTCAACCACACCGACACGAACTACACCTTCGCGTCGGCGATCGGCGGTGCCGGCACGATCAACCAGATCGCCGGCAACACGAATCTCACCGCCGATTCTAGCGCCTTCACCGGCGCGACCAATGTGAGCGGCGGGCGGCTGGCCGTGAACGGTTCGCTGGCAGATTCGCTGGTGACGATCTCGGGCGGCATACTTGGCGGCAACGGCACGGTGGGCGGCATCGCGGCGCACTCGGGAGGCATCATCGCGCCGGGCAATTCGATCGGCACGTTCAACGTCGCGGGCAACATCGACCAGGCGGCCGGTTCGATCTACCAGGTCGAACTGACTTCGACCGGCCAGTCCGATCTTCTCCACGCGACCGGCATGGCGACGATCGCCGCCGGATCGGTCGTCGACGTGGTCAAGACGGATGCCGCGCCTTACGTAGCGGGCACGCATTACACGGTGTTGCAAGCCGATGGTGGCGTCGCCGGAAACTACTCGCTCACCGGCGATATCGGCACGGCTTTCCTCGGCCTCGTCGACAGCTATGACGCCAATCACGTCTATCTCGATGTGGTCCAAAAGACCTTCGCTCAGGTTGGCCTGACGCCGAACCAGATCGCCACCGGCGGTGGCGCCGAAAGCCTGGGGGCTGGCAATCCGCTCTACGACGCAATCGCCGTGCTGCCGACAGAGGCAACCGCCCAGGACGCCTTCGACCAGCTCTCGGGAGAGATCCATGCCTCGGCCAAGGGCATGCTCCTCGAGGACAGCCGCTTCATCCGCGACGCCGCCACCAAGCGGATCAGCGCTGCGTTCGGCGATGCCGACGCAGCCGCATTGCCGGTCATGGCCTATGGTGAGGGCGGCCCGGAAATGGTCGCGGCCGACACCGATCGCTTCGCCGTCTGGGGCCAAGCCTTCGGCTCGTGGGGACATACCGGCAGCGACGGCAATGCCGCCGCCTTCGATCGTTCGACCGGCGGCCTCCTGGTCGGCGCCGATAGCCTGGTAGGGGACTGGCGCGTCGGTGCCATAGGCGGCTACAGCCATTCGACTTTCGACGCTGACGCTCGCCGTTCCAGCGGCGCCGGCGACAATTACCATCTCGGGCTCTACGGGGGCACTAACTGGGGCGCCATCGCCTTCCGCACCGGCGCCGCCTACAGCTGGAACAGCATCTCGACAAAGCGCGCGGTTGCCTTCAATGGCTTCGCCGATCAACTGTCGGCCGACTACGATGCCGGCACGGCACAGGTGTTCGGCGAACTCGCTTACAAGGCCGATGCTGGGCGCTTCAAGTTCGAGCCCTTCGCCAATCTCGCCTACGTCAGCGTTCACACCGACGGCTTCACCGAGAAAGGTGGCGGTGCAGCCCTGACCAGCGCAAGTTCAACCCTCAACGCGACCTTCACCACGCTCGGGCTGCGCGCCTGACCGACCTGACGCTTGGCAGCATCGAGGCGACCGCGCGCGGCACGCTCAGCTGGCGCCATGCCTTCGGCGATGTCACGCCGACTTCGACTTTCGCCTTCGCCGGCGGCGATGCCTTTACAATCGCCGGCGTACCTGTCGCCAGGGACAGGGTGGTGATCGATGCCGGTTTCGACCTGCCGATCTCGGCCAATGCCACGCTCGGCCTGTCCTACACCGGTTGGTTCGGCTCCCATAACGCCGACAACGGCGTCAAGGCCAACCTCGACCTCAAGTTCTGACGGCGAAAGGTGAGAAGGATCGGGAGTAGCGTGAGAACGCTCGGTCGACGGAGCCCGGCCGAATACGGCAAGGGCTCGGGCGGCGAGGCGGATTGAAGCTCCCACATCTTCCTGTCAGGGAAGTCGGCTTCAGGGAGACCGAGAGATTCATCGCTTTCGCCCACTCCAGCGCCGGCTCTTCCTACCAATCCAAGCCGAATACCAGCTTGCCGAAATGCAGGCCGCCGGCGGCCATGTAGGTGTAGGCTTCGGTCGCCTCGTTTTGTGAAAACACCTTGTCGACGACCGGCTCGATCCGGGCGGCGCCGATGGCACGGGCAGCGTCGCGCAGGTCCGAGACCGATCCGGTGTTGTTGCCCACCACCTTCAGCGCCTTGATGATGATCGGCAGCAGATTGACCGTGGCCTCGGCGCCGGTGACGAAGCCGATGGTGAACAGCGTGCCGCCGGGCGCGGTGGCGTTGACGGCGCGCGCGAAGGTGGCGGTGCCGCCGGTCTCGACGACGAGGTCGGCGCCGAGGCCATCGGTCAGTTCCAGCACCTTGCCGTCCCAATCCGGTGTCGCGCGGTAATTGATTAGGTGATCGGCGCCGAGCGCCTTGGCCCGGTCGAGCTTCTCGTCCGAGGACGACGTGATGATGACGGTGGCCCCGGCCGCCTTGGCAAGCTGCAGGGTGAAGATCGAGACGCCGCCCGTGCCGAGCAGCACGACGACGGAGCCCGGCCCGACATCGGCGGCGCGGATGGCGTTCCACGCGGTGGTGCCGGCGATAGGCAAGGTCGAGGCCGCCCCGAAGGAGAGATGCGCCGGGACCGGCACGACCGAGTTGGCTGGCAGCGCGACATATTCGGCCAGCGACCCGGGCAATGAGATGCCGCGCATCTGCGTCATCTCGTGGGGACGCGGCCGGCCGCCGATCCAGCGCGGCTTGGCGTGGGCAACAACGCGGTCGCCAGTTTTGAATGTCGTCACGCCCTCGCCCAGCGCGACGATCTCGCCGGCGCCGTCGGCCACGGGAACGAGCGGAAACACCGGGCCGGGATAATTGCCGCTCGCAACGGCGACATCGACGAAGTTCAGGCTCGCCGCACGCTGGCGGATCAGCACCTCGCCGCGTTGCGGTTCGGGCGTGGCGATGCTGGTGGCGCGGAAGGCGTCGAGCCTGGGTTGGCTGAGTTCGATGGCTTTCATGGTTCACTCCGTGCGTGGTCGATGGACGATTGAGCGAACCTAGCTGCTGCGCTAATACTCGATAATCGTCGGTCTTTGCATTTGAGTATTGCAAATCATGCAGCAATCAGTTGAGCCTTCCGCCCTTGCCGAAATGGCGGCCTTCGCGGCCGTCGCCGAGGCGTGCTCCTTCACCAGGGCGGCAGCGAGAGTCGGGCGCGACGCGACCATCCTGTCGCGCCGTCTCCAATCGCTGGAAGAGCGGCTGGGGGTGCGGCTGCTCCACCGCACCACGCGCAGCGTGTCGCTTACCGAGGCGGGCGCGGAATTCCTGTTGCGCGTGCGCGCCATCCTTGCCTCGGTCGACGAGGCCGAGGCGGCCGCATCGGCGCATGCCGCCGGCGGGCCGCGCGGCCTGCTCAAGCTGGCGCTGCCGGGGACCTTCGGGCGCATGTGGATCGGGCCGCTCTTGCCGCAATTCCTGGCGGAGTTCCCCGAGGTCCACATCGAGGCAGAGTTCTCCAACCGCTTCGCCGATCTCGTCGCCGAGAATTTCGACGTCGCCGTACGGCTGGGCAGCCTGGAGGACTCGCGCCTGGTGGCGCGCAAGGTGGCGACGCGGCGCCGGCTGCTCTGCGCCGCGCCCTCCTACCTCGCCAGAAGGGGCAGGCCGGAAACGCCGCAGGCGCTGCTGGAGCACAGCTGCCTGGGCTTCTCCGGCTTCCAGACCTTTCCGGCCTGGGAGATGACCGACCGCGAGGGCCGGCGCGTGCGCGTCGAGGTTTCGGGGCCGTTGGTCAGCGACGACGCCGAGGTGCTGGTCGAGGCCGCAGTGCAGGGTGTCGGCCTGATGATGAGCACCGACTGGCTGGTCGGGCGCGAGCTCGCCGACGGCCGGCTGGTGCCGATCCTGGAGGACTGGACGCTGGCCGACGAGGGCGCGGTCTATGTCGTCATGCCCTCGGCCAAGGGCCAAGCCGCCAAGACCCGCGCCTTCGCCGACTGGATCGGCAAGCGCTTCGCGCCTGAGCCGCCGTGGCGAAAGTAAGGGCGAGATAGCGGGCATTCGCGCCGGCGATCGCGAACGCCGCGTTCGCAGGACAAGGTTCCTCGCCTCAGAAGGGGATAGGCAGTTCCGGCGACCGCGCCCTACCCTTTTGCCGCCAGCAAATTCGCATCCCGCGCCAGCCGCCAGCGGCCGTCATTCTCCTTGCGCAGCAGCGTCAGCGTATAGCCGGACCGCCGCACCGGCTCGCCGCCGGGCGGTGTCGCCGTCATATCGATGCGGTTGCGGATATAGGCCCAGTCGCCGAGCAGTTTGAGCTCGACGATCTCGCTGTCACCGTCGATCCTGGTCTCGCCCATGTTCCTGGAGGCCGCGGCGAAGGCTTCCTTGCCGAAGGGCTCCTTGCCGGGAACCATGAAGACGACATCGTCCGTCATCAGACCAAGCACGGTCTCCAGATCGCCTTTCCGGCTCGCCGCCATCCAGGTCTCGACCACCTGGCGGATCGCGGTTGCGTCATCGGTCATCGGTTTACTCCTTGCAATCGTCGGCAGTCGGATTGTCGTCAATACCTGGTGCAATCGCCGTCGCCGGCAACGCCGCGGACGAACCCGAGCGCTATCGCGCGCGTCTTGCGACGAAGGAGGTCGCCCGGTTGCGCGCGGGCCTCAACTTCCGCAATGAAATCGTGACGGGACCGGGCGGCTCGCAGATCTTGCTGGACGATCCTTCCGGCAATCTGCTGGAATTGTTCGAGCCGGCCAAGAGCACTTAAGCGAGATCCATTCAGGAGAGATTGGCCGCTCGCCGGCTTTCGCCAATCTCTATATGATGCCCGCCACGAAGGGGGATCGACTATGAAAAGCGCACTGGCAATCGTCACACTTGCCCTTCTAGCCACCCCTTCCGCCCATGCCGCGCCTTGCGCCTGGTCCGCCCGGATGGAGGAGGACGAAGGCGGCAGGGTGATGACGGCTTCGGTGCGCGGCGGGCCGAAGGGCGATGCGCATCTGATGCTGGCCTGCTTCGATAAGCCGGTGCTGAGCTATGATCTCGGCGCCGCGGGCGGGCAGCTGGAGCCCGGCATCGGCGGATCCTTCACCTTCAAGGCCGGCGGCAAGAGCGTGACCAAAAAGCTCGAGCTCGAGGCGATGTACAATTACTTCACGGCAGACCTGTCCGGCCCTTCCGACCCGTTGCTGGCGCTGCTGCGGGGAAAGGGCGAGGTGACGATCTCGGCCGACAAATACGGCACGGCGAGCTTTCCGCTGAAAGGCTCCGGAGCCGCGATCGGCAAGGTGCTGGCAGAATGCGGCAAGGATTCGGACGGCGAGGCTGATTGACTCTGCCGACGAGGGAAGACCGGCAGCGTCAATGGCTCATTTGCCCTGCCCTTTCATGAACTGCCCGAGCAGTTCCACCGGCAGCGGGAACACTACCGTGGACGAGCGCTCGCCGGCGATGTCGTGCAGAGCCTCGAAATAGCGCAGCTGCATGGCTTGCGGCTCGGCCGCAAGCATGCGGCCGGCCTCGACCAGCTTCGCCGCCGCCTGCTGCTCGCCGTCAGCGTTGATCACCTTGGCGCGGCGCAGCCGCTCGGCCTCGGCCTGCTTGGCGATGGCGCGGATCATGCTCTCGTTCAGGTCGACATGCTTGATCTCGATATTGGAGACCTTGATGCCCCAGGCGTCGGTGCGCTGGTCGAGGATCTCCTGGATGTCGCTGTTGAGCTTGTCGCGTTCGGCCAGCATCTCGTCGAGCTCGTGCTTGCCGAGCACCGAGCGCAGCGTGGTCTGCGCCAGCTGGTTGGTCGCGGCCATGAAATCCTCGACCTGGATGATTGCCCGCTCGGCGTCGACGATGCGGAAATAGAGCACGGCGTTGACCTTGACCGAGACGTTGTCGCGCGAGATGACATCCTGCGGCGGCACATCCTGGACGACCACGCGCAGATCGACCCGCACCATCTGCTGGACGAAAGGGATGAGGATGATGAGGCCAGGGCCCTTGACCCCGGTGAAGCGGCCGAGCGTGAAGACCACGCCGCGTTCATATTCCCTCAGGATGCGGATGGCGGCCGCCAGGAAGATGACCACCAGCAGCGCAATGATGAGATAGGCCACGTAACCGACCATCATTTCACTCCGTTGTTGCTCGCATCACGACGCCGCACGGTCAGCACGAGGTCGCTGACGTCGATCACCTCAACGCTGTCGCCGGGTGCGACCGGTTCGTCGGCCCTCGCCCGCCAACGCTCGCCCAAAGCCAGCACATGGCCCTCACCGCCCTGCCAGTCGACGATCTCGACGGGCAGGCCGCGCATCGCCTCGCCGCCGACGCGCGGCGGTTTCCTGCGCGCCGCCCAGACATAGGTTCCGGTGAGCAGCGCCAGCCCGAGCGTCAGCACGGCGGCGGGGCCGATGACCGCCCACGACATGGCAAAGCCCGGCCCTTCGATCCTGAGCAGCATGGCCGAGCCGAGCAGGAAAGCGGCGACGCCGCCCAACCCCAGAACCACGGTGGGGTTGAAGGCCTCGATGATCAGGACGGCGATGCCGAGCACCATCAGCGCCAGGCCGGTATAGTTGATCGGCAAGAGGTTGAGCGCATAGAGCCCGAGCACCAGGCAGATGGTGCCAATGACGCCGGGCGCCACGGCGCCCGGGCTGGTGAACTCGAAGACGAGGCCATAGACGCCGACCAGCATCAGGATGACGGCGGTGTTCGGGTCGGTGATGACGGAGAGCAGCCGTATGAACCAGCCAGGCTCAAGCGTCTCGACCGGCAGCCCTTTCGTCGCCAGCACTTTCTTGGCGCTGGCGACATCGACGGTGCGCCCGTCGGCAAGCTGCAGCAACTCGGTAGTGTCGCGGGCGACGAAGTCGATGACATGCTCCTGCAGGGCGGCGTTGGCCGACAAGCTCGCTGCCTCGCGCACCGCCTTCTCGCCCCAGTCGCCGTTGCGGCCGCGCATCTCGGCAAGCGAGCGGATGAGCGCGACCGCGTCATTGGTCACCTTGGCCATCATCTCGTCGCCGGGCGGCTCGGCGACACCCTTCTGGTTCTTGTCCTTGTCGCCGCCCGGCAGCGACGGCAGCCCGCCCATCTCGACCGGCGTCGCCGCGCCCAGATTGGTGCCCGGCGCCATGGCCGCGACATGGGTTGCGTAAAGAATGTAGGTGCCGGCGCTCGCCGCATGGCCGCCGGCCGGCGCGACGTAGCCGATGACGGGCACGGGCGAGGCCAGAATGTCGGCGATCATCTCGCGCATCGAGGTGACCAGGCCGCCCGGCGTGTCGAGCTGAAGGACGAGCACTTCGGCGTTGCGTTGAGCAGCAGTATCGAGCGCCTCCTCGAGCTGCCTGGTGCTGGCCGGCCCGATAGCGCCGTCAATGGCAACGCTCAACGCGACCTTCCCGCTCCCGGTCGAGGAGAAGGAAGAAACGGCAGCCGCCGCCAGGAGGGCAACGGCGAAAAGGGCCACCCGCGCGAAGGTCACGCTCGAAGCTCCATGAGCTCAAATATGGGTTGTGCCGTGGCGAAGTCCAATGGGCGTCGAAGGGCGCCTGCGCCAATCGTCGGCGGCTGCGGTTGGGCGCCATGGTTCAGGCCAGCGAGCTGAAAGCGCTGCGCAGCGGAATCGGTCCTGAAGAGACAAATCGGAAAAAAGCGCTCCCGGCCCGTGTCTGATCGCACGAGCCGGGGCGCGGGGCGTCAATAGTCGGAGCCGCCCTCGACGACGACCCGACGATGATGGTGCCGGTGGATCGAACTCGTGACGACCACGTCCTGACGACGGTGATGGCGATAACGCCAGCTACGCTTGCCATTGTCATAGAAGGCGACCGTGCCGTGATGGCGGTGATGCAAGCGATGGCCCTCGTCATTGATGACGATGGCGGGGCGGTGATGGTAATGATGCCTGTGATGCGTCCTGATGACGACATCGGCCTCGGCCGCCGAAGCGACGGCGGGTGCGGCGACGCAGAGCGCCAGGGCAGCAAGAAGCACTGTTTTCATTGCTTTATTCCTGATTCCTGAATCATCCCTTCGGCTGGGTAAACCGCTGCCTGTCGCTTTGGTTCCGGGGAGGACGACATGCGCCATCCGCTCCGGCGCGCGGTCGAGATCGGGTGGGAAGATGGGCCGGCGCCGCAGTGGGCGGGGGTTCGTTGGGGGTAGCTGAGGCACCGGCCGAAGGCGGAATGGGCACCGCCGCGTGTCAGAATATGCTCCCCGTGCGGTGACGAAATTGCGCGATCGCGGAAGGAAGGGCGCGGCGCCGAGCTGCCGCTCTCCCCAAATCATGCGATCCGGCCTCTCCGCCCAGCCACCGCTATCGCGGCCGCCAACGCCACCACCCCCGTGGCCGCCGCGAAGGTGAACACCATGCCGCCGGCGACCGCTGCCGGCGCTGCCGTCGCGACATCCTTGGTGCCCACGGCGAAGGCGAACACCGCGCCCATCACCGCCGTGCCGGTGACAAGGCCGAGATTGCGCGACAGGCTCAGCATGCCCGACACCACGCCGCGCTCGGAGCTGTCGACGTCGGCCATGACGGCGGTGTTGTTGGCCGCCTGGAAGAGCTGGTAGCCGGGCGTCAGCAGGATGATCGCCGCCACGTAGCCGACGACACCGAAGACGCCCGGCAGCACGGCGAGCGCGACGCAGCCGGCGAGCATCAGCACCAGCCCGGCCATGATCATCGCGGCCGCGCCGAGGCGGTCGACGACACGCCCGGCAATGATGCCGCAGAACGCCGAGACCACGGGCCCGATCGACATCACGGCTCCGGTCGCAGCGTCGCCGAGGCTCAGCGCACGCGACAGGAAAAACGGGCCGACGACCAGCGTGGCCATCATCACCGTGGAGACCAGCGCGTTCATGGCGAGGCTCGGCGCCAGCACCGGGTCGCGCAACAGCGCGAGCTTGACCAGCGGCGACGCCACCTTGGCCTCGGCGACGACGAACAGCGCCGCGCCAACAATTGCCCCGCCGAGCAGCGCCATGTTCAGACCACCGAAATGACCGCGCCCCATAGTCATGGCCAGCGCGTAGGCGGCAAGCGTGGCGGCAAGCAGCAGCGTCCCCAGCATATCGAAACGCGCGGCTCCCTTCGCCTCTGCGCGGTCGATGCCCGACCCTTTGTCGCCCGGTAAAAAGCGCCAGGCGGCCAGCAGCGCGACGGCGCCGAGCGCGGCATTGATGAGGAAGATCGAGCGCCAGCCGAGAGCTGCGATCAGCACGCCGCCGAGCGAGGGGCCAAGCGCAGTGCCGATCGCCGACATGGTGCCGAGCAGGCCCATGGCGCTGCCGATGCGTTGCTTCGGCACCGTCTCGCCGACGAGGGCTAACGTCAGCGCCATCATCACCGCGGCGCCCAGGCCTTGCACGGCGCGGGCTGCGATCAGCATCGCCAGCGACGGCGCGAGCGCGGCGGCAAACGAAGCGGCGCTGAAAAGCGTCAGGCCGGCGATCAGCAGCAGCCGGCGGCCGACGACATCGCCGAGACGCCCGACGCTGACGATCAGCGCCGTGATGGCGAGCAGATAGGCAAGCACCACCCATTGCACCGCCGCAAACGACGCGGCGAAGGCCGCGCTCAGCGTCGGCAGCGCGACATTGGCGATGCTGGTGCCGAGCGAGGAGACGAGCATGGCAAGCGACAGGCTGGCCAACGCGCCCGCCGTCGAATGGCGCAGGGGCGCAGCGCGGGTTTGGGCAATGTCGGCCATGATTTCTTCTCCGTCGGTTGAACTTGCGGGGAAGATAGGAGCGCGCATGACATGGCGGAACACGCAGCGTATGCACTTGAATAGTGCATCAGACGCCATGCCGCGTTGACGAATCCGTGCTATGGTCGCGCCATGTCGCGACCCGATCTCAACCTGCTCGTCACGCTTGACGTGCTGCTTGCCGAAGGCAGCGTCGCCAAAGCCGCACGGCGCATGAAGCTCAGCCCTTCGGCAATGAGCCGGGCCCTGGCGAGGCTGCGCGAGGCGACCGGCGACCCGCTTCTGGTGCGTGCCGGGCGCGGCCTGGTGCCGACGCCGCGCGCTGTCGAGCTCGGCGGGCAGGTCGGGCGGCTGGTGAAGGAGGCGGAAGCGGTGCTGCGGCCTGCCGAGCGGCTCGACCTCGCGCGGCTTGGCCGCAGCTTCACGCTGCGAAACAGCGATGGTTTCGTCGAGAATTTCGGCCCGGCGCTGCTCGCCCGCGTGGCTGAGGAAGCGCCGGGCGTGCAACTGCGTTTCGTGCCCAAGCCCGACAAGGACAGCGGCCCGATGCGCGAGGGCGCGGTCGATCTGGAGACCGGCGTGGTGGGCGGTTCGACCGGGCCGGAGGTGCGCGCGCAGGCGCTGTTCCGCGACCGCTTTGTCGGCGTCGCGCGGGCCGGCCATCCTTTGTGCGAAGGCCGGATCACCGCCGCGCGCTTCGCCGCCGGCCGGCACATATTGATCTCGCGCCGCGGCCTCGACCGCGGCCCGGTGGATGACGCCTTGCAACTCGCCGGGCTGACGCGGACCGTCGCGACCGTGGTCGGCGGCTTCGCCGAGGCGCTGGCGCTAGCGCGTGGCTCCGACCTCATCGCCACGGTGCCGGAACGCTATACCGGAACGCTGCGCGAGGGCCTGTTCACCTTCACGCTGCCGGTGAAGCTCGCCGCGCTGACGGTCTCGCTCTTGTGGCACCCGAGGCTCGACGCCGATCCGGCGCATCGCTGGTTGCGCGGGCTGGTGAAAGAGGTGTGCCGCCTTTCCTCTCCGCCGTTTCGCGAGGGCGAGGAACCCATGCCCTGATACGCCGCGGCACCGCGGAACCAACCGCGCGTTGCAGGCGATGCCTTTATCATATTAGCCATTACTAACATGTACTATCGTGCGCAGGACTAACCGTGTCTGTCATGGAACCCGCGGCATAGTCAGCGCGTTGCCGGGCGCGCGTGAAACAGCCGGAGGCTCGCTTGAGCGAATTCAGGAAGTTCGCCTGCCCCCGGTGCCTGGGCGCCGGCAAGGTGTTCGAGTGCGAGAAACAGGTGGCGTCGAACGGCGCATGCTGTCCCTCTGGCGCGTTGCGCCACAATTGCCCTGGACAACGGGCTTCCTGCCAAGCCTGCAACGGAACCGGCCTGCGCGGCTACGGCGCGCCCTCTACTATAGAGGACTAAACCCGGCCGGCTTCGCTTTCGCTACACCCGGGAGTCTTGCCTTTCATTCGTAACTTCTAATAAAATGTATAAGGGCGAGAGCGGAGCGACGGGCGCCCCGCATGACAATCTATCGTGTCGAGGAAATGGACGGCGAAGCCGTCGTCGCGGTCCATTCGGCCGCAGCAAAGACGCCTTTCGAGGCGGCTGAGAAGGCGCTTGGCCAGAAAGTCACTTTGCGCGCCGGCGCCGACAGATGGGTCCGCGTCGTCGATCTCACCGAGCGGCCGAAACCGGTCAGGCTCAGGCCCACGACATTCGAATTCAAGGCTATAGGCCAAAGGAAATAGCGCGCTCCGTTTTGCACTGGCGCCAGTGTGCAAGAAGGGCGGCGAAGTCGCCGAGCAAACCGCCACGCACTTTTCCTGGCTTTAAGTGCTGGCGCCGCCCATCAGCGCGGCGACCAGGGTCGCCAGGAACACGAGCAGCCCCAAAGCGACCCGGTCCAGCCATGACCGCCGTCTGGCAAGAACCTCGAACAACCGTTTGGCCATCGCAACTTCCCCCATTCGGCGACACTCTATCACGTCTTTCATGAGCGGTCATGAAACGGCTCACAGATAGATTCGATGCCGCTTTCAAGCGGAATCCCGTCGTCGCCGGGCATCAATGCTGTACTGCCGAATTGCACCCAAAAAAAGTCGGGGTCGAAGCGATATGCCGGCCGGCGAAAAATCAGCCTATTCAAGCGGATAGGATATGCGCGGGGCTGCTTGGTGGATGTCTGAAAAGCCCGGAATTCTGCCATTTCGTGGCTTTCGCCGTGTCCCCGGCACGGCTGCAAAGCGTGCTTCGAGGACGAAAAGGCGGCTAAAAAGACGCTTCCGGGGCGCTGTCCGGCGGCGTTGACAGGGCACCGCGCCAATGGCACTCGGCAAGCACTGGTCACGCCATGACCGTTGCTGTTGGGGACGGACGGGGTTTCAGCAGCTTGGCGGCGGCGCCGGACGGGCGGGCATCTTCGAGGTGTACCGCCCGCTCCTGGCCAGCCTCAATTTTCAAGCCGGATGTCGCGGGACCAAGCCGGAGCGTCACCGCCTCGATTCAACGCTTGACCGACAACGGCACCACGGCTGCCAATTCCCGGCGCCTGTCCGGCATCGGCCTCAAATATCGCCCAACCAGGCCTACCGACGGCATCGGCGCGTGATCGGATCGGATCTCAGAACGTGAAGTCCGAGGATGGCACTGCGGCCGTCACCGCCGAAAGCCTGTCACGCCCTCCCTTTATGTTGCACCGCGTTAGATTTGTTGCATTGCGATATGAGCCCGCAGGCGCAAGTCTTCCCCAAGGCGGGATACGAACGAGCTTGCGAGGTTCGTATTCGTGTCAGCATCAGCGCAGGATTTCCGGCCCGACATAGAAGGGTTGCGCGCGGTGGCCGTGGCGGGCGTCATCGCCTACCATTTCGGCCTGACCGCGCTGCCCGGCGGCTTTGCCGGGGTCGACATCTTCTTCGTCATCTCGGGCTATCTGATCACCCGCCATCTGGTCGCCGAGATTTCCGGCACCGGCCGGCTCGACCTTCTGCGTTTCTACGCCCGGCGCGCGCGGCGCCTGCTGCCGGCGGCACTTTTCGTCATCGTCACCACACTTGCCGCCGGCGCGGTCATCCTGTCGCCGGAAGAACAGGCGCTCTATTCCAAGGGCGCCATGTTCGCCTCGGCCTACATGATCAATCTGTGGCTGATCCGCTGGTCGTTCGACTATTTCGCCAATGACGCCGCGAGCAACCCGTTCATCCATTACTGGTCGCTGTCGGTCGAGGAACAATTCTACCTCGCCTGGCCGGCGCTGCTGATGCTGGCCGCCTGGCTGAAGCCGGGCAAACGCTCGATCGTCATTGCAATCGCCGCGGCCGGCTTCGTCTCCTTTGTCCTCTGCGCCTGGCTGACGAGCGTATCGCCACCCTGGGCGTTCTACTTTTCGCCGCTGCGCGCATGGGAATTTGCCGCCGGCGGCCTCGCATCGATGGTGCCGGCGCGGCTGTTGCAGGAGCGTCCGCGGCTGGGGCGGGCGTTGAGCCTGGCCGGACTGGCGATGATCGGGGCCGCTTATCTCACCTTCAGCGAGGACGCTCCCTTCCCCGGCTTTCTGGCGCTTCTGCCGGTGGCCGGCACAGTCCTTCTGCTCAAGGCGGGAGCGGCCGGCGTCAGGGACGGCACTCCTCGTTTGCGCAATTCCGAACGGAACTGCGTGAACGCCGCCCTGGCGCTGCCGCCTTTGCAATGGATCGGCAGGCTCTCCTATTCGCTTTATCTCTGGCATTGGCCGATCATCGTCTATGCCGGCATGCTGGCGCCGGAGCTGACGCCCGCCGAGCGGCTCTGTTGCCTTGCGCTGACACTCGCGCTGTCCATCCTCAGCTACCACCTCATCGAGAACCCGATCCGTCGCAGCGGCTGGCTGATGGCCAATGCGGCGCGGGCGCTGGTGCCGGCCCTCCTCCTGACCGGCACCGGCGTCGCAGCCGCCTATGGCAACGCCAGGCTCGCCGCGCATGATCTCGACCCGCGGCAGCGCATCATCGCCGCGAGCGCCGCCGAACCCTCCACGGCCCGCGCCAAAGCAGGCTGCGTGCTGGACTACGAGACGGTCACGCCGATCCCCTGTGTGTTCGGCGACGGCGGGCGCACCATAGCCCTGTTCGGCGACTCCCACGCCGACCACTGGTCGACGCCGCTGATCGAGGCGGGCCGGAAAAACCGCTACCGGGTGATGACTTGGCTGAAAAACTCCTGCCGCGCCTCGCGCATCAGCGTCTGGTCGTCAGAGCTGAAGCGCGCCTACGCAGAATGCGACCGCTGGCGCGAGCAGGCGATCAAGGAGATCATCGAGGCGAGACCGGCGCTGGTGGTCATATCGGAACTGGCGCTGAGCAGCGGGCGCAAGATGGCGGGGCGCGACGGCGACACGGACGGTCAGGACGCCGACTGGCGGGCCGGCCTGCGCTCCACGCTCACCAGTCTGAGCCAAGCCGGCCATCCGCGACGTGCCATTCAATAACGCGAATGTCGACACCTGCGTGGCGCGGGCGCTTTGGCGGAACGAAACACCCTCGCGCTGCGACCAGACGCGGGCCTATGCCGCCAACGACAAGATGGCGGCGGTGGAGCGCGATATTGTCGACAGCATCCCCAACGCTGCTTACGTCGACCTCACCGACCGCTTCTGCAGCGCCACCATTTGCCACGTCTTCATCGACGGCAAGCTCGCCTTCCGCGACCGGCACCATATGGCGACACCCTTCGCGAAATCGCTGGAGCCGGACGTGGAGAAGAGGGTGATTTCCAAAGTGGGAAGGTGATGCTGCCAATCTCCCCCTTGTGGGCTACGGCATGCACACATTTCCAACCGGCTGGCCTTTGGCGATAGCGTGCATGGCAGCTTGGCGCATGCATTGGCTAATGTAGCGCTGGTCGACCCCCACTCCGTCTCGGCTTCGCCGAGCCACCTTTCCCCCGATCGACGGGGGGTAGAGGAAAGGCGCCAAGCTTTTGCCGTCAACGTCCGTCCAGCAACGCTCCCTTCCTTTCCCTCCGGAGGGGGGAAAGGTGGCGCTGCGAAGCAGCGACGGATTGGGGGAACCACCTGGCAATCAAGCCTCGGCCTGATCAGTCACGCCAGTCACAGAGGTTGTGTGCGTAGCGTAGTCGTTGTGGGGAGAGATCAGCAGCTCATGCCCCCCTCACCCCACCACAACGACAAAATGCTTCGTCACCGGCTCGAGGATCTTCCACGTCCCTTTGAAATCGGCTTCGACCACGAAAGCATCGCCAGGACCGACCTCGACCGGCTCGCCGCCGTCGGGCGTGATGATGATGCGGCCGGCGATCATGTGGACGAATTCATAGTCGGTGTAGGTGGCGTGATAGGTGCCGGGCGAAGCGCGCCAGGTGCCGGACATCACCTTGCCGTCCCCGGTGGTGTGCTGCACGGCCGTCTGCATGGTCGGCCTACCCTCCACGACGATCCAGCCCGGCAGGTCGCCGGCCTCGGCATGCTCGACGGCGCCGAATTTGAGAATGGTCTGCTTGGTCATGGGAGCTCCTGCGGTTGAGATTTACGTCAGGTGTGGCATAGCCGATGGCGCCAAGGTGCGCGAGTGATGCTGCGACATCGCGCAACGCGCTATTCCCCCTGGTCCGTGCAGCCTTGCGGGCGAAGCGAGCGTTTTCCCGCATTGCGAATGGGCTCGTCCCCGAGATAGGGCCGCGCATTTCCTCGGAACACCGGCCCCGTCGAAACCGTTTATCCCCTGAAGGGGCGTCCTGCAACTCAAGGAGGCAGCGATGAAAAAGCTTCTGCTTGCTTCGATGATCGCCATCGCCTCGGCGTTCGCGATTGCGCCGGCCAGCGCCGGCAGCGTGCAACTCGGTATCGGCGTCGGTCCAGGCTATGACGACGACTATTATGGCGGATACTACCCTCACCGCTATTACCGGCATGTCTACGATGATGACGACTACTATGTCCCGGATCGTGAGCGTTATGTGGTCCGCTATCATAGCCGGTATTATGGCGACAAATGCCGGGTCAGGATCGTGAAGCACTGGCGCCATCACCACCGCGTCATCGAAAAAATCCGCATCTGCGAGCGTTGACCGAGCGGTGCCCATGATTGGCTGATCTCCTACTCGCGAGGGAGATGGCCGCCCGCCCATCCCAGGGATGGGCGGGCGAATATTAGCGATTTGGAACATAACCTCCCTCCGGCGCGTTTATGGGGTGATCAACTCCAGGGAGGAGGTAGTCATGAAAACGCTCCTGCTCGCCTCCGTGATAGCCATAGCGTCGGCATTCGCCGTGATCGGCCCGGCCAATGCCGGACGCCTAGAATTCGGGATCGGCATCGGGGACGGTTATTACGACGACGATTACGACGATTACAGTCCATACTACGGTGACTATTATGGTGACCGCTACCTGTATCGGCCGTATTACAACCAATATTACAGCTACAGGCCGCATTACCAGCGGAATTACTATTTCCGGCATCACAGGCGCTGCCAAGTCGAATATGTGAGACACTGGCGTCATCACCACCGGGTCTACGAGGCGATCCGCGTCTGCAGGTATTGAATCTCGCTGGCAACGAGGGGCTGGCTTGTTAGCCGTTTTTGCGACCTATCCTCGAAGGTGACCACGCGCTGCGAATATTAGTGATCGGGAACATACGCTTGCAGCGACCGTTTATTTGGTAATCGGCCTTCAGGAGGAGGTTGCCATGAGAAAACTCTTACTTGCTTCGGCGATTGCCATCGCCTCCGCCGCAGCCACGGTCGCGCCTGCGGATGCACAGTTCTTCGGGCCGTTCGGCGGCTTCAGCCCGTTCTTCGGTGTCCCGTTCTACGGCGGCGGCCCGTTCTACGATTACGGCGGCCGCTATTACGGCCCGCGCTACTACGATGACTACTATCCCGGCTACGTGGTCCGCTATCCGCACTACCGGTACCATCGGTATTACAGGCACTACTACATCTATCCCCATCGGTACCACCACAGGCATCATCATCGGCACCATCACAGGCATCACCACGGGTATTATTACCGGTATTAGCGGGCCGGCGGACTGATCTCCCTCCTCGTGGGGGGAGATCGTGTCGGCGCCTTGCAAATTCCCGGCAAAATGCCATCTAATTCTCCGGCATCCACGGAGAACATCCTTGACGCAGCGAAGCGGCAGCGCCGACCTGCCGCTGCATGGCGGGCGGGTCCCGAAGTGGCTGGGCGATCGGATGACGAAGCTCGGCGCAGTGCTGTGCGAGGCGATCATCCACCACCACGGCCGCGATGAGCTTTTGCGGCGTCTGGCGCATCCCTTCTGGTTCCAGTCCTTCGGCGCCGTGATGGGCATGGACTGGCATTCCTCCGGCATCACCACCTCCGTCATCGGCGCGCTGAAGCGGGGGCTCAATCCGCTCAGCAATGAGCTCGGCATCCATGTCTGCGGCGGGCGCGGCGCGCATTCGCGCAAGACGCCCGGCGAGTTGCTGGCGATCGGCGAGCGCGTCGGGCTGGACGGCGATGCCCTGGCCACCGCCAGTCGGCTCGTCGCCAAGGTGGACAGCGCCGCCGTGCAGGACGGCTACGACCTCTATCTGCACGGCTTCATTGTCACCGATGACGGGCGCTGGGTGGTGGTGCAGCAAGGCATGAATGGCGATGCTCGCCAGGCACGCCGCTACCACTGGCTGTCGGAGGGGCTCAAAAGCTTCGTCGACCAACCGCATGCGGCGATCGAAGGCGAGCGCCAGGGCGAGATCGTCAACCTGACCGACCGTCGCGCCGAGAAAGCCCGCGGCGGCCAGATCGCGCTACTCAAGACGATGAGCCCGGAAAATATCCTGACCGAGCTGGCCGCGCTGGAACCGCGGTCGGAGCCTGAACCGGCCGCGCAGCCGCTGCTGCCCAACCTCGTCATGCCGGCGCATCACGACGTGCGCGAAAGCGACATCGTCATGCGCCGCCTGCATGGTAACATCGCCTCGGCCATCGAAAGCGGCCCGAAGGATTTTCCTGAATTGCTGCTGGTCCCCGGCGTCGGCCCGCGCACGGTGCGGGCTCTGGCCATGGTGTCGGAAGTGGTGCACGGCGCGCCCTATCGCTTCTCCGACCCGGCCCGCTTCTCCCTCGCCCACGGCGGCAAGGACCGCCACCCCTTCCCCGTCCCGCTGAAAGTCTATGACGAGACGATCACCGTGCTGAAATCGGCGGTGGGCAAGGCCAAGCTCGGAAGAACCGAAGAGTTGGAGGCGCTGAGGCGGCTGGACGGCGAGTCGCGCAGGATGGAGCGCTATGTGACGGGGCCGAGTCTGAAGGAGATTGTCGCCGGCGAGATGGACCAGTCGCATTTGCTGGGCGGACGGAGCGTGTTCGGGTGGGAGGGGAAGCCTGAGGGTGGCGAGGAGCCAACCTCCAAAACGCACACCGGACTCCGCAAATAACGTTGAAGGTCAGCGCTGCCCCTCATTGCCCTGCCCGGCAATTTCTCCCCGTGAACTGGGAGAAAGCGACCGTCGCCGATGCCGCGCTTCTCCTTCGCCCCGTTTACGGGGAGAAGGTGCCCGAAGGGCGGATGAGGGGCAGCGCCGAGCCTCTGCAAGTTCGCGTCAGCCACCTCACATCGTGATTCACTTTGCTTTGCTAAGTGGCCGCGTCCATGCCGCCCCCCTACCCAACCTTCTTCCCCATCATCATCCCGTAGTGCACCGCCAGCAGATCCAACCCCACCTTCAGCAGCTTCACCACCACGTCGCGGCCGTCGCCGCTGCGCTCGGCGATGGCCTTCACCGACTGGCCTTCGAGGCAGATTTTTCGGGCCACTTCCGCCACTTCCCAATGGGCGAGCGCAGCGGCAGCGTGGGCATACGCCCGGCCGGCTGAGAGCACCCGGTCCGGGACGCCGCCGCCGATCCGGCCGCTATCGACGCGCTCGCTCCAGGATTGCGGCTGCAGGCCTTCGCGCTGGCTACGCTCGAAATCGTCGCGGAAGCGCTGGCCGGCCTCGCGCTGCTGGCGGCTAAGCGAGGTGATGCCGGTGAGCGGATCGACATTGCGCAGGCGCACGACGCCGCCGGTGGAGGTGTAGCCGCCGTTCGACACCTCGTAGATGCGGCGCGCTTCCGCCGTGCCGGTGGTGAGGCGCTGGCGGCCGAAGCCGTCGGGCTTCAGCGCGAAGTCGTGACCGACGTCGCGGCGGATGCGCACCTGCTCGGCCTCGCCCTTGGGTAGCTTTGGCGGCTGGGGTTTCTTGGCGGCTTTGCGGGGCATGGTGCGGTCCTTGGGTTGGAATTCTAGAAATGTTGGCGCGAGACACCCTCATCCGGCTCGGCGCAGAGCGCCGAGCCGGATGCTCCCACAAGGGGAGAAGGGAGAGCCTGGCGCCCTCACATCACCTGCCGCGATGGCCGTGAAACCTTGCATGGTGATGGGCGCAGTAGGAGCGCGTGGCCGACGTCGGCAGACCGCAGCAGAGCATGTCCGGTCCCGGGCGCACGCCTTGCGGGTCGGCTTCGGCATCCTCGCGCAGCGCGAGATCGAGCGGTGCGCGGCAGCGGCCGAACAGGCAATCGAGAAAGCGCATGGCCGCGACATGCGGCTGGCGGCCGGGGTTCACCGGAGGCGGCGGCGCCGGGAGCTTGTAAAGATGCGCTTCGGATTTTTCGCGGGTGCCGGGGGCGAGCCAGGCGGGCGGCAGGGTGCGCGCGGGTTTGCGCGGCTTGGGATTTTTGAGCTTGGGCGGAATGCGGGCAGTGACGACATTCGCTTGCGTGACGGTTCCATCGACGGACAGGTCTGCGGGACAGCACCCCCTCCGTTCTGCCCGTCCTCCGCAGCAGCTGCGGAGGGTGGACCGGACATCTCCCCCGCAAGGGGGGAGATTGGCTGTGGCAGCGTCGGTGTCTTCCACTTGCCGCGCAAGCGCAGCCGGCTCGGAGAGCGTCACGCCTCCGGCCGCCGCCCTGCCCCGCCTGCCCGGACGATCCGGCCGGGCGTGCTTCCTCGGCCTGCCGCCGGCGCGGCCGCCTTTGGGATTGGCGAAGCCGATGGCGCTCAAACCGGCGTTGCGGTGGACGATGCCGATGATGGCGTTGCGCGAGACCGGGCTGCCGCGCAGCGCGCTGAAGCGGCCGGCGATGCGCGAGGCCGACAGCCCCTCCTTCAGCAAAGCGGCGATCTCGTCGATTTCCTTCTCGGTGTAGGCGGCTGCCATCTGCTCATTCCGTTGATTGCGAAGCGCTTGGGGCGAAGCGCCAGGCTTCAGGCCAGGCGCCAGGGTTCGGCCGCGAGGCCGTTTGGTGGTCAGGTCAGCGAAGGCGTTGAAGGTCAGGCGGCGCCGGCAGCGTTGTCTTGGCGCAATTCCGGACGGAAAACCGCTTCGCACTTTTCCTGGAATTGCTCTGGCGCCGCGCCGGTCAGTCGGAGAAGAGCGGCCTCGGCCGCAGCCCGCGTCAGGCCCGACACCGCGCGGCCCGTCTTCCGGTCGAACAGGATGACGGTGCCGTCCTCTGTGCGGATGCAGCTTATGCCCGAATTGGGGGCCGGAGCCGGGGGAGGAACGGCTCCGGCCGTTCCGGTGAACCGGGGTGCGGGCGGTTCAGCCGGATCCGGGGCAAGCGCCCCGGAATGCGCCCGGACCGGGGAGGAGGACGGCCCGGACGATTGGAATTCGACAGGCGATTCGAACGGGAAAGACGGTTCGAATTGGAAAGGCAACGCGTTCATGCCGCCTCCTTTTGCGTGGCGGCGAACGCGTCGATGCTCCGCCAGGAATCGATAAGCCCTGAGATGCTCGTCGGCGGCACCGGATCACCGGCTGTGCGGAAATGCTTGCGGGATGTTCATTCATGCGCTAAGCGTACGTTATGTACGAAATACGCGCAAGCGAAATCGTACACTTTGGACGATAATTTTCAGGCATTTTGTACGATGATGGATTCTCGGCACAGATTGCAGCAGGCGCGGGCCCAGGCCGGCTATGCCTCGCCCAGCGATGCGGCGCGGGCCTTGCGCGACATCAACAAGAACACGCTGATCAGCCACGAGAACGGCAACCGGCCGCTGTCGCGCAAGGCGGCGGAGAAGTACGGCCGGCTGTTCGGCGTCGATCCCGGCTGGCTCTTGTTCAACGGGGATGGCGCAGAGGCGGCGCCGGTCAATTTCGCCCCCTCGCCCGTCACCATCGATGTGCCGATCGTGTCGTGGATCAGCGCCGGCGAGCTCGGCAGCCAGGACAGCGTCGTCAACCTCTCCGACTATCCGACCATCCCCACCGCCGACCTCGAGGAAGGCGAGTGGATCGCGCTGCGTGTCGACGGGCCGTCGATGAACAAGATCTCGCCGCCGGATTCGATCATCTTCGTCAACCTGCGCGACAAGCGGCTGGTGACCAATGGCTGCTACGTGATTTCAGACGAGACGGGACGCGCCACCTACAAGCGCTGGCGCCCGAACGACAACCCGCCCTTCCAGCCGGCATCCTACCTCGACATTCCGCCGCCGGAGCTGGAGGGGGCGATCACGATCATCGGACGGGTGAAGCGGTCGATGATCGATATGTGAGGGCTGGGCGGCGGCATGTCGCCTCAAGAGCAGTGCGGCAGGGCTATGGTTGAGGCAAAGAACAAAAAGAGAACTTTTCGTCTTGTGCTTGTCCTCGAAATACTCTTATATCACGGATGCGTGAGGTTGGGTCCATAGGGGAGGGGGTAATGAACAAGTCGGTCAGGGAAAACCTGATATTCATTATGGTGGCGCATGCCTGCTTCCTGGCGCAGCCGGCCATCGTGCATGCCGAGGATACGGACTATCATCCGCAAAATTTTATCCAGCCTCTGAGCGCCGCCAGAGGCACAATCACTCCGGCTGGCGGCGCCGCCTTCTACCTGAAGCCGGAGGACCGCTGCAACCTGGTGGTGAAGGAGTTCGGCTGGGACCGCGACCAGTGCGGTACGATCGACCAGTTGATCTTCGGCTTCACGCCGGAGATCGATAATCTCACCGTCGAAAAGCCCGTGTCGGACGGCTATGTCAGCCTAGCGGACTGGGACAGCGCCGACCGCAACGAAGAAATTAGTTCCCTGGAGGAGAGCTTCAAAGAGTCGGTCAAAGCGCAGTCGCAACGGCTTGGACAGGACATCCGCTTCGACGGCTGGCTCCTTTATCCGCAAATCGATAAGGGTAAGAATATCCTTTACTACGCCAACATCCTGAACTGGGCCGGCGACAGGACGATCAACATCTCGGTCTCGGTCTTCGACCGCCAGGGCTATGTCCCAATCAAGATCGTGCCGGTGAACGGCAACATCACGAGCGATGCCGTGCAAAAGATCGTCGAGGCGTCGGCCGACGCCTACAAGCCAAAGGCCGGCAGTTCCTATTTCGAATTCTCCAGCGGCGACAAGGTGGCCGGTTACGGCGCGCTGGGCGTCTTGGCGACGATGCTCGGGGTCAAATACGGCAAGGCCGCCGGCGTCGGGCTGATCGCGCTGGCGCTGCTGGTGCTGAAGAAGGGCGCCTTCCTCGTGCTGTTGCCGCTGGTGTGGCTGAGAAGGCTGTTCAGCCGCAAGAAGGCCGATAGTTGAAGTGAACTTGCGGGCCTCCTGAGACATTGAGTTCCTTCGTGCCCACTCAGGGGTGGCCCTACCCCACAAACTCATTCGTGAAATAGGCCCCGAGATTCGGCCGCTCCTTTAGCACCTTGCCGTCGCCATCAAGCAATATTCCCGAGGCGAACAGATACCCGCCCATCGCCTCCATCTTGGCCTTGTCCATCGTGCCGATGGCGCCGTCCGCGCTTTTCAGGAAGTGCCCGTCGTTCAGCGCCTTGAGCGAGGCGTGCACCAGCGCCGGGTTGGTCAGCGTATCCTTGTTCGCGGCGATCAGCAGCTCGCCCGCCTGCTGCGCATGATCGACGGCGAATGCGTAGCCGCGCCGCGTCGCCTGGACGAAGGCCGCGGCCGCCTGTCGGTTGGCGGCGAGGAAGGCGTTGCTGGAGACGATCAACGTGGTGTGCTCGTCCGGCACGCCATAATCGGCATAGCGGAAGCTGCGCTGCTTGAGGCCTTTCAGTCCGGCCTCGACGCCTTCCCAGGTCGAGACTTCCAGCGTGAAATCGACCGCGCCGCTGGCCAATGCCTCATAAGCCGAGGTACCCAGCGTCACAGTGGAAAACTCACCTTTGCCGCCGTCATGGCGGATGATGGTCGATATCAGCGCGTTCTCCCAGGCGCTGCCGAAGCCGCCATAGGTCAGGCCGTCGAGATTTTTCGGAGTCTTGATGGCGGCGCGGTCGGCGTTGAAGACGACGCGGCCGGTCTCCGACTGGACGACGGCATAGACGGCCTTCAAATCCGCGCCTGCGCTCTTTTGCGTGAACAGGCCGAGCGAGCCAGAAATGCCGAAATCGGCGACCTGGCTGGCCACCAGCGTGCCCGAGCCGGTGTCGGCATAGGGCAGGATTTCGACCTCGATGCCCGCATCGCGGTAAAAGCCCTTGTCGCGGGCGACGAACAGGCCGATGTGATTGGTGTTGACGGTCCAGTCAAGCGCGACGGTGATTTTTTGCGCGGCGGCCCGGGCACGTGCAGCAGTCCCGGCAAATGGCAGGCTGGCGGCCAGAAGCATCACTTGGCGGCGGGTGAAATCGGTCATCGGTTTTCTCCATCGGATGGTCGGGAAATCGGTTCGGCGGCGCCGAGCAAAATGTCGAGGATGCCGGCCTCGATCGCGGCCGCCTTGCGGGCAAACGCCGTGCTCTCGGTGCGCGGGCGCGGCAGCGGCACAGCCACCTCACGCACCACGCGCGCGGGCCGCGCCGACAGCACATAGATACGGTCGGACAGAAGCACCGCCTCGCGCACGTCATGGGTGATGAGCAGCGCCGTCCAGCGATGGTTTCGCCACATCGTCTCCAGCCAGCGCTGCATGGCCGCGCGGGTGAGCGCGTCGAGCGCGCCGAACGGCTCGTCGAGGAGCAGCATGTCGCGCTGCTGCACGACGGTGCGCAGCAATGCCGCGCGCTGGCGCATGCCGCCGGACAGCTCGGCCGGCCAGGCGCGCTCGAAGCCGGCAAGGCCGAACTCGGCGAACAACGGGGCCACGCGCTCGCGCGCCGCGCGGCGCTTCATGCCCTGCACCTCTAGCCCCAGCGTCGCATTGTCGATGACGCGCCGCCACGGCATCAGCGCATCGCGCTGCGGCATGAAGGCGAAGCGGGCGCCATCGAGCGGCGCGCCGTCGAAGCGCATCTCGCCCTCGCCCCGGATCGCGCCGGTGAGTAACTGGAACAGTGTCGACTTGCCCGCGCCGGAGGGGCCGAGGATCGAGACGAACTCGCCCTCTTCGACATGCAGCGAAATGCCTGCCAGAACCTCTAGCGCGCCGAAGTTTTTTCGCATGTTGCGGAGCTCGAGCCGGGTCATGGCCGGCCCTCCCGGGAAGGCTTGTCGCCATAGCGCCCCGCCCTTTCGCTCTTTGCATTTTCCCAGGGCATGGCGAGACGCTGGGCGAGCACGGCGAGGCCGAACAGCGTGAGCGTCAGCGCCGAGCTGACCGCGACGGCGGCGAGCACCAGGTCGGGGCGGAAATTGTTCTTGGCGCTGAGCATATAGATGCCGAGCCCTTTGGCGGCACCCGCATATTCGGCGAAGATGGCGCCGACCACCGCATAGGTGATGGAGATGCGCAGTCCAGCGAAGAAATAGGTCAGCGCCGACGGCAACCGAGCGAGCCAGAAGATGCGCCGGCGCCCTGCTCCCATGGCGGCGAGCATCTGACTGATTTCCTTGGCTGTGGCGGCATAGCCCTCGACCAATGCCACCATCATCGGAAAGAAGGTGACCAGCGCCACGAGCAGGATCTTCGGCAACAGCCCGAAGCCGAACCAAAGCACCACCAGCGGCGCGATCGCCACCAGCGGCAAGGTCTGGCTGGCGATCAGGAGCGGGAACAGCGCGCGGCGCAAGGGGGCAAAGAAGTCAACCAGCGCCGAGAGGATGAAGGCGGCAACGAGCGAGCATGCAAAGCCCGCCAGCGTGGCGCAGATGGTGGGAAGCGTGTTGTCGGCCAGTGCCGCTCGGTTCTCCCAGGCCTGCGCCAGCACGCGCGAGGGTGCAGGGAGCACGGTGGGGGCGATGCCGCCGAGGCGTGCGCAGAGTTCCCAAGCGACGAGAAGGAGAGCGAAAGCCAGCGCAGCGGGGAAGATCTTCGCGACGGTCGTGGTGAAGGCTGATCTCCCCCCTAGAGGGGGAGATGGCCGGCAGGCCAGAGGGGGGCGCGAAGGAACGCCGGCTTTCGAAACTTGTGCGAAAGCAATTAGCGAACGCCGCGCGCGCAACCAGTTGAGAGGCCGGCGGGACAGCACCCCCCTTTGCCCTGCCGGGCATCTCCCCCGCAAGGGGGGAGATTGGCCGTCACCTCGGGTTTCGCCAATCGCCGAAGGTTCCCCTCTCTCCTGCGAGATGGGACTGGGGGCATCTCCCCCACGCGATGGATCAAGCCAAACAGCCACGACATCTACCTCGATAGATCGAGCTTGCGCTCAAGCCGCGGTCGGGCTGTTCGCCGAAATGGTGATGTCGAGCGTCACGTGACCGGCGCCCGGCCCGAAGCGGCAGAAGGCTTCGTTCAGCGTGGCGAACACCGCGCCGGCGTCACCGCGCAGCTTGGTGCAAAAATGCTTGGAGCGTTCGAAGACGCCCGACCGTTTCAGGAAGTCGATGCAGCCATAGATCTCGTCCATGTGGTCGCCGGTGCCCATCACATAGAGCGAGAATTGCGCCGCCACCGGCTGGTTGGTCGAAAGCGTGGCCCCGACGGCGCGCAGCGCGGCGCGCTTGCGTTCGTCGAGCGGGATCGCCGGGCCGCCGATCTCCTCGGAGCGGCAGATCGGGTCATCCGGCTCGCCGGGGCAGCCGCGCGAGACGGCGGCCGACAGCACACAGTGCCTGCCGCTTTTGGCGGCCGCCACGAACAGGTCGCGCATGGCTGGGAACAGCACCTCGGGCGGCCCGACCAGCAGCGTCGAGATATCGTCGGTTTCGATCCTCAGCCTGTCGCGGTAAGGATCGAGCGCGCCAAGCGCGCCAAGGATCACGCCGACGAAATCGTCGGCCATGGGATAAAGGGAAATCTGTGCGCCGGAAAACATGGCCCGCCTCGCTCCGCTGGTATTATCCAGATCAGCTTTAGGGTCCGGAGGCTTGCCGCCACCATCTCAGCCCCGACCGTACGGAGCACCCCTGTGGATGGCGGGGTTAAAGCACTGTTTGCGGTGCTGGGAAAGCGGTTTCTTGCGGTGTCAGTTGGGCCAGGCGCCCATCTCCCTATGGGAGATGCCGGTTATAACCGTTTTATCTAACCTATTTTGTCGTTCAAATTGTACGAATCTCGCTTGATTGCGTTTCGTACGTAAAGTACGATACTTGCCTTCCTTTGAGGGAATTTGCTTGAACACCGCGAACCATGCCGCTTTTGCCGACCTCTCCCATCCGTTGTTGTCGCCTTTGCCGCTCGCCGAGCGCGAACGCCTTGCCGGTGCCTGGCGCATGGCCAGCCAGGACATCGCCGACGACATCCGCTTCATCCGGCAATATCTGAAGGTGATCGCCGAAAAGGAGGAGCGGCTTTCGACCGGCACGCTGGTGCATGGCCGCGCCTATGTCGAGGCGTGCGCGGCCTGGCTGCCGGAGACGGCGGCGCGGTATTTGCGCAACCTCAGGCTGATCAGCGAATGCGAAAGCGCGATGATCGCCGCGGGGGTCAGGTTTGCCCGATCGAGCGATGCGTGGTGAGAGCGTTCTGACCTCTTCCGTTAGAGAAGGGAGGAACTCCAAGGCCGCCAGCGACGCGAACAATCATGCCGCTGCAACCCTCGGCTCTGGGCCTCGAAAAATGCATCGTTTCACACAATCGCCAATTGGTGGACGCGGGCGAGCGGCCGGGCGTTAATTCTGCGCAGGCGAAGGAGGGTAAAGCCGTATACCAGGGAGGAATTTCGCTTTGATGGACCAACAAATCGACATCGGCATACAGCCTGACGATCAGCCCTACGAAGTCACTTCATTCGCCCGCAAGCATGGCCTGACGGTCCCGGTTGCCGACGCGGTCCTTTTCGCCAAAGGTCCGTCGCCGTCACGCGCAGCTTGCGACATGGCAGCGCTTGCCTTCCTCTGCGCGGTCGCGCGATACGCCGGAAAGCAAGGGACGCGATAGCCTCCTCTTATAGCTTAATTGCAACCCGCATGCCGCCGGCGTGGCTGCTGGCGGCGGCGATGCCGAGCGTGCCGGTCAGCCGGTCGCCATGGTCGAAGCCTTCGCTCAGAGGTCGTGACGGTTCAGCGGGGAGCGTAGATGCGAAGCATGGTGCCGTTATCGTAAGCGGCCGTCACGAGGACGTTTAGCTTGAGCGCGTCCGTCAAACCGCTGAATAGCGGTTTGCCACCGCCATAGGCGATCGGCCGAGTCAGGATGACATACTCATCAATCAGACCTGCCTTCGACAGCGCCTGAGCGAACTCTGCGCCGCCCCATGCAATAATTTCGCCGCCGGGTTGCTTTTTCAATTTAGCGATTTCCTCGTGCAGGTCACCTTTCGCAATAGTGGACTCTGGCCAAGTCGCCTCTTTCAGCGTTTTCGAAAACACGACCTTGGGGATGTCGTTCATCGGCGCGGCATAGGCATCCTCGGATTTTTGCCAGTACGGCCCCATTTCCTCGTAACTCACGCGGCCCATGATGTGTGTGCCAGCGCGACTGATGCGATCGAGTTTCCACCACTTGAGCTCTGCCGGTTCAGGAAAACCGCCCGTCGACATTCCCACCGGCCCTACGACATATCCGTCGACCGACATGGTCATGATCAAGACGACTTTGCGCATGGTCGGTATAGCCTCCGGGCACAGTTCTCACACGGAGCGTCGCACCGTCACATGATCGGTGAAAAGGGGGCAGGCCTTGGCTGGCGGTCAGCCCTTGGTCTTCCTGGCGGGGGACTTTGCCTTGGCCGGGCCCTTGGCGGGCTTCTCCGCCTTGGCCGCTTTCGGCTTGTCGGCCTTGGCGGCGGCGGCCTTTTTCGGGCTCTTGGCTTTCGGCTTGCCGGCCGCATCGACTTCGGCCGTCGCCTGGTCCCAATGCTCCTTATGAGCGCCTTCGGGCCGGCCGGCCTGCTCCCAGATCTCGTGCGCGCGCTGGCGAATGCGTTCGTGCCTGTCGTCCGTCACTGTCGCCTCCTGATGTTGGGACGGTTCCCCGGCGCGAACATTAGCCGAATTTTCGCGTGTCGTCTTCGGTATCACGAACAAGCGACCCGACCTGGACGGCAATTTCGCTCAGTGTCCGTCGGTAACGACCGCGATGCCCAGATGCGCTGCCTTTTTTGTAATCAATCCGGCTAAATCCGCGTCAGAGCGGTCGGTCCCCGTGCGCTGGCGTAGCAGGGTAATCGCCTCGTGCATCGACAGCAGGCCAGTCCTATGCTCGGCCAAAAGCTTGTCGACTTGGCGTGCGATGTCAGGTGATTCGACGTGTGGATGATGCATGGCAACGACTCCTTCCGCGCTTCGTTGCCTCCCAAACCACTGCCCTATCTTAGGCCTTATGCCCGGATGCGAAAAGAGCCCGATCCTTGCCCAGTGCTTCGGAGGATCGGGCTCTTCCAGGGCTGGATCTACTCGATCACCTGAACAACGCGGCGCGTGCCGGGATCGATCAGCACCGTATGGTCGTTGACGACCGCATAGCGGTACTGGACGTCCGGAACCTGCTGCAACTCGACGGTGTCAGGCACGGTCGAGCCGACGCCAAGCTCAAGGCCGAGCACATTGACCGAGGCGATCGGATGCTTGTGGACATATTCCTTGACCACGGTCTGCTGCTCGGGGGTGACGATCACCTCGTCCGCGGCCGCGATGCCGATGCCGGCCATCAGAGCCAAGCCGGCGACAGCTGGAATGAGGGTGGTTTTCATCGTTTCTCTCCTGTTGCGTTGGTGAGCTCCGCCCTGCCTCCGCAGGGGCGGAAACACGAGCAGGTCGAACATGGGAGCTCCCGGGGCAAACGCCGCCGGCAGGGTGTTGTTCCGTCAGCGGCGACTAATTGATTTGGCGGAACCTTCGCATCGGCTCCGCATTGGAAGGCATTGAAACTGCCCAAGTCTTTGAAATCCTAAGGATGCCGCAGTCATGCAGGAAGGCTCCATCAGAAGCGACATCGAACTTCGCCCCCCCGTCGCCATCGCGGTGGGTGCCGGCTTCAAGCGCGAGATCGCCTCTCTTACCGCTATGCAGAACTTTCTCAAGGAATGGCCCCAGGCCATGCGGGGCGGCAGCTACGCCAACGCATTCCGCGCCTGTGAGGCGGCGCGGAGCGGAGAGATCGATCTCGACAAGGCGCGACAGGCGTTCCTGGTCTTCGCGCGGAAGGCCGGGATCGAATGGACGGGCGCCGATCCCGTCGCGGTGCTGCGCGAAGCAAAGATCAGGCGAATCCGGGCACGCGAAAGCCGGGCACCAAACCGGCACGTGCCTGGCTAGGCCCAGCCTCGACGCGTTCGGCACACCATGTGATCGGCGTTGTCCTGCAAGTTTTGGGATTTGGCCGGCCGATCCTGGGAGCAAGCTCGGCGCCTCCTGACGTCCATCTTGCCTGCCGACCGCCGCCTTCCCGGCTGACGGTCGGGCTGAAACGATCCGGGATCTCGACTGGTAGCCGCTGTCAGTTCGGCGCCGATTCGCCCAGCGCCTCGGCAACGAAGGACGCGGCGATCAGATCGTCGGCCTCAATGCGTAGGGAGCCCTCGCCGCCCCCCATGATCGCCGCGACCTTCTGGAAAGCCTTCATCTCATGCTCGGTGATCCGGGCGTCTTGCATCCTGGCCTTGAGATGGGCGACACGCATCCCGAGCGAACGGGATGTTCCGATTTCTCGTTTCGACATGTTGGTCAAACTCCTCCTCGCCCCGCCCGTACTTGTTCGCCACCGCCCGTATCACGTTGCCATTGGTTTGTGTTGTCTATGAGACAACGTGAACCAGAGCCGCTAACTCAAGCGCTGAGGGAAGGTTCCGTTAGCACATGGTAACAAAATAATAATCGGTTAATGGCCCGTCGCCGTAACCAGGCGGCGGGCCATCCGATTTGATGCGCTATCGATCAATCGAGGACCTTGACGATCTTGCGGGTACCGGGGTCGACGATCACCGTCCGGTTATCGACGACGACGTAACGGTATTTGACGTTGGGCACTTCATGTAATTCGACCGTGTCGGGAAGCGTGCTGCCGATATTCAGCTCGACGCCCGGAACCTTGACCGAGGCCAACGGCTGTTTATGCACGTATTCCTTGATGACGGTTTCCTGCTCCGGCGCGATCACGACATCCTGCGCGGCAGCCGCGCCGATACCAGCAAGCAGCAGGAAGCCAGCGGCGGCGGAGGTGAGGTGCATTTTCATTGGTCGTCTCTCCTATGTGGATCTGAATCGAATCGCCTGAATGCTGCGCCTGCGATTTTCCACAGCGGGTCGGCATTGCCGTAACGCCGTTCGCCTACCCTTGTTCCTGCAAAACTGGACCGGCGCCTGCAAAAACAACTGCCGCCGTGTTCCGCGACCATCGCCTCCGACCGTGGCAACAATTTCGGAACAATGCGTTTCGGGCTGGGTTACCCATCCGAAGGGACCGACTTTCCGAGGAGAAAATCCAATGAAACATCTGCTGATCACAAGCATGATCGCGCTCGGCGTCGGTTGCGGCGCCGCGATGGCGCAGACCGAATCCGCGCAGCCGAGCGGCGGCGACAATAATTGCACGGCCGGCACGGCCGATTGCCAAAAGGGCGGCAAGGCGGGCGGCCAGGCCCAGGGTGAGATGAAGTCGCAAACCCAGCAGAACGCCCAGGGCAAGGCCGGCGCAAACACCGAAGAGCAGGCTCAAGGCAAGACCAAGATGAAGACCGAAGAGCAGGCTCAGGGTCAGTCAGGCGCCAACACTGACCAGAACGCCCAGGACAACACACAGCTGAAGAAGAAGCAGCAGGCGCAGGGCAAGACTGGCACCAGCACCGAACAGAACGCCCAGGGCACCACCAAGATGCAGACTGAGCAGAACGCCCAGAGCAAGACCGGTACGACGACCCAGCAGAATGCCCAGAACAAGACGAAGACCCAAACCGATCAGCAGGCTCAGGGTAAGACCGGCACGACCACCGAGCAGAACGCTCAGGGCACCACCAAGATGCAGACTGAGCAGAACGCCCAGGGCAAGACCGGCACGACCACCCAGCAGAACGCCCAGGGCAACACCAACGTCGAGACCGACCAGAACAAGACGGCGTCGATCAATAACGTGACGGTGGAACAGAGGACGCAGATCACGCAGGTCATTCATGAGAGTCATGTCGAACCGGTTCGCGACGTCAGCTTCGACATCTCCGTCGGCGTCGAGGTGCCGCGCCACAAGGTGCGTCTGCACCGTCTGCCGGCCCGGATCGTCAAGATCGTTCCGGCTTATGAAAACTATGAGTATTTCGTCTTGGCCGATGGACGCATCGTCATCGTCGACCCGGACACCTACAAGATCGTAGTGATCCTGAGCTGATCCGGTCAGCATAGCGGATAAGGGCCCGCCCAGGCGGCGGGCCTTTCTGCGTGGAGAGGCATCTTAAACCCGGCAGGCAGTCGCCCGCATGCGCTGCGGTCCATTAGGCATGACTTGAATGTCGCCGGCTCGGGAACGATCCGGCGCAATTGCCAGTTGTCACAGCGGAAGTCCTGCGTCCGTGGTCCCTGTCGGGGCCGGACGAAAGGGCAATGGGGCCGCCGGCAAACCGTTCAAGCTTGCGGTCCACCCGGAAAAGGTGCATGGGTCAAAATGGGTAGAGATATGGGCGAGATCGCTGATGGCCGAATATGGTCGCGGCGCTCGGTTGGGCAAATGTATTTTCCGCAGTTTCTTGTGGGAATGGTTGGCACGCTTCTAGTGATCCTCGGCTGGACCTTCATGTCCACGGGATCTGTCTGGATGGCGATCGGTTGGACATTCCTGGCGGCCGTGGCTCTGCAGGCCGGCTATTTCGTGGCCGTGCTCTGGCTCGTGCACAGTGAGACCCGCGTAACCGACGAAGGCAAAGCGGACGTAAGCGCGGCACCCGCCAAGATGCCCGGACCGTTCGAGCGCGATGGCATCATCCACGCCCTCATCTTGCGGCTGTTCCCGAAACTGCTTCCCTGATCGCTTTGCGTCAGTTCCGGGCCGCGGACCGATCATCTATTGCTTGTCCACAGGCATCCACGCCGCGATAGCCCGGCACGTTGCCTCTTCAATTCGACCGCAAAGGCCATGCTACACCTCGGCGCCAGGGCCCGAGGCGCCATCCGTTGCATCGGAGCCGATAGACCGCCACTAGCTTTGCATCGGCGATGGGCTGCCATCAACAAAATCGATGCGGCGCAACCAAACGCCGGCTGCAGCTCTCCTTGATCGGAGGCTGTAGCCGGCGCGCCTGAAATCCCTGCTCGGTTCGCTCAGCTAGCGCGCGGTGGCCGGTGAGGCCGAGCGCACCGTTTCCGTCGACGAGAAGACGACGAAGCCGAAGACCAGCACCGCGGCGGCCACGATCAGCGAGCCGATTGCCACGACCGGCTCGATCTCCGGGTGGCCTCCCGCCAGCATCCAGTAGAGCGCCGGCAGCATGATCACGATGCCGACCGTATAGAGGCCGTAATGGATCATGGCGATGCGGCGCTCGGCCTTGGCCGGGTTGAGCGCATAGTAGCCGCCGAAAATGGCGCTGGTGACCCAGCCAAGAAGGTTGATGTGAGCATGCGCCGGAAAGGCACCGTGATCGCCCGAAATCGCCATCTGTAGTCCGGCGGCGACGCCCAGGACGAGAAAGACGATGGCCGTCTTGAAGAAGAGTTCCGATACCCGTGGCATTTGTTGTCCTCCCAATGCCTTTGTAAACCCGACTCTGCGCAGTCTACATCGTGCGAGCGATATTAGCCATGACGCACCTAAGTCGGTGCGGCCTTCGGGCGAAAGCCGCGAGGTTTGGCGGCGGTTTTGCAAAAAAATGGCTCGCCTCTTTCGAAGCGAGCCGAAAAGGGAGCCGGGCTTGAGGTCGGCTCCATCCAGGTTGCCACCTGAATTCCAAGCAGAGCTAGCGTAACAAAGCCCGGAATTTATTCCACCGCAACGGGGCAAAGGTTTTTCCGACACGCGGCCGCTAGCCTTTGCCGATCGGCCATCGCACAGAAGACGCCGCCGGCCAGCATATCTCCCCAATCAGCCGGCGGGCGAAAGCATGCGCTTCAGCGTCCCGTCCCTCAGCCAGAACTGATGGTAGAGCGCCGCCACGACGTGGACGGCGATCAGCACGATGAATGCCGGCTTGGCAAGCGAATGAATGTCACCCCAAGGGTCGCCCAGATAGAACGCCAGAAGCCCGATTGCCGGCGTCGCCAGCAACAGCACATAGAACAGGCCGTGCGATACATGCGCGGCGACCCGCATCCATCTCGATCCATGACCGGCGGGGGCCGGCGCGCCGGATACCAGCCTGAGGACCAGTCGAACAAGCACAAGCGCAAGAACGGACAGGCCGACCCAGTAATGAGCTGAGCCCAGCGCCTGGTCGGTGGCCGATGCCGGCTGGCCGTCTTCGGCGGCGTCCACGACGACCGTCATGCTCTCACCGAAGAAGAGCTGAAATAAAACCAGCGCTGCAATCAGCCAATGCAGCGCGATCTGAAAAATTGAATATCCACGTCTGGTTTCCATCGCGACCGTTCCCTGAATACAAGGCGTCCCACGCCTTAACGTTGTTGAATAGTCGCGAGGACGATGGCCGAATTTGGCTCGAAAGCTCCCGCAATTGTGGCCACAATCTTACATTTTCGTATGGCGAACATTCGCGCCGGCCTTGGCGGTTCGAGACTGGGACCGGCACCTTGCAAGCGCGCAGCATTTGGGCAATGCTTGGGCTTGGGGGAATGGTTTCCGTAATTTCGGAAGCGCGATTACATGTTCATCGACTACTACGAAGTTCTGGAAATAAGCCCGAACGCCAATTCCGAGACCATCGAGCGGATCTTCCGCTACTTTGCCATGCGCTATCACCCCGACAATCGGGAAACCGGCAATGAATCGCGCTTCAGCGAGATCGTTGAAGCCAACAATACACTCCGCGACCCCGTCAAGCGGGCTCAATACGATATCCTTTACCGCGAGCATCTGGGTCTTCGTCATGAACTCACCGAGGGAGCGCGCGACGGCGGCGGCATGGAGCGAGATTCCGTCATCCAGGCCAATCTGCTGTCGCTTCTCTATGTGAGGCGCCGGCGGGACGTCAACAATCCGGGCATCGGCGACGACGAACTCGAGCGCCTGTCCGGTTGCCCGCGCGAGCACCTGGAGTTCCACCTGTGGTACCTCAAGTCGAAGGGCTTCATCGGCAGGACGGAGAACGGCACGTTCGCGATCACCGTGGAAGGCATAGATCACGCCGGGGTCAAGCAGGGCCGGAATCGCCCTGACGCCACCCGCCTGCTCGATCACGCCGAATGAGCCGGTTTGCGTCGCCCTGATCGTCAAAGGTCCGCCTGCTGGCCTGAACCAGCGGCGGGCACGACGAAGGAACAGCTACATCCCGCAGGAATCGACCGTCCTCTCCTCACCTCCCCGTATCTGGGCGGTTCCACCGGGCCGCGGAGCATGCCATGCGCCTTGGAGGGCAGAACAGCGTCGGTGACTTAGGCGCTGTGCGCCCTCGAATACAAGGCGACTGAGGTCTGGCGCACTGCCGCAGTTGGCACGGCTTGCGACGGCAAAGGCAGTCGCGAATGAAGGCACCGCTGGAGCTTGCTCTTGTGTAATGCAGTCCGTTCCTGGCCGGTGCGAGATCAAAGGGATTGCCTGCCCGCCGTGCCGGCGATAAACATGTCGTAGCACGATATATTATCCCGCGGCGCGCAGTAGAGCGTCCGCAAGCCGGCGTCTCGGTTTCGACCGCCGGCCACCCGGAAAACAGGTGGCAACCTGGTGCGGGATCAGCACCCGGCAATAGGGCTCCCGCTTTGGCTCGTCTCGACTGAGGCGAGCCATTTTTCTGCCGGAGACGGCGCGCCCGTCGCCCTGTCAACAAAAAACCGCCGGGCGAGGCCCGGCGGCTTTCGCTCGCCCTCCGGTCGGTTCGTCCGGCCTTATGGGGTTGTTGTGGTTGTCGCCGTGGCCGCGGCTTGCACGTCGATCTTGCCCGCCAAAGTATCCTTGGCCCAGGCGGTGACGTCGGCGTCGACTGGCTTGTTGGCCATGTCGGCAAGGGCAGCGTCCAGCGACGCATCGGTGGGAGGCGGCGCGTTGTCAACCGCGGCCTGCGCATCGGCGATCGCCTGGGCATCAGTGGTGCTGATCGCGGCGTTCTGGGCGTCAATCTGTCCCTGAACGTCGGCGATCTGCGCATCGAGAGCCGCCTGCTGTTCGGGCGTGAAGCCGGTTGTGTCGGTCGCGTTGAGGTCGGCGAGTTGCTGAGTGAGGTCGGCCAGCTTGCTCTGGTCTGCGGCCAGTTGGGCGTTTGCCGCGTCGAGGTTGGCCTGGGCGTTCTTGGCTGCCGCGGCCTGCGTCACGTAAGCCTGGACGCCGGCGAACTTCTTGCTCTTGGAATTCATATAAGCGTTGATGTTGCGCTGCAGCGAGTTCAGCCGGCCGAGCTTGGCGTGAATGTTCTTGTCCTTGGGCGTGGCAGACGTGGTCGTATCGTCAGTCGTCGCGTCATCGGTCGAGTTGTCATCCGACGCGCTGGCATCGGCGCTCTTGTTGTGGCCCGGAGCCGAGGCCGAGTTGCCGTGCGAGGCGCCGCTCTTGCCGCTGCCCCCGCCATTTCCATGACCGCCACCGTTACCGTTACCGCCGCCGTTTCCGTTGCCGCCGCCATGGCTGCCGCCATTGCCGTGGCCGCCGCCGTTACCGCCGGCGCCGGCAAGCGCGGGGGCGGTCGCAAGCGCGAGAATGGCCAGGGATGCCAGAAGTGTCTTTCGCAATGTCATTGTGCTTCTCCGCAGATGAATCGTCACTATGGCCCAACCGCTAGGCAGCCTCTTATGAGAATTTCCTAATGGCGTCGGATAAACTTTAAGCAACTGCGGTCGCGAAATGAGAGCATAGCCGCGGCCTCTCCGCAATTTTCCCAAAACACCAGGTTAACCCGTTGAAATTTAACGTAAATACAAAGGGCTTAGCATCTGTGGGCCGTTTGGAACAAAGAAGGCCCTTGTCTCGCCAGACCATGGTCCCAAGAGGCAATTGCCGCCGCGACAATCCCCTGCAATCGGATCACCTGCGCCTTTGGAACCCTGCCGAAAGGTCGGGGTTAAACAAGCGAAGGGACATTGCCTAAAAGGACAGTCACCATGAAACGAATTCTTCTCGTTGCCGCCTTTGTTGCTTTGTCCGGTGGTCTGGCGACGGCGCAGTCGGGCACGACATCGGGTAGCTCATCGACATCGTCATCCACCACAACGACGATGCCCAGCAGCCAGGGCACAGACACGACCACGACGAACTCGACCAATTCGAATTCAGCGAAGGACTGCGCGCCTGGGCAACAGACCGGCAGTGCCAAGCAGGCGGCCCCTGGCCAACAGGATACGAGCGCCAAATCCAACGCTCCCGGCCAGATGAAAACCACAACGGAAGGCTGCTAGCCACCAGGCACAAGCGGGCCTGGCTTTTTGCCGGCCATCAAGCGGAAGGATTTGGATCTTCCGTGCCATCAGTCTCGGTCGGCGTGTCGGTTGCCGTCTCCGGCTCCTGACCTTCGCCTGAACCGGTCGGGGAAAGCACGGTCAGGTCCATCCGGGCGATCCGGGACGCGGATTTTCCTTGGGCATTCGGCTCGCCGATGTCCGCCTCGAAGACCGAGGCTTTCGCGAGGTGGCCGACGCTTTCGGCGCGCTTGCCCGGGAAAGTTTCCGACGCCTGGGGTCTGCTCGCTTGATGCACGGCGCCTGGGCCGTGCTGGCTTCCAACAAGCGAGGTCATGGCTGCGCTCCTGATATTGGATGAAAGCAAATCCCTAGCATTCCTGGCTGGCGCCAGCCTTGCAGCTTTTTAGAGAATCCTAAGGTACATCCGTTCGTCCCTCTAGCTGCTGACCAGGGGCACGGCTACCGAGGTAGTGTAGCTGATCGGGTAATTGCTGAAATAGGGAAAGCTGATGACAAAGGCATAGCTGGCGTTGACGTGTGCCATGCGGAACCCGCCGCTCGCCGGATCGGTGGTGATGGTGACGTTCACATTCCGCAGGCCAAGCGCCTGAAGCTTCTGTGTGGCGATGGCCTGGATGTCGGCCTGCGTCAGCGTGTTGTTGAGCTGCAGGGAGCGCGCCGAGGCTTCGAGCGCGTAGCGCACGCTGGATACGCTGTTCATCGACCAGCCGAAGGCGAAGATGCCGAACAGGAGCATGATGAGAAAAGGCGCGACCAGGGCGAATTCGAGACCGGCGCCGCCCGCCTCATTAGCCGCAAATGCCGAAAGCCGGAGCCTTTGTTTAGCGCACACGGACCACCTGCACATGGCCGATCGCGGTATTGTCTGGGTATGGACCAAAGGTGAAGGGCGGGATCCAGGTGCCGGATGCCTGAATCTGGACGTAGACGGACGGCGCTTTCGGTCCACTGCATAAGGTCGACGCATCGACCACGGTGGTCCCACACTTATAGATGCGACTAATCGTAACCTGCGCGTCGGAAGGCTTGTTCTCCCAGCTCGCCAGCGCGACAGTCTGGGTCGCGCTGTCGTCAGCGGAGCCAGCCATCACGAGGTTGGCCGCCGTTTTCACACCGGCGCGCATCGACAGCGAACCCGCGACATAGGACCAGCCGTCCATGATTCCGAGCAAGGCCGCGCACAAGACAGGCAAGACAAACGCGAGTTCCACCGCGGCGATGCCCGATTCATCGCGAATGGCCGGCATCAGTCGACGGGCAGCGGATTTCACTCTACCACCGCAACCGCCTGAGCGGCCGGGATGTCCTTCATCCCGAGGCTCGAGCAGTCCTGGTTGATGGTCGAGTTGCCCGACCACTGGATGGTATCGGCAACGACCTGGGTGCAGCCATTCACGCCCGAGAAATTGCCGAGATAGTTGACCTGTTGCCTGGGGAAGTAGATCGCGCCGGTCAAAAGCGAAGTCGCGGTGCCGTTGAAGGTGCTCTGCGCGGCGGTCCCCGTCCGGTCGCCATAGAACAGCACGCCGGAATAGGTGCCCGTAGTCGGGGCGGCCAGCGTCACGGTGGCGTTGCCGTTCATGCTGACAGTGTTGCTGCCGGCCATGAAGATCGTAACGTCGCTGCCTTGGATGACGGCACCCGCATTGATCTTCAAGTCGCCCTGGAGGACATAGACACCGGGGGAAAGCGTGATGTTGCCGTTGAGGCTCATGCCGCTGCAGTAGGTCCCGGGCTGGATCGTTTGCGTCGTCTTGTTGCCGTTGATCTTTTGGCATGGGGTCGTGGTCGCGGGAGCCGGCAAGCTGGCGAACGGATCGGCCGCCGGCAGCGCCTGGGTGATCGGGGCCTTGCAGACCATCGGCACCGGATTGCTCAGTACGACGCCTCCCCCCGAGATCAAGCAATCAGCCTGAAGACCCGCCGATCCCTGCACTTTGATGGCGTCGTTGGCGATCGAATTCGCCATGATGACGCAGCCGGCCAGTTTGACGCTGGTGCTGCCGGAGAAAAGTGCCGCCTGGGAGGCCGACGGATTGAGCGCTTCGATGCAAGCTTTGGAGGCGTCGGTGATCAGCGCCACCGCCCTCGCCCGCTCCGGTACTTTTGTCTGAGTGAAGATGGACGTGAAGATCCGGTCGAGATCCTGGTTGAGGATGACCTCGACCGCCTTCTTGGCCGTGTTCGGTCCCGACGCCGGCGGGGTGTTGACGACAATGGTGCCCGCACCAAGGCCATTCGAGGCGGCCGATGACGCGGCGGCGGCGGTGATGGCATCCGTGTTGGATCCGGCGATCTTTTCCAACGCGCCGGCATAGGCGGCCGCGTCGGCGATCGCCTGCAGCTTCAGGCTCGAATAGTACCAGTAGGAGGTCTCGACGCCGAGCCCGGCGCCGCCGACGACGACCGGCAGGGTGAGCGCGAAAATGGTGGCGACATTGCCGCTCTTGCCTTCGCAAAAGCGTCGAGAGCCGCGTCGAGAAAAAAGATTTCTGATGAACCGACCTGAAAAGGCCATGGCCGAGCGCACCCAAGCTATCCCAGCCGTTACGTCATCATTGCCGTATGAACGAATGCCTAATTATTTCGCTCGATTTTTGCCGGTGGGACCCTAGCGCTCCGCTGCCCCCGCCTTGCGCCGCACACACTAAGACTTAAGGCCTATAAAGCCTCGGACTTAAGGTTTAAGCGTCGGTAAAACCGTGCATTTTAGCTCTCTCTGCATTTTATCTATTTTGGAAATCGACCGTAGAGACGGCGCGCATATCACTCTTGGACATATGACGAGGGCGAGCTCCATGTTGGGACGTTTTTTGGCATCGAGGCGCGGCAACTTTGCGATCGCAGCCGCGGTCGCCATGGTGCCGCTTATGCTTGGCGTGGCGGCATCCATCGACCTGATAGGCACGAGCGACGACGCCGCGCAGTTGCAGAACTCGCTGGACGCGGCCGGCTTGGCGATCGGCACGAAATACCTGCCAGGCATGTCGGCAAGCGACGTGCAGCAACTCGGCCAGACCTTCTTCGCCGCCAATATGAGCGCAGCCGACGCGCAGGAACTATCGGGCAGCCTCGCCGCCTTCCAGGCCAGCGCGAGCGGCGATCCGGGCGCCTATTTCATTTCGCTGTCGTCGAGCATCAGCCGGCCGGCCTTCATCAGCGGCATGCCGGCCTGGCAGGCGACGCGCACCGCCTCGGTCAAGCTCAAGCCCGGCGCGCAAGCCTGCGTGCTCGCGCTCGATCAGCACGCCGACGGCGCGGTCAACCTGCAGGGCTCGACCAATGTGGCGATGAACGGCTGCGTGATCGCGGCCAATTCAGACGCGCCCGACGCCGTCAATCGGGGCGGCTCGGCGATCGTCAGCGCCGGCTGCGTCTCGACAGTCGGCGGCACGCAAGGGCTGACGCCGCCGAACGCCACGCTTTCCTGCGGCGCGCCGCATGAGAACCAGTATGCTTCGTTCGATCCGCTGGCCGACGTCGTTCCTCCCGCCTATACGCTGTGCCTGCCGGTGCCCAATGGCAAAACGGTGACGCTCTCGCCGGGTACCTATTGCGACAAGACCTTGTCGGGAAAGATCACCCTCAATCCGGGCACCTACATCATGCGCAATGTCACCATAAAGCCGGGCGGCAACGGCAGCCTGAGCGGCCAGGGCGTGACGATCTTCCTGATGGAGAACTCACAGCTCTATATCAACGCCAACGAACAGGTGAACCTGTCGCCGCCCACCAGCGGCCCCTACGCCGGAATCACCGTCTACCAGGCTCACGGCAACACCCAGGCGCTGACGCTGAACGGCGGATCGGGCTCCGTGGTCAGCGGCTTTATCTACGCCCCGGACGCCGTCATCACCTATGCCGGAAATTCGGACATGAACGCCCAGGGCAGTTGCCTGCGGCTGGTCGGCGATACCATCTCGATGACGGGGAACTCGGCCGTGAAGTCGGATTGCACGGCCGAACTCGGAGGCCGGGCGGCGTATGCGGGCCGGATGATCACCCTGGCGAAATGAGCACCAACCTCCTCCGCCAGGAGGAGGACGAGATTGCGCCTAGCCGACAATATCCGCGCCCGCTCGCTCGTCGAAGAGCACGGCGCAGCCGCGCTTGAGCGCGACCTGTGTCAAGGCGTTGGCCGCGTCCTCATCCGACGAGACGAAATCGCCGGTCAGGACGCGCAACTCCTCGACGGCCCTCGACATCGGCACGATACGGCCGGCCGAACGGTCGCTCACGCAGGCGTCGATGACGCACAGAAGATCGATGAGTTCGAAATTGTCCATGGCGGCCTCCGCCAGCGCCATCCCTTCGCTCCGTCAACGGCCCGGGGCGCGGACTGGTTCCCGCGCCCGGCTTCATCCGCGCGGCCTGGCGGGCGCGAGCTTGAGATCGAAGCGGGCCGGCAGGCATGGCTCGAGGCAGGCTCGGCGCAGCGATCCGGTCGCAATCGTATCGACCGGGAGAAGGATCACCATACGGGCCTGGCGCTCGGGCCAGAGCGGCCTGCCGAAGACGAAGAAGACGCCGCCGACCAGGCCGGCCAGAAGCAGTGCGGCAAACAGATTGGCGATCATCTTACCGGGTTGCACGGCTGGCAACTCCAGGAGCGGTTTCAGGGGAAAGGCGTGCCCGCCATATCGCAGGAATAGCGGGCACGCCGTGGTCAACCGCCGATGAAGGGACTTTGTCCGGCGGCTTGCTAGCCAATGATTTTGGTGCCGTCGTTGTTTCCTGAAAATAGGCGTGTCGGGCCTCTGCGTTCGTGCGATGGGACTTCGGTCCGAAGATGGCCCGGGACCGTCGCCCGAGGGTCTGGAATATCCGCCTTCCACGACAATGCGCCAAGCGTTCGGCTGAGCTCGCGGTCACCTCAATTAATTAGCAATCGCTCATAATAAGGCTTATGAATACACTCGCGGTCGCCGACGATCGCAACGTCAGGCGCCGCTTCACACATGGGAGGGATACCATGGCCGAAGTTGCAATGAAGGTGACGAAACTCGAATCCAAATCGCACAACAATCCCGACGAGGTCCGCGCGCCCGCAAAGACGCGTGTCGAGATCGTCCGGCTCCCAGGCTATACGCTCGGGCGGATGAACATGCAGCCGGGCTGGAGATGGTCCGAATGCGTGAAGCCGGTGGTCAAGACCGACAGCTGCCAGGTCTCGCATGTTGGTTATGCCGTGTCCGGCTCGATCACCGTACGGATGACCGACGGCACGCAAAAGACCATCGAGGCCGGCACTTCCTACACCATCCCGCCCGGCCACGACGCCTGGGTGGAAGGCAACCAGCCGTTCCAATGCATCGAGGTGCTGAGCGCCGAAGAATACGCCAAGCCGGCATAGCGCAGACAGTCGCAATTTACGTTCAGAGGCGAAGGAGGGATCGCCTCGCGAGGCGATCCCTCCTCAGCCTGCGGCGGCATGTCCCGCGCAAAGGTCATGCGCACAACCGGCGTTCTATCTGTGGCTGCGCCCCAGTTGTGGAAACCTGCACGGCCAAGCGTGGTGGCTTGACAGAGAGCTTCTTTTGTTCTCTTTATGTTCCGTTAATTCCCCTTACAAAAGACGCAGCTAATGCTGCAATGCCACACAAATGGCCATGGGAGCGCGCGATGGCCGCCACGAACACCGCCGCGGCCGCCACCATCCTGCATGCCGACCTCGACGCCTTCTACGCCTCGGTCGAGCAACTGCTCGATCCGTCATTGCGTGGCAAGCCGATCGCCGTCGGCGGGGGCGTGGTGCTGGCGGCCTCCTATGAGGCGAAAATCTTTGGCGTGCGCGGCGGCATGCCGGGCCGCAAAGCGCGCGAGCTCTGCCCACAGCTCATCTTCGTCGGCGGTCATTTTTCCGAATACCAGCGCCTCGGCGACGCGGCGATCAAGGTGCTCGGCGATTTCACCCCGCTGGTCGAGCGCATCTCGATCGACGAGGCTTTTGCCGACGTCGCCGGCTGCACGCATCTGTTCGGATCGCCGAAAGAGATCGCGCGAAAAATCCGCGAGCGGGTGAAGGCCGAGCTCGGCCTGCCGATCTCGATCGGTGTGGCGCGGACCAAGCATCTGGCCAAGATCGCCTCGCAGGTGGCCAAGCCCGACGGGCTGGTAGTGGTCGAGCCCGGCACCGAGCTCGCCTTCCTGCACGACCTGCCTGTCACGCTGATGTGGGGTGTCGGCCCGGCGACCAAGGCCAGGCTGGCCGAGATCGGTGTCGAGACGATCGGGCAATTGGCGCGCACCCATAGCGGCGCGCTGGAGCGGCTGATCGGCCATGCCGCCGGCCAGAAGCTTGCCGCGCTCGCCTGGAACCGCGACCCGCGAAAACTCGAGGCACACCGCCGCGCGCATTCTGCCGGCGCGCAATCGGCGCTCGGCAGGAAGCCGGCAGTGCCGCGCGTCTTCGTGCCGACGCTCCTGCATCTGGCCGACCGCGTGGCCAGCCGGTTGCGCGCCAAGGACCGGCCCGGGCGCACAGTGACGGTGCGGGTTCGCTTCGCTGATCTGCGCGCTGTGAGCCGCTCGATCACGCTCGACCACCCGATCCAGGCGACCGCGATGCTGGCGGAGATCGCCGAGGAACTGGTGCGCGGCGTGCTTGCCGCCCATCCGGGCGAGAGGGACATCTCGCTGCTCGCCATCTCTGTCTCGCATCTGGAGGAGCGTGCCGAGCTGCAGCTCGAACTGCCGCTCGGGCTGGCGGACGAGAAGCTGAGGCCCGGCAGCTGCAAAGGCCTGGCGCGCTTCGGCGCCGACCGGGCGGTGGACAAGATCCGCCAGCGCTTCGGCAAGGAGGCGGTCGGCTACGGCACGGTAGCGCTGGAAGGTCCGCGCTCGGTGCCGGATGGGTTTAGGGAATTGGCCGAGAAGGAGCTGTGAGTGGCTGAGGCATCTCCTCTGACGCCATTGGAGATTGACGAAAGCCTACGCGCCGTCCGTGCGCTGCGTACCAACCGCTTCGGGTAATCTCCCCGTCCGTCGGCGCGGGCCGATTTCCAATCTGTGAAGGTACGCGTTCCCCCCACTTGCAAGAATGTCGGTGCTGGGCTCGATTGCGCAAAGCCAGGCTTAAGGACGCCGGACGGACAGGCAAGGGGGCCGCGATGGAGCCGATTGCGGCTGGATCACCACCGGACGCGGATGGCAGCGCGCCCGAACGCTATGATCTCGGCCTCTGCCTGTCGGGCGGCGGCTACCGCGCCATGCTGTTTCATGCCGGCGCGCTATGCCGCCTCAACGAGGCCGGGCTGCTCCAGAAACTCGACATGGTAAGCTCGGTCTCGGGCGGCTCGATAGCCGCCGGGCTGCTGGCGGTGCTTTGGCCGCGTTTCGCCTTCGTCAACGGTGTCGCCGCCAATTTCGATATCTATCTGGACAGGATACTGGAGTTCTCGCAAGTCTTCCTCGACGCGCCGTCGATCTTCAAGGGCCTGCTCAACCCGTTTTCCGGCGCGGCGCGCGAAGTCGCCGCCTGCTACGAGAGACATTTGTTCGACGGCTCAAGGCCGATGCTGAAGAGCCTGCCGGAAAAACCCTGGTTCGTGTTCTGCTCCAGCAATCTCGGCACCGGCTCGCTGTTCCGGCTGTCGCGGCGCTACATCGCCGACTATCGCATCGGCGTCGCCTACCAGGCCGACCTGCCGGTGGCTCTCGCGATTGCCGCCTCCTCGGCCTTCCCGCCTTTCCTGTCGCCGCTGCGGCTCGAGCTCACGCCCTTCGCGTGGAAGAATGACAAGCTCGACCCGAGCGTCGGCCCGCCGGTGCCGCCTTCGCGCGCCGTGCTCACCGATGGCGGCGTCTACGACAATCACGGCATCGAGCCGGCGCTGAAACGCTGCCGCTGGCTGCTGGTCAGCGACGCCGGCGCGCCCTGGCAGGCTTCGAGCGCCGGCTATCGGAACTGGTTCTCGCAGTTGAAACGCGTGCTCGACACCACCGACAACCAGGTGCGCTCGCTCAGGCGCCGGGATCTGGTGGCGCGCTTCCAGGCGGCCAAGGACGCCGACGATCGTGGCCTGGCCAATGACGCGACCCGGCCCGGCTATGCAGCGACGCGCGGCGTCTTCTGGTCGATCGCCAGCAAGCCCGACACGGCCGAGCCGGCCTTCGTGCAAACCGCCGCCACCGCACCTGCCGATATCGGCACCTCGCTGCATTTCCTGGGCAGCGAAGAGACGGTCGATTTGGTGAACTGGGGCTATTGCGCCGCCGACCAGGCGCTGCGGGGCTGGTACGAGCCGGCAGTGGCTGCTGGCAAGGGCGTGCCGCTGAAAGCGGGCGACGTGAAGCCCGGCCGCTGCGCGCGAGTGTCGAGGATGATGATGAATGGCCTCAAGGTTTGAGCGGCTTTTCCTCGCCCCCGGGTTCCGCCGCCCGCCGTTTGAATCCGGGCAGAACTGTGGCAAAAATGCGACTGCACGTATCGGCGAGCTCTGCTACACAACGGTAGGTTACGAGGAGATCACCTATGAAGAAGCTGCTTCTTGCTTTGTCGTTGTCTCTGCTGGCGTCGTCGGCCTTTGCTGCCGATGCCATCGTTGCAGAACCTGCGCCGGTCTTTAGCTGGACAGGCGGGTATATCGGCCTACAGGCAGGCTATGCTTGGGGTAAAGGCAATATAGACCAGATCGGCGGACCGGGCTTTGTCGACACAGACCCTGACGGATTCCTTGGAGGCGTTTACGGCGGTTACAACTATCAGATGTCCAACAACATCGTGATTGGTGCGGAACTGGACGTCGTATATGCAAATGTTGATGGCAGCGGCGAAATATTCACCGCTCCTGGTGTCCCAACGGGCTTCGACGCAACCGAAGAACTCAAATGGAGCGGGGCGGCAAGACTTCGTCTAGGATATGCCGTTGATCGTTTTCTTCCTTACATTGCGGGCGGTGTTGCGTTTGGTGATGTCGACATTAGTGCTAATGTCCCCGGCGGAACTTCGTCCGATAAAACATTCACAGGATGGACGATAGGCGTCGGCTTGGATTATGCCATGACCGACAATCTGCTGCTGCGAGGCGAATATCGCTATACTGACTTCGGCTCAGAGTCCTTTGGAAATGCCAATGCCGATGTTGATCTGAAGACCAACGAGGTTCGCCTCGGCATCGCCTACAAATTCTAGTTCTCTGAAGTTCCAAATAGAGAGCCTGTCGCTTACCGCGACAGGCTTTTTTTCTGCAGGAAAAACCTCCGTCGTTGCGGCGGTAACTTCCGTGAGATAATCCCATAGCCGCGTAGAGGGGCGACGGACATGTCGTTGTAGCGTTGCAGTGGCGCTGGCCGATCACCGATGCTGTTGAATCACCAGGCTACAACGCGTAACAATACGGCGGCGCCTCGCGCCAACCTCATCCCGAAAATCTGAGCATGCCGACCGCCGCATAGCGGCGAGGAACTCATTCAACCATGAGGCAGCCCATGCGAACCGCATCCTGTGCCTGCGGGCAACTGAAGATCTCCTGTGACGGCGAGCCGCGCCTGGTCGCGCTGTGCCACTGCCTCGACTGCCAGAGGCGGACCGGCAGCACTTACGGCATTGCCGGATTCTTCGCCCGCGCGGCGGTCAGGGCCGAAGGGACCGCCAGCACCTACAGGCGATTGTCCGACGGCGGTCATGCGGTCACCTTCCATTTTTGCCCGGAGTGCGGCTCCAGCGTTTACTGGGAGCCGGAGCGCAAGCCGGACGCCATTGCGGTGGCGGTGGGCTGTTTCGCCGATCCGGCGTTCCCCGCGCCGACGCGGATTGCCTGGGAGGCGAGAAGGCATGCGTGGGTGGGCAGAGAGGCGACGGCGGAACTACCAATCTCCCCCCTTGTGGGGGAGATGTCCGGCAGGACAGAGGGGGGCGCGAAGGAATGAGGCGTTGTTCGAGCTTGGATCGCTCGCCAGATCAAAAGGCACGGCGGCGTGGATAACGGCTGATGCGCCGGCGGGACAGCGCCCCCCTCTGCCCTGCCGGGCATCTCCCCCACGAGGGCATATGCGCTAAGGTAGCTTTGGCATGGCTTGAAACTTGCGTTTTCGCGGTGGCTCACGCCATCGATGTCGCAAGGCATGGAGCTTTCGGCGCAGGGCTGCCAGGGGTGGCTGGGTAAAGATCGCTGCGATCAGGGAGGCGACGATCTGGCGGGTAGCACGCCACAACAGCGGTCGCCCGTCGCTCAAGGGGGAGAGACACCCAACTACTGCGAGAGGGGTTCGGTCACAAGCGCGATGAGGAAGTGGGCAAGTATCCAAGGCTTTGCGATCCTTGGGTCTTTGGCGGGAGGCGCGCGCAGCCCGATCAGGCTCTTCAGGCGCTTGAAGGCGAGCTCGATGCGCCAGCGCATGCGATAGAGCTGGAGAACCGTGCCGGCGGGAAACTCCTCCCGACCCAGCGAGGTCACAAGGATGACGAAGCCGGCTGCAATCAGCGTCTGCGGTTGAACCTTGTTGCCCTTGGCCCTGGCTTCCTTGTTGATTTTGCGCCGCGCTTCTTGTGCCGCGGCCTCGGATTTGCGCAAGGCGATCAGGCGCATCTTCACCGACTCACCTTTCTTGAGGCCCAGCCGGACAGGCGTTTCGAAGACCTCCTCGCGGCAGCTCTCCAGATGGCCGATGAGATCGAACGCCTCGCCGTTGGCGTCGAGCCATCGCGCATTCTTCCACGACGCGCGCACGACAACGTCGCCGCCTTGCGCTATGACCTTTGCGATCCGCTCGGCCTGCAGATAGACGCGGTCGCCGATGCGGATCTCGCCCGCCACCACCGGCACGCGGTCGATCAGCTCGGCCTCGCTCTGGTCGGTGATCTCGAGGAAATCGAACTGCTCGCGCTCAAGCTCGAAGGCGCAGTGCATGCGCCAAAGGCCATTGTTCTTCTTCTCATGCGCACCGGCCTTGGCAACTGACGTCGCATCGAGGATGCGGATCAGCCGGCCCTTGGTCAGGTCTTTCTCTTCGCGCTGCAAAAGATGCCCGATCAACTGCTGCAGCCATGGCCCTGCGTTGCGCAGCCGGCCGAGCAAGGCCACGTCCGAAATGTCGGCGATTCCGCTCGCCGCCGCCCAGGCCACGACGCCCCGCATGCCTACCTTGCCAAGGCAATAAGCCAGCGTCAGGCGCAACAGATCGCTCGCCGACCTGATGCCGCGCGGGCGCAGGAATGCCTTCGTCTCACGCGCACTTTCTGCGATCAACTCTTCGCCGCCGAGAAGCTCAAGTGTCTCGGCCCAGCCGTCATCAACAAGCGATTCGTGTGTCATCCCCAGCGTAGAATCACAATCGATTCCGCGCCGCAATCCCTATCTTAGCGCTTATGCCCACGAGGGGGGGAGATTGGCAGTTCCGCGGCTTTCGCCAATCGCGGACGCCTTGGCGCAATCCAATCCGGTTCATCCCGTGCCCTGCGCATGCTAACAGGATCGCTTTCAACCTAAACATCCGGGATGGACAGCGATATGGCAGGCGAGAAAGTAGCTTTGGTGACGGCGGGCGGCAGCGGCATAGGGGCCGCGGCGGCCAGGCGCCTGGCGGCGGACGGATTCAAGGTCGGCGTGCTGTCCTCCTCCGGCAAAGGCGAAGCGCTGGGCAAGGAGCTCGGCGGCTTCGGCGTCACCGGCTCCAACCAGTCGAATGAGGATCTGAAGCGCCTTACCGATGGCGCGGTGGAACGCTGGGGCCGCATCGACGTGCTGGTCAACAGCGCCGGCCACGGGCCACGTGCGCAGATCATCGAGATCAGCGACGAGGACTGGCACAAGGGCATCGACACCTATTTCCTCAACGCCGTGCGCCCGACCCGGCTGGTGACGCCGGTGATGCAGAAGCAGAAGGGTGGCGTTATCATCAATATCTCGACCGCGTGGACGTTCGAGCCGAGCGCGATGTTCCCGACGTCGGCCGTGGCGCGCGCCGGGCTTGCCGCCTACACCAAGATCTTCGCCGACACTTATGCCCCCGACAACATCCGCATGAACAATGTGCTGCCGGGCTGGATCGACAGCTTGCCGGCGACGAACGAGCGCCGCGACAGCGTACCGATGAAGCGCTACGGCACTTCGGATGAGATCGCCGCGACGATCTCCTTCCTGGCCTCGGACGGAGCCGCCTACATCACCGGACAGAACATCCGCGTCGATGGCGGCATCACAAGAGCAGTGTGAAAGGAGCGGTGTGAGGCAAAGAGGACGCCGCCCCTAAATCATCCGGGCCTGCGGGAATTGAGAACCCACAGAAAGACTATCGAGGCGACCAGGACGATCGAATTGCCGACCACGATGTTCCAAAAACGTGTCGGATCGTCCGCCAGAGCGACCCAATGCAACTTGCCGCGGACTTCGCCTGTCTTGATGCCGCAGGCAATGTTGTAGATCGCGATGGCGGCGAGCGCCGCCATCAGGACAAACAGGTCATTGTTCTTGTTGCGATCCATGGAAGCGGCTTTTAACAGCACTTGGTGAAATTTTGCTTACGTTGGGTAAGGCGGCGGCCGGAAGACCGACCGCCGCCCGCTCTCATCTTGACGCAATTCCAGAAGGTTACGGCGAAGGCGCCGGAACCTACGCACTTTTCCTGGAATAGCTCCGACCTTACTGGTTGATCTCGGGCTCGACGAGCTTGGCCAGGTTGCGCAGCGATTCCTGCCAGCCGAGATAGCAGGCCTCGGCGGGGATGGCGTCCGGGATGCCGGCCTGGGTGATGTTGACCTCGGTGCCTACCGAAACCTTCTTAAGGATCACGGTCACCTCTATCTGGCCCGGCAGGTTGGGATCGTCGAAGCGGTCCGTGTAGCGCAGGCGCTCGCTCGGAACGAGCTCGACAAATTCGCCGCCGAAGGAATGGCTGTCGCCGGTGGTGAAGTTGCGGAAGGACATCTTGTAGGCGCCGCCCACCTTGCCCTCGAACTCGTGGACCGTGCAAGTAAAACCGTTTGGCGGCAGCCATTTCGCCAGTGCATCGGCCTCGACGAACGCGCGGTAAACCTTCTCCGGCTTGGTCGCCAGGACGCGGTGCAGTTGAATGGTGCTCGGCATGTCTCGATATCCTCTCTTCGTTGATCGAAGCCCCAAGGACGGGCAGCCCTCAGCCGATCCGACAGAGGCTGTCAAATTTTGTGGCCCGCGGCTACCCTGCCACCCTTGCGGCGGAGGCTGCGGACGTGAGCGCTTCGATCAGGTTGGGCATCGTCGGTGGCGCGGGCTGGCTGGGCGCAATGTGACGCGATGTGCGACGTCGTTGGCCATCGCTGTTCGTTCGGTCGATCGCTTTTGTCGAGCAAACCGAAATCGGATTCCGGCTCGAATATCCAACGTCGAACATATGGCGACTCAGCCCTTGCTCACCGCGCGCAGCCGCGCTGGTCGATGGCGGTCACGCGCGGCATCTTGCCCATATTTCAGCATGAGCCTCGCAATATTGAGTAAAATTGAGTAATTCGGGGTGTAATTATCGCGCATAAATTGTATTAGAAACCCCTTGTTATGTCTATTTCTAATCATTATCGATCAGCGGTAATTTTTTATCTGTACTGTGACGCGAATCCTTGGAACCATAGGCCGGCTTGCAGGTTGGCCTGAAAATCAGCCGCCACCAAGAAAGGAGTGTCCGATGAGTTTCGTCGTCAACGCGGTAGGCGTTCCTCTTTATTACAGCGGCGCTTCCAACCATTGGTTTTCGGCAACGTCCGGACCGACATTCAACGGCAGCAGCGGCAACGACTCAATCTGGGCCTCCAGCGGCGTCAACGTCACCATGTATGGCGGCCAAGGCGACGACATTTATTACCTCTATTCGGCGGGCAACAAGGTGGTCGAGTACGCCGGACAGGGCATCGACACGATCAACACATGGATGAGCTACACGCTGCCGGACAATGTCGAGAACCTCGTCGTCACCAACGCCCACAACTATGCCTTCGGCAATGCGCTGGACAACATCATCACCGCCAAGGCGGGCGGCCAGACGATCGACGGCGGGGCGGGCAACGATGTGCTGATCGATGGCGGCGGCGGCGCGGATGTTTTCATCATCGCGAAGGGCAACGGCAGCGACTCGATCGTCAATTTCGCCTCGAACGATGCTGTGCGGCTCGATGGTTACGGATTCACTTCGTTCGCCGCCGTCCACAACGCCATGATCCAGGCGGGGCCCAATGTGGTGCTGAACCTCGGATCGGGCGAAATTCTCGAATTCAAGAACACCACGATCGACAAATTCCAGCCCAACCAGTTCCAGTTGCCGATCGACAAATCCGGCATGACGCTGTCTTTCAGCGACGAGTTCAACACGCTGAACCTGCACAACAGCCAGGGCGGCACCTGGGATACCAACTTCTGGTGGGGGGCGCCGAACGGCAGCACGTTAACGCGCAATGGCGAGCTGCAGTGGTATATCGACGCCAATTACGCCCCGACCAGCTCGGTGCATCCGTTCAGCGTGCAGGACGGGGTCCTCACCATTACCGCGGCGCAGGCGCCGGCCGACATCAAGCCGCTGATCAACAATTACGAATACACCTCCGGCATCCTGACCACGCATGACTCCTTCTCGCAGACCTATGGCTATTTCGAAATGAGGGCCGACTTGCCGGAACACGCCGGCGCCTGGCCGGCCTTCTGGCTGCTGCCGGAAGACGGCTCCTGGCCGCCGGAGCTGGACGTGATGGAGATGTACGGACAGAAACCGAATTCGCTGCTGATGACCGCGCACACCAACCAGACGGGCCAGCACACCACGGTCGGATCAACCGTGAACGTCATGGACACCGCCGGCTTCCATACCTATGGTCTGCTGTGGACCCCGGACAAGCTGGTCTGGACCTATGACGGCGTGCAGGTCGCGCAAGCGGCGACGCCGTCCGACATGAACAAGCCGATGTACATGCTGGTCGATCTCGCGATCGGCGGACAAGCCGGCGCGCCGCCCGACCATCTCGCCACGTCGGCCCAGATGAAGATCGACTATATCCACGCCTATACGCTGGATGAGCTGCAGCAGAGCCATTTGAACGTCACGGGCGAACACACAGCCTAGGCGGTCGAGCCAATGTCACAGGAGAGCGCTCCGGGTGCGATCAGGCAGGCCGGCCTGCGGCCGATGTTCCTGCGCGCCATCGCCGATGTCGGGCTGTTCTCGCTGCTCATCAACCTTCTGCTCCTGGTCATCCCGCTCTACCTGCTCCAGGTCTATGACCGGGTGCTGCCCTCCTCCAGCGTCGAGACGCTCGTTTATCTGTCGGTCATCGCGGTCGCGGCGCTCGGTTTCCTCGGCTTTCTCGACGCCGTCCGAGCCGTCTACACGCAGCGCGTCGCGGCGATGGTCAATGAGAGGCTTGGCGCCAGAGCGTTCGCCGCTTCGTTCGGTTCCGGCAATGCGCCGTCGCCGCTCACCGACCTTGCCTCGGTCTGCGCCTTCATCCGCTCGCGCGGTGTCTCGGTGCTGTTCGACCTGCCCTTTGCGCCGGTCTTCCTCGCCCTGCTCTACCTGATCCATCCGCTGTTGTTCTGGGTGACGCTCGGCGGCGAGGCGCTGCTCGTCGTGCTGGTCTTCGCCAACCAGCTTGCCATCGGCAGGAACGATGCGCTCTCGGCGGAGCGTTCGGCCTTGGCCAGCCGGGCCGAGCAGGTCTTTGCCCGCAACGCCGACACGCTGCGCGCCATGGGCATGGTGGAAAACGCCGCGCGCGCCTGGGGCCGGCATGTGGCGGAAGCGCTTGTCCTGCACGACCGTTCGGCCGGCGCCAACGCCGTCTTCAGCGGCGCTTCGAGAGCGCTGCGCATGATGCTCCAGCTGGCGATCCTCGGCACCGGCGCCTGGCTGGTGCTCAAGGGCGAGATGACGGCCGGCATGATCTTCGCCTCCTCGCTCGTGTCGTCGCGCGCGCTGCAGCCGCTCGACCAATTGATCGGCTCCTGGCGGCAGCTCGGTGAGGCGAGGCGTGCCTGGACGCGGCTGGGGACCGCGCTCGCGGCGCAACCGGCAGAGACGCGCAAGCTCGTCTTGCCCGACCCGACCGGTGCGATTTCGGCGCAGGATCTTTTCTTCATTGCGCCAAATGCCGCCTTTGGCGTCGAACCGATTCTCAAGCGATTGAGTTTCGCGATTCAGGCCGGCGAAGCGGTGGCGATCGTCGGCCCGAGCGGTGCCGGAAAGTCGACGCTGGCGCGCCTGCTCGTCGGGGCCGCCCAGCCGAGCGGCGGTACGATCAGGATCGACGGCGCGGAGCTCAGGACGTGGGACGAAAACCAGCTCGGCCGGCATATCGGCTATCTGGCGCAGGAGATCGAGCTTTTCCCCGGCTCGATCGCCGACAACATCGCCCGCTTCGACGCGCAGGCCGATGACGCCGCGATCGTGGAGGCGGCAAAGCGCGCTGAGGCGCATGAGCTGATCCTTTCGCTGCGTGACGGCTATCAGACGACGATCGCCGGGACGCTGTCGGGCGGCGAACGGCAGCGGATCGGACTGGCGCGCGCTTTCTACGGCAATCCGCGCATCCTGGTGCTGGATGAGCCGAGCACGCATCTCGACGGCGCCGGAGAGACGGCACTGGAAACGGTGCTCGCGGCGGCCCGCGCCGCGGGCGTGACCACGATCGTGATCACGCATCGCCCCTCGATTGCCACGGCTTGCGACCGTGTGATGGTCTTGCGCGGCGGCGCGATCGAGGCGTTCGGACCGAGCGCCGAGGTGCTGCGCCAGCCGGGCAAGCAGCGGAACACGGTGGTCACAGGATCGTTCGCGCCGACCATCCGCGCCTCGCACGGCATCGCCACGGGTCCTGGACGATGACGCAGAGCCTCATCCTCGAAAGCCGCCCGCGCACCGACTTCCGGCGCACGGCCTTCGCCGGCTATGCGGCGATCGCGCTGATGGTCGGCGCCTTCGGTTATTGGGCGGCGAGTGCGCCGCTGGCAGGCGCGGTGATCACGCAAGGCACGATCGCGGCGACCAGCGGCAACATCCTCATCCAGCATCGCGAGGGCGGCATCATCAGGCAGTTGCTGGTGCATGAAGGCGACCGCGTGCGGGGGGGCCAGGACCTCATCCTGCTCGACCGGACCGCCGCGGAAGCCGATCTCAACCGGCTGACAAGACAATGGATCGCGCTCAAGGCAAGCGCGGCGCGGCTGGAGGCCGAGCGCGACGGCCTCGCCACGCTGGCGCCGATCGCCGATCCCGCGCCGGCGCCGTTCCAGCAGGAATTCGAAAACCTCATCCGCGAGCAGCAGAAGGAATTCGACGCCAGGCTTGCGCGATTCCGGTCGGAGCAGTCGATCCTGGCGCAGCGCGTCGCCATGCATCGCGAGTCGGTCAAAGGGCTGAACGCGCAGAAGGCCGCAATCGAGCAGCAGGCCGAGGTGGTGAAGAAGGAGCTCGGCATCAAGACCGACCTTCTGAACCGGGGCCTTACCGACCGCAGGGAATATTCGCAGCTTTTGCGCTCGGAGGCCGACCTCGTCGGCCAAGCCGGCGCGCTCGAGGCGGACCTCGCCTCGGCCAGCACGCAGATCGTGGAAGCGGAGGCGCAGACCGAGCGCGCCACGACGCAGCGCGTCGAGGAAGCGCTGACGAAGCTCGACGATGTGCGCATCAACCTCGCCGACATCGAGGAGCGGATGCGCGCCGCGCAATCGGTGCTGAAGCGCACGACAATCACCGCGCCGGCGGCGGGCATCGTCGTCTCCTCGACCTACAATTCGCAAGGCAGCGTGGTCGCGCCCGGCGAAAAGATCATGGAGATCCTGCCCACGACCTCGGGCCTGGTGGTCGACGCCAGGCTGCGGCCGAAGGACATCGACCAGGTGCATGTCGGCCAGCAGGCAAAGCTCCGGCTGTCGGCGCTCAACGCGCGCCTGACGCCGGAAGTCCTGGCCACGGTGAGCGAGATCTCTGCCGACCGGTTGATCGACGAGGCCACCCACGAACCCTATTTCCGTGCCAGGCTGAAAATCGCTGATGCCCTGCCCCCCGGCGTGAAGGCAGACCAGCTCTATCCCGGCACCCCGGTCGACACTTTCATCAGCACCGGCAACCGGACCTTCTTCGAATATCTGGTACGCCCGATGATGGACTCGTTCGCACGGGCGTTCAGGGAAAGGTAGGGCAGCGCTTCCGGCCGCCTCGGAACGCCGCTTTGCACCAGAACCGTCCTCGCTTCGGCACATAGGAGGAGGAAGTGATGACGAAGAAGATGCGGGCGAGCCCGTGCTCGGGCTCCTCACTCCGGCCGATACAACTCATCCATACTAAGCTTCGCCATCTCAGTGAACGGCGCCTGTTTCTTCACTCTACCATGCTCCAGGATCACCAGGTCGTCGCAGAACGAGATGGTGCTGCGGTGGTGGCTGATGACGATCGTGGTGCGGCGGCCGGCGCGCGACTTCAGCGTCTCGACGATCGCCGCTTCCGAAAGCCCATCCACCGCGTTGGTGGCCTCGTCGAGGATCAATATGTCGGGGTCGCGTACAAGAGCGCGGGCGAGCGCGATGCGCTGCCTTTGCCCGGCCGAAAGGTTCACCCCGCGATAGCCGACCACCGTCTGGTAGCCTTGCGGTAGCGTTTCGATGAAGCTGTGCGCCTCGGCAAGCTCGGCAGCGCGGCGGGCCTCCTCGAACGTCGCAGTGTCCTTGCCATAGGTGATGTTGTCGAGGATCGTACCGTCGACCAGCTCCAGCTCCTGGCTGGCCAGAGCGATGTGGCGGCGCCAGTCGACCGGGTCGATCTCGCCGAGCGGCGCGCCGTCGACAAGGATCTTGCCTGCATCCGGCTCGACGAAGCGACAGAGCAGGTTGACGATCGTCGTTTTGCCGGCGCCGGAGCGGCCGATCAACGCCGTCGAGTGCCCGCTCACGATGTCGAAGCTCGCCGCGTGCAGCACCGCCGCGCGCTGCTCCTCATTGGCATAGCTGAAGCTCACGCCCTCGAAGGCGATTTTTTTGGTTAAGGTGACGAACTGCCGGCTGCCCTCGGGCGGCGCGGGCTTGCCATCGGGATCGAGCAGCCAGGTCACCTCTTCCAGCGAGCCGGAAAGACCCTGCAACTGGCTCCAGGTCATCTGCAAGGCTCTGACATGCGGCTGCAGGCGGTAGAGCAGGATGAGGAAGGCGGCGACCAGCGGGAAACTCAAGCCCGCAAGCCAGGCGCCGATCACCACCGCCAGGAACAGCATGGCGTGCAGAACTTCGGTCAGCGGCCCCAGCGCGCCCTGGCGGTTTGAGAGCAGGAAGGCCGCGCGCCGCACGCCGTCGGATGCCTTTTCGAACGCCGCCTTCTCACGCGCCTCCTGGCCGAAGATGCGGATCAGCCGGCCAGCATGGACGAGATGCAGCATTTGCGAGGCCAAGGCGCTGTTGCGCGCCGAAACATTGCGGCTGGGTGCCCTGAGATGCGCCGACAGCGCCATATGCGCCGCTTGCACCAGCGCCAGCCCCAGCGTCACCAGGAGCGTCATCGGCCACGAGAGCAGCAACAGAAAGGCGAGCAGGATGAGCGCCGCCGAGGCGCTGACGATCGCGCTGAGCATACCCTGGATGGCATCCGACGCCCGCCAGGATTCGCTGGAGATGATGTTGAGCAAGCGGCCCGGGCTTTGCCTGAGAAAGAAGGGATAGCCGACATTGAGCAGCCGCTCGGCCAGGGCGCCGCGTATCGCTTGGCTCGCCTTGCCGTAGATATGAGCGGTCAGCACCGAATTGGCGAAGGCGAGGAGGTTCTTGAGCAGGATCGAGCCGAGGATCGCGGCCGAAATCGCAATCAGCCGCTCACGCTCGCCTAGCCCGGCGCCGACCTTCTGCAGGAGGGCGGAGAGGCCGGCCATGCCGGTCGTCTCGCCATGGCCCATGATGATGCCAAGCAGCGGGATGATCAGCCCGATGCCGAGCCCTTCGAGCGCGGCACTTGCAAGTCCGAGCACGACGACGAGGGGCATCAGGCCGAGCTGACGCCGTTCGAGCGCGCGCTGCAATATCGACAAGATAGGGGCTTTGGGTTCGATCATCGCGCGCCGGCCTCGGCCCTGGCCTCGGTGGTTTCCTGGGCGGGCCGCTCCTGCCGGTCAGGCCGCCCGGCCAGCACCAGGGCCATGAACTTCGCCGCGCCCGCCAGGTTCATCAGCACGATCGGCCAGTGCGACAGGCTGAGCTCCTGGTCGAAGCGCGGACCGCCGAAGAGCTCGCGCGTGGCCGCCCGCGTTGCCCAGTAAAAGTGACGAAGCAGCCACGGGGCGCGGCGCATATGTTTCAGGCAGAGCGCACCGTTGCCGAAATGATAGTCGCGGTGCAGCCGTTCGATCGCCCCGCGGTCGCGCCTTCCATGATGGTGGAAGATCGTCATATCCGGCACATACTCCACCGCCATGCCGGCCAGCATGGCGCGCACCAGGTAATCCGTATCCTCGGCCGAGCGCAGCGCTCCGCCGGCGCCGAAGCGTTCGTCGAAGGGACCGATCAAAGCGGCAACATCGCGATGCATGGTCATGTTGCAGCCGAGCACGAAGCCGCCCGGATGGACGGCGCGCGTCAGCCGCTTGCGCTTTTCGCAGCGATTGATGGTGAAGGGCAGGTCCCCGGCGTCGCCGATCTCGACGCGGCCGCCGCGGATCAGCCATTTCTCGCCGCTCGCATAATGCCGCTCGAGGTCGACGAGATAGTCGCGGTCGAGCCGGCAATCGTCGTCGACGAAGACCAGCACGCGCCCGCGCGCCCGCGCCATCCCGGCATTGCGCGCCGCCGCCAGTCCGGGCCGTGGCTCACAGATAGCCGTCAGCGCTATATCGGACGCCGTGGCGATCCGCGAGAGATAGTCGGCCGTACCGTCGCGCGAGCCATTGTCGACCACCACCAGCTCGGCGGCGAAGGCAGGATGCGTCCGGCAGGCGGCGCGGATCGAATCGATGCAGGACTTCAGCACCGCCGCGCGATCACGCGTGCAGACGATGAAGGAGACCTCAGGCCGCTGGTTCGGGCCGGGGGGCGAGCGTAGATGCTGCAGCAGCGGATGGCGATCGGCGTTCATGCCGCCCCCATCCGATAAGGCGCAAGCACGGACGCCGCTGGCGCGGATTTGAGGCGATAGGCGACCCAGTCCGCGCGTTTGCCAGCCCATATCGAAGCCTGGCTCAGCCAGGGCGCCCAGGCGCCGGCGCGCAGCGCGTATTTCTCGCGGCGGCGGATGACGTCCCACTTCGCCGTCAGCGTCAGCAACTCATGCGCCAACGCCGGCCGCTGCTGGTCGTTGACGAGCTGGTAGAGGAAATAGAACAGGTTCAGCGCGCCGGCCTCGAAGCTCGGCCGCGATGCGGCCGGCAACTCGGCGACCCGCTCCTCCAGGCTGCGGATGAACGCGGCCGCGCGGCGCACAGTGTCGAACGAAACACTGTCGCCAATGGCGCGCAGATCCTGCGTTTCGTCCGCCAGCCCCTCGCGCTCGAGATTTTCGCCGACAATCCGGAGGTGCGTGCGCCGCATCTCGCTTGTATGCAAGCTGGTCACGCTGCCGGGATGCAGGCGGTAGACGAGCAGGCTTTCCGGCATCAGCGCCGCCGGATAGCGGTCGGCCAGCCGCCGGAAGAGATCGAAATCCTCGGCATGCCGGTAGCGGCCATCGTAATACAGGTCTGCCTCGCCGATGACCCGGCGGTTGTAGACCACCGTCGGGTGCATGAAGATCGTGAAGAACTTCGACAGCACCGGGAGGAGACCGAGGCGGAACACCGGATCCACCCTGCCCCGTGCGACGCGGCCGTGCAGCAGCGTGTCGACAAGCGAGCCGCAGAAGCCGAGTTCGGGCCGCGCGGCAAACAGCGCCGCCTGGCGCGACAGGCGCCAAGGATAGGCAAAATCGTCGGCATCCATCCGCGCCACCAACTCGCCCCGGGCGATTGACAGCCCCTCGTTGAGGCTGGCGACGAGGCCGCGATTCTCGCGCGAGATTATGGCTACGCGGCCGTCCGCCTTGCGGAAGCGCTCCAGGATTTCCAGCGACCTGTCGGTCGATCCGTCATTGATGGCGATGATTTCGAGCCGGTCGTAGTCCTGCCGCAGGATCGATTGGATTGCAGCGCCGACATAGAGCTCGGCATTGTAGATCGGCAGCACGACGGAGATGAGCGGGCGTATCATTGTCAGCTCCGGTCCGTCGGCTGCAGATCGAGCGCCGCTTCTGCGCCGGGATATGTGGCGCCGAACCGCCGGGTCTCGCTCGGCGCACGAGCGCGTGGCCGCGCGATGTAGGGGAAATAGCGCTTGAAGCTGTTGAGCGGCTTTTCGAACAGCACCCAGGACAGCGAGGCGACAATCAGCGTGGCGGCGCCCGCGACCAGGAAGCGGCCCGGCCCCTCCTCCGAGACGTTGAGCGGGAGCCACGGCTGCGCCTTTACGGTGTAAGCGAGGAGGATCGCGTGATAGAGATAGACGCCGTAGCTGATGCGGCCGAGGAAAAGCAGCGGAGGCAGTTCGGCCAGCCAGCCGAGCGTGCCGGGAAGGCCGTTCGAGCACATCGAGACGATCGCCACCAACGGCACCAGCGGCAGCACCTGCACCAGGAGCCAGCGCGGCCATTCCCATGTCGAGTTCGCCGGCCCCGGATCGGACAAGACGACGAGTAGGAAGAGCGCCACTAAGGCCGGCCAGCCGAACCGCATCCAACGCGGCACGCCGGCGCCCCTGGCGCGACGTACGGCAAGCAGCGCGCCGCAGGCAAGCGCATCCATCGAGGCCGGCGGCAACAGGTCTCGGGCCAGCGCCGGGCTGGCGGCGATCGGCCAGTAGAAGCGGTAGGCGAGCGAGAAGCAGATGAGGCCAATGGTGATCGCCTCGATGCGCCTGCGCGGCGCCAGGAGCACGATCAGCGGCCAGGCGATGTAGAACTGCTCCTCGATGCTGAGGCTCCAGAAATGGCAAAGCAGCCAGGGCGTCCAGTCGTTGCGATGCGCGTACCAGAAGTTCGACAGATAGAGCGCGTGCCAGACGAGCGACGATCCAGCCTGCTCAAGATCGGTAAACCAGACGAAGGCCAGTACCGCGAAATAGGGCGGGAATATTCGGATCGCGCGCCTGGCATAGAAGGAGCGCAGCGCCGATCCAGCCGCGAATTGGTCGGCGTCGCGCGCCTCCAGCAAAAGCCTGGTGATCAGGAAGCCGGAAAGCACGAAGAACAGCCGCACTCCGAGATGACCAAGGAAGGACGTGCCGCCGGGCGCGAAGAAATGCGAATAAAGCACAAGCGTGACGGCAGCAGCCCGGAGCGCGTCAAGCTGGAGGTCGCGACCGCCGGGCATCATTCGCAGCCGCTGGTGCTGACGACATGGCCCGGGCCGGCGGCCGCAACATCCGTGCCGGTCAACGGAAAACGCAAGCGTGCCGACTCCCTAAACCGTATATTCGCCTACGCTAAAGGACTGCGGCACAAAATGGTGCGGTGCAACACAGAATAGTTATCAGCCTGAATGAAAACGTGACCGTTCGTTCCAGGAAATGACACGTCTATGCCGCTATTCTGCCTTTTTTGGCGAAGCGGCAGGCTCCAACCAATGCGGATGCATCAAGCTCTTCGAAGCTTTTGGAGAACCGCTCAGACAACGCCACAATGTAGCCCGGCGACATACCAAAAGGGGTTACCCTCCTCGGTTCCATCTCTCTGGCTCAATCACCGCCTGTAGACATCGCGGCGGCAATGAAACAATCTTCACGCGGGAACAAAAGCGCTTCGAAGAAAGCGCGGACCTTCGGGTGCGCATGAAAAATCGATGGACCTTGTACGATCCACGCCTGGCCTGGATGCTCGTTGCACCGGTGCTTCTGCTGCTGATCTTCTTCCTGGTGCTGCCGATCGCGGTGATGGCGGCCTATACGTTCTTCACCTTCGTCACTGCCGGCGTCGAAACCAGCGCGCTGACCACCGCCAACTGGCAGGAATTCTTCAGCGACAGTTATTATTCCGGCTTCCTGCTGAAGACGTTGAGGGTCGGCGCCATCACCGCCCTGCTCTGCGGCGTATTCGGCTATTTCCCCGCCTATTTCATCTGGGCGACGAGCTTCAGGCACAAATGGCTGCTCTTGCTCCTGCTCATCGTGCCGTTCTGGATCAGCTTCACCATCCGCACCTTTTCCTGGATCAACATCCTGGGCGAACAGGGCGTCATCAACGTCGCGCTGCTCAAGATGGGCATCATCAACGAGCCGTTGCCGATGCTCTACAATGAGGGCGCGGTTATCCTCGGGCTGCTGCACTTCCTGCTGCCCTACATGATCCTCAACGTCTATGTGAGCCTGGAGGGCATCGACCGCACGCTTATCTCGGCGGCCCGCTCGATGGGCTGCACCAGCGCGCAGGCGTTCCGCGAGGTGACGTTGCCGCTCTCGCTGCCGGGTCTCGCGGCGGGCCTGCTGCTCTGCTTCGTGCTGGCGGCCGGCAGCTATGTGACGCCGCAGCTGCTCGGTTCGGGCCGCGACGCGCTGTTCGGCAATTTGATCTACGACACCATCATGAGCGAATTGAACTGGCCGATGGGCGCAACGCTGTCGATAGTGCTGTTCCTCGTGCTCGGCTTCTTCGCCGCCATCTACACCCGCTACATGGGCATGTCGCAGATCGTGAAGGGGTTGGGCGGATGAAGGCTGCGCGGCCGAACAAGGAGGGCAAATGGGCCTGGCGGCTGACCGGCTTCGTCACGCTTTGCGTCTACATCTTCATGTTCGCGCCGATCGCGGCGACCGTCATCCTGTCGTTCAACGCCTCGATGTTCGGCGGCTTCCCGATGACCGGCTTTTCGCTGCAATGGTACGCCAAGCTGATGAATAATGACGCGGTGCTGACGGCCTTCCGCACCTCGCTGTGGATTGCGCTGGTGACGGCGGCCGTCACCACGGCCATAGGTGTCGTCACGGCCTTCGCGCTGGCGCGCTTCGACTTCCGCGGCAAGCAGGCCCTGAGCACGCTTGTGATCCTGCCGGCGCTGGTGCCGGAAACCATTCTCGGCGTCGGCCTTCTGGTGCTGATCAAGGCGATCGACCAGCCGCGCACCATGCTGCTCCTCGTGCTCGGCCACATCCTGCTTGCGGTGCCTTATGTGGTGCTGATCGCGCAGGCGCGCATGGTGGGCATAAGGCGCGTCTATGAGGAGGCGGCGCTTTCGCTCGGCGCCTCGCGCTTCTCGTCCTTCCGCGAGATCACGCTGCCGCTGCTCATCCCGGCGGTCGTCGGCGGCGCGCTGCTCGCCTTCACCATTTCGTTCGACAACACGTCGGCCAGCCTGTTCTGGCGGCCGGCAGGTGTCGAGACCATGCCCACCCAAATCCTTTCGATGCTGAAAATTTCGATCAGCCCGGAGATCAACGCGCTCGGCACTGTGATGATTGTGGTGACCGTCGGCATCCCGCTGATCGGCGGGGTGCTAATGCAAGGCCTGACAAAACTGAGAAGACGCGGCGAACCCAAGGAGGAAGCACGATGAAACTGACCACCACCAAGCGGCTGGAGCGGCTGCACGACCGCTATGTCAACGGCGATCTCAGCCGACGGGCGTTCCTGAGCCTGACGGCGGCTGCCGCGGCCTCGGCCGGCCTATCCATGCCATGGATGAGTCGGGCGCTTGCCGCGGTCGAGCAGGTGCGCTTCGACGGCTGGGGCGGAACGGTGCAGGACGCGATCGACAAATATGCCTTCCAGCCCTACACGACCAAGACCAAGATCAAGGTGGTGCAAGGCACGTTCGGCGACGAGAACGAGATCATCACCAAGATCAAGACGGCCAAGCCCGGCGACTTCCAGATCGTCCACTCGTCCGGCGTCAACTACTACATCAAATATATCAATGCCGGGATGAACTCGGAGATCAACGAGGCCAACATTCCCAACATGGCGAATGTGCTGCAGCCGATGATCGAGCCGTTCCGCAAGCTGACGCCGAAGCTGTCGGCCGTGCCTTACGACTACGGCACCACCGGCATCGCCTACAACACCAAGGTGATCTCGCCGGAAGAAGCCAAGGAAAAGGGCGCCGCACTTCTGCTCGATAAGAAATATGCCGGCAAGGTCGGCGGCTATTCCGACATGACCACCCGCGTCTGGTACGCGGCTCTCGCCACCGGACAAGATCCCAACAATCTCAAGGACATGGACGCGATCTGGGCCAAGGTGCGCGAGACGCGCGATCTCGCCAAGAAGTTCTGGAGCTCCGGCGCGGAGTTGATGGACCTGCTCTCCAAGGGCGAGATCGTGGTGACCGACGCCTGGTCGGGCCGCGTCGCGGCGCTGCAGGACCAGGGCCACCCGATCGGCTATCTCGATCCGGCCGGCTCCTATGCCTGGATGGAGGACATGCTGATCCTGAAAGGCTCGCCGATGGCCGAGTGCGAGGAGCTGATCAACTTCATGCTCGATCCGGCGACCTCGATCGCGGTGGCCGAAGGCCAGAGCTATCCGCCGTCGCTCGACCCGAACAAGGTCAAGCTCACCGACAAGATCGCGAAGCTGCCGGCTTTCGATCCGACCGGCACGATGAAGGCGTTGACCTTCGCCGATCCGGTCTATTGGGCGACCAACGAGGACGCCTGGACCAAGCAGTGGAACAGGATCTCGAAAGGTGCCTGACAGCCAGGGCACGACACTCAATCCCCGGCCGGCCTCGGCCGGGGCGGAAGGCGCGAGCGCGGGCCCCGGGGCGAGCAGCCCGGCGGTCGAGTTCCGCAACATCGACATCGCCTACGGCAAGTTCGTCGCGGTACGCGATTTCTCGCTGTCGATCGGCAAGGGCAGCTTCGTCACGCTGCTCGGCCCTTCGGGCTGCGGCAAGACGACGATCCTGCGCTCCATCGCCGGGTTGGTCGATATTTCTGCCGGCCAGATCATGATCGGCGGCCGGCGGGTCGACGACGTGCCGATCTACAAGCGCAATATCGGGCTGGTGTTCCAGAGCTATGCGCTGTTTCCGCACAAGAGCGTGTTCGACAATGTCGCCTTCGGGCTGAAATACCGCAACGTCGCCAAGCCCGAGATCAAGCGCAAGGTCGGCCTGGCGCTCGAGATGGTGCGGCTGCCGGGCAGCGAGAAGAAACTGCCCTCGCAATTGTCGGGCGGCCAGCAGCAGCGCATTGCGCTGGCGCGCGCCATCGTCTTCGAGCCGCAGGTGCTTCTGCTCGACGAGCCGCTCTCGGCCCTCGACGCCAACATGCGCGAGGAGATGCGCGTCGAGATCAAGAAGATCCAGAAGGAAACCGGCATCACCGCCATCTTCGTCACGCACGACCAGGAAGAAGCACTGTCGATGTCGGACCGCATCGTGGTGATGAATGCCGGCTCGGCCGAGCAGGTCGGCACGCCGGAAGAGGTCTATGAGCGGCCGGCCACCGCCTTCGTCGCCGACTTCCTCGGCAAGGCCAACATGCTGTCAGGCACGGTGAGCCGATCCGACGGGCCGACCATTGTCACGCTCGCCGGCGGCCAGACGATCAATGTCCTGTCACCCAGGCCGCTGCCGCAGGGAAGCGCCGTCACCGTGGTGGTGCGGCCGCAGAAACTGTCGGTCGGTGGAGCGAGCGCCAACCGATTGCCCGGCCGGATCGTGTCGGCCTCCTATCTCGGCGGCAGCGCGATCTATGAGGTCGAGATAGGCGGCAAGGCGAACATCCGCGCCAACGCCCCGATCGACGGCCGCGTGCTGCGCGAAGGCGAAGCGATCGAACTGGGCTTCGACGCTGACGACTGCGTCTTGCTGGACCAGGCTGGGCTGCGGATTTCCTGAGGGCCGCGACTGCTGCTGCCCCGCAAAGTGCCTCAGTTTGAATTTTCAGGGAACAACACAATAGATCGGTCGCCATGACCAACATGCAGGCGACCGGTCGCGTGGTTCAGCCTCAAGCGACACAAATAAGGCACCGACATCCCCTCGGGAAGCGCGCCGGCTTGTTCCATTCGTCCGAGTTCGGCCATGGATTTTCGCAAAGTCTTCTGGATCTCGGACGTGCGGCGGCTGCGCTCGGCGAATAGAAACCGTTCGAGCAACTCGGGGCGGCGGTTGGCCACGGCTGCGAACAGTACTCTGAGATCGTCATAAGATCGGCCATCAAGTTGCTCCAACGCGGCAACAAACGGCTCAAGCAGGCGATGCCGCCTCATTCCTCGCGCTCTCTTCTATACGACCCGCGCGTCCCAGCCGCGCCTAGCTCGATGTTCCTGCAAGCCTACAAAATCTCTATTTCCACGGCAATTTCGACGCCCGCTCCAACGCTCGTTCCCCCGGTCGTAAGCCACAAGTCCGGCCATCGACGACGCGAACGGTCGCGCCGCAAAAGATGGAGACGACGATGACGACTTTGGAACACACCCCCCATGAAACCAGCCGATCGGGTCTCGGCCCGATCAATTTTGCCGGCCGTGCGCTGCGCCTTGTCTACCGTGCAATGAGGATGCGCAGCGACCGCGCCGCCATGCAGGCCATGCCCGACTATCTGCTGAAGGACATGGGTATCGCCCGTTCTGAAATCGATCATTACACCTCGATGCGCTACGCCTCCGACGCCGGCGGGATGGACATCCGCAACGCCCATTGATCGCCGATGGCGATCGTCGCCACGCCGTCGACAGGCCCCGGGCTTCCGCACGCCCGGGGCTTTTGCGTTCCGGCGCATTCGGGTCAAGACACTTCGTTACAAACGATACGTCCAACGCAATTTCCACGGTAGGCGTATGAAAAATTCCACGGTCGCATCCACTCTCGTTCAAACGCTCCATCGGCAAACAGAGGCCGTCACGGCAACCAAGCCGCAAACGAACCTTTGGAGATGAAGATGCAACCCAACACCAAACCTGCACGGCTTCCGCTCAATGGCGTCGACACGCCGAACCTTTTGGCGACGATCAATTTCGTCGCCGGGCAGCCGGAGCTCGCCAAGTTCCAGTTCCGCGCTCACAACGAGTGGATCGAGGGCACGCACAGCAAGACCGTCATGAACGGCTTCTTCGGCGCCGGCCAGGAGCAGAAGCACGAGAAGCCGCATTATGCCGATGCCGATCATCCGGCGATCTTGTGCGGCGCCGACAACGCGCCGACCCCGGTCGAGTGGCTGCTGCACGGGCTGGCGGGGTGCCTGATGGCGGGCGTCGCCAACATCGCCGCCGCGCGCGGCATCAAGCTCACCAAGGTGAAATGCTCGGTCGACGGCGACATCGACCTGCGCGGTATTCTCGGCATCTCCGACGAGGTCCGCAATGGTTTCCAGAACATCCAGGTGTCGTTCGAGATCGAAGGCGACGCGCCGGCCGAGAAGCTCCAGCAGTTGGTCGAGCAGTCGCGCGCCCGCTCGGCCGTGTTCGACGTACTTACCAAGGGGGTGCCGGTCACCGTCGGCATCAAGACCATCCAGTAAGCCTGCAGGCGGCCCGGAGCCGATCCAGGCCGCCTCCCCTCCTATCGACGGAATGAACCATGAGACGCTCGGACGTGGTCATCATCGGCGCGGGCCAGGCCGGGCTTGCGCTCAGCCATTGCCTCGGCCAGGCCGGCATCGACCATGCCGTGCTGGAGCGCGGCCGCATCGGCGAGCGCTGGCGTTCGCAGAGCTGGCGCTCGCTCAGACTGCTCACGCCGAACTGGCTGAACGCCCTGCCCGGCTCGCCCTACGAGGGCGGGGATCCGGACGGCTTCATGACCAAGGAGGCTTTCGTGGAAAGCCTGGAACGCTACGCCTGGCAATGGAATGCACCCGTCGAGACCAACGTCGAGGTCCTCGCCGCCAAGCGAACCGGCGACGGCTTCGCCTTGCGCACCAGCGCCGGCGAGCTGTTGGCTCGAGCGGTCGTCGTCGCGACGGGACATTGCGACCGGGCGGTCATCCCTTTTTCGGCTGAGATGCTTCGCGGGCCGCTCAGCATCCACGCTTCGCAATATCGCTCGCCTGGCGAGCTGCCGGGCGGCGGTGTGCTGGTTGTCGGCGCCTCGTCCTCCGGCGTGCAGATTGCCGACGAGCTCGTCCGCGCCGGGCGGCGCGTGGTGCTTTCGGTCGGCAAGCATACACGCCTGCCCAGAACATGGCGCGGCCAGGATATCTTCTTCTGGCTTTGCGAAATGGGCTTGATGGCACAGCGCCAGGAAGACCTCGCCGATCCGGAAGGCGCCCGGCGCCAGCCATCGCTGCAGCTCGCCGGCCGACCGGACAGGGCAGATGTCGATCTCGCCACGCTGCAGGCGCTCGGCGTGGAACTCACCGGGCGGGTGCATGGCGTCGGCGACCGCGAGATCGGCTTCGCCGGCGATCTTGGCCAGCACATCGCGGCAGCCGAAGCGAAGCAAGCGCGCCTACTCGACCAGATCGATCGCTTCGCGGGTATGACGACACCGTACCGGCCCGAGCCGGTGGCGAGGCCGGCGACGTGCGCGGCGCGGCTTTCGCTGACGGACGGATCGATCCGCAGCATCGTCTGGGCAACCGGCTATGCGCGCTCGTTCGGCTGGCTGGAGCCGCTGGCGCTCGGCGCCGATGGCGAGCTGGCGCATCAGGGCGGCGTCACCAGCGTGCCGGGTCTCTACGCGCTCGGCTTCCGCTTTCTGCGCAAACGCGATTCCAACTTCATCGGCGGCGTCGGCGCGGATGCCGAGGCGATCGCCGCTGAAATCTCCCGTTATCTCGATTGCAACGCCCGCAAGGCGGCCTAAGGACTTGAACATGGCAAACAACCTCATCTCCCTGATGGCCGCTCCGAAGCATGGCCATTACGACGCTATCGTCGTCGGCGCGCGCTGCGCGGGCGCGGCGACGGCGATGCTGCTTGCGCGCGCCGGCCTCAAGGTGCTTGCGATCGACCGCAAGCCTTATGGATCCGACATGCTGTCGACGCATGCGCTGATGCGACCGGCCGTGTTGCAGCTTTGGCGCTGGGGTCTGCTCAAGCCGCTGCTCAAGGCCGGCACGCCGCTCATCGAGACGACGACCTTCCATTATGGCGACGAGGAGATCACCATCCCCCTTGCCGCTAGCTCGGACCTCCCCGGCCTCATCGCGCCGCGGCGCACCGTGCTCGACCGCATCCTGGTCGATGCGGCGCGCAAGGCCGGCGCGGAGATCCTGCACGAGGTCGCGGTCGGCGGTCTTTTTGCCGACACGCGTGGCCGCGTGCGCGGCATCGAGATCCGCGCCGCCGGCCGTACTGCCGTGCGGGTCAGCGCCGATATCGTCGTCGGCGCCGATGGCATCGGCTCGCTGGTGGCAAAATGCGTCGACGCCCAGCCCTTGCGGCGCGGCGCGGTGTCGGCTGCCCATGTCTATGGCTATGCGCCAGTCGAGCCGGGCGCCGGCTATCACTGGTACTTCCGCGACGGGATCGCCGGCTCGTTAATCCCGACCAATGACAGCCTCGCCTGCATCGTCGCTTCGGTGCCGACAGGCCTGTTCGACCAGCGCTTCCGCCTCGGCCACGCCCGCGCCCGGATGGATGTGCTCGAGGCGCTTTCCCCGGCACTGGCAGCACAGGCGGCCCGGGCACCCAAGGATGCGCGCCTGCAGGCGTTCCGCGGCGTGCCGGGCTATATCCGCCAGCCGCACGGCCCGGGCTGGGCGCTGGTGGGCGACGCCGGCTTCTTCCGCGATCCGATCACCTCGCACGGCATTTCCGACGCGCTGCGCGACGCCGAGAGCCTCGCGCGGGCAATCCTCAGTGGGTCCGAGGCAGCATTCGCGGTCTGGCAGCAGCAGCGCGACATGATCGCCAACCAGATCCTCGACACCACGGACGCCATCGCCGGCTTCGATTGGACGCTTGACGATCTCGGCGAGCGGCATCGCCGATTCAGCGCCGTCCTGAAGGCCGAGGTGCAGGCGCTGGCCGGGCAACCCATGCCGGCCCGCCGCGCTACCGCATCGAAGCCCTCGACCTATCGAGCGCCGGCCAACCAGGACGGGCCGCCGGCCGATTTTTCCCGCAACCGAACTGGAGCAAGACCATGACTGTGCATGTGATGAAGGACGGGTGGATCGGTGTCATCAAGGGCCGGCCAAGGGTGGGCGCCTTTGCCGAACGCTCGCGGCGCACGCAGCCGCAGGATATCGACGCCTTTGCCGAGATGACCGGCGATCGTAATCCGCTGCATTACGACAAGGCGCTGGCCGAGGCTTCGGTCTTCGGCAAGCTCATCGTGCAGGGCGGCGTCACGTCCGGCATCCTGAACGCGGTGGTCGCGGAAGACCTCCCCGGCCCCGGCTCGGTGTTCCTCGAAGTCTCGTGGAAATTCGTCAAGGCGGTCGGCGTCGGCGAAATGATCACCGGCCGCGTCGAGGTCAAGGACGTGCGCGCCGACAAGCCGATCACGAAGCTGGAGACATCGGTGCGCAACGAAGCGGGCGAGCTTTGCCTCACCGGCACGGCGACGGTGTTCACCGTGCCGCTCATCGGCGGCTGAGGGCTTCGCGAGTGCCCGGTTACCCGCCCGCCGTCTCGGCGATGAAGGCGCGGACGTGGTCTATGAACTCCTCGAAGGCGGGCTCGCCTTCGAGGAGGATGTGGTTCTGGCTATCGAGCTCGATGAAGCGCGCGCCGGGAATGCCGGCGGCCATGGTGCGGCCCGACTCCACCGGCGCCACGTTGTCGTCCCGCGCATGCAACACCAGGGTCGGCACGCGCACCTTGTCCAGCAAGTCGCTGACATCGATCACCGAAAAGGCGTTCTGAAGACGCCAGGCATCGTCGGGCGAGACGGTGCGCAGCATCAAATCGTCCATCCAGGCGAAATGCTCGTGCGTGGCGCCGGGGATGAACATGGAACAGAAGGCCTGGCGAAACATCGGGTTCGACTTGCCCCAGCTCTCGCGCATCAGCGTCGCCACGGCCTCGCGCGTCGCGATCTCGCCGGCATCGCCGCGCGCCCGCCAGCCTTTGACGTAGCCGCCGTAGAGGATCATGCCCGACACTCTCTCGGGGTGGCGGATGGCATAGGCGATCGAAACCGCGCAGCTCTGCGACAGGCCGAGCAAGGTAAAGCGGTCGAGCCCGGTTGCCTCGACCACGCATTCGAGGTCCGACACCATGGTTTCGAACGAGATGTCGACGACGTGCCTTTGCGACAGGCCATTGCAGCGCTCGTCATAGCGCACCAGCCGGTTGTGACGTGACAATTCCCGCATCCAATGCCGCCAGATCGGGCTGTCCCAGTCGAAGGTGAGATGCGACATCCAGTGCGCGGCGCGCAGGATCGCCGGCCCGCTGCCGGTGCTGGCATGGGCGAGCCTGGTGCCGTCGAGAGCCCGACAGAACTGCACGGCGCGGCCGGAATCCTGCGGCGACGCGGCAGGCTTCGACGGCGGCGCGAGGGGAGCGGACTGCGGCGCGCGTCCCGTGGCTTGAGCGGCGGCCGACCGAACCTTGTCCTCCAGCGCCTCGATCTCGGCGGCGATGCTGGCGTCGTCGGGCGTCAGGCGGCGCAGACGCTGGGCGAACGGCAGCGCACGTCGCGGCTCATTCCCCAGGCGCTCGACCAGCTCGCGCAGGATGCCAAGCTCGACGATCTCGACCTCGCTGGCGATGGCCTGCCGCCAGGCTTCATAGTCGAAGCAGCGTTCGAGCGAGAGATCGGCGAGAAAGCCGCCTCGGATCGAGGCCAGGACCGCTTCGAGCTCCTCGGTCGAGCGTGATGAAAGATCGGCCTTCACCAGCGGCGCCAGCCGCGTATAGTCCGTTTCGACATTGAGCGCGACAGCATTGCGATCGGCGGCAAGAACGGATTCGTCGGCGCCCAGCACCTGGCGGATCTTCGACAGGCTCCAGCGCAAGGCGCCGCGCGGATCGTCCGGGATGTCCCAAAATATCTCGCACAGCCGCTCGCGCTGGTGCTGCCTGGCGGTGACGGCGAGGTAGGCGAGCAGCGCCCGCGTCTTGCGCGATGGCGGCAGGTGAAGCGGCTCGCCGTCGCGCGTGACCTGAAAATCGCCAAGCACGCGCAGTTCCAGCATGTGCTGACCGCCGTTCATGCGTCCACGCGCTTGTCGATCGCCATGATCCCCTTCGGCCTTGGCCGACGCTGCGAAGGGGCAGCCAATAGCAAAATTGGCTAATTTAGGAAAGCTTGGTCCGGACGGCTCACCGCCCGAGGAACCAGATCGACCTGGCGGCTCGGGCAGCCGCATATGTCGATCAAGGCACGTGGCCGCTCGTTCACGCCTTTGCCGGAACCGGCCTCGACTTGATCGCCGTCGCCAGCACGACCCCGACCACGATGAAGGCCGCGCCGAGCAGATCGTAATCGTGCAGGCTCTCGCCGAGCAGCAGGTAGGCGAGCACGGCGACGAACAGGGTCTGCAGATAGAGCAACATGCTTGCCCGGCTAGCGCCGAGGGTCTCCACGCTTTGGTTATAGAGATAGTACATCAGCGCGCCGCCGGGACCCGCCAGATAGGCAAGCGCGAGAAGGCCGTCGGCATTCAAGGCGGAGCGCTCGTCGTTGAAGATTTCCCAAAGGTGGAACGGCAGCGCCACCAGCGCGCCGGCGCCAAGCAGAAGGACCACCAGCGGCAGGAGCTCGAGGCCGAATTTTGAGCGGCGCAGCAGCACCGTATAGAGCGCCCAGCAGAAGGCGCTGCCGACGATCCACAATTCGCCGATGTTGAAGCGCAGTTGCACCAGCGCGTCCAGCTTGCCATGCGCGACGATCACCAGCATGCCGGCAAGTGCTGCAACCGCGCCGAGCGACTTCCAGAGCCCGAGCGGCTCGCCCAGCACGAGACGCGCCAGCACCATGGTCATGATCGGCGACATCGCCATGATGATGCCGGCCGTGGTGGCGTCGGTGTCGTTCAGTCCATGGTAGATCATCCCTTGGCAGAGCGTCAGGCCGATGGCGCCGACGGCAACGATCTCCAGCGGCCGCGATTTGAGCAGCGCCAACATCGCGCCGTGATGGCGGTGCACGATCGGCAAAAGAATGAGGCAGGCGAGCGCCAGCCGCCAGAAGCATAGCCCCCAGGGCGGCATTTCCGGCGCCACCCACTTTGCCGCGATATAGACGCCGGCCGAAAGCAGCCAGCACAACACGGCGGCGGGATAACCAGCCAGCGACGGTATCGCTCGAGCGACCGGCGCTTCCGCCGGATGCGCTATCGGTATCGCCTGCATCGCATGTCCCCCACTCCATGAAGGTCATCTCAGTCGCAGCCGACAGTCTACCTCATGACGGGAGTGTTACATAGTCGGCCCGGCAAAAGCGTACGCGGCAGGGATCAATGCGACGTGTCGCCGGCCATATGCAGAAGATCCCAGGCCGAGCCGACGCGCCCATGGAACTGCGATGCGAAGCGTTTGGCTTCGATGTCCTCGAGGCCGTCCTCGACAAGGGCCTCGATGCTCCGCCGCAGCAAGGCGAGCTGCATCTGCCGTGCATGTCTTGCGTCGGTTTCGCGCATGATGGCCGTGACGTGATATGCCACGACCGGCTGGCCAAGACAGGACAGGAGCGCGCTCGACCCCGCCGTCGCTGCAGTAACTGCTTCCTCGATATTCATTCCGGCGCTCCTCATCAAAAGATGCTGGGCGCCTCCCCGGCAGAATGGCGACGGTGTCAGTCGCTTCTTTTCTCATTTCGGCCGTCGTGAATTCTTCGCTCGCGGCCGAAATCAGTATCCTCCAGAACCCTATTAAAGGCGACCGGATAGTTAATCGATGGTTAACGGGGACGCTCGCATCTTACGCGTCAGGGGCCAGCTTGATGCATCGGTCAGTGACCGAGGACGTTGCGCTCGGCCGACGGCGCCAGGCTCTGCGAACCGGGCACCGAAACCGGCGCACCCTGAAGCACCCAGTCGGCCGCGATCTGGCCAATCACAGGGGCGAGCTGGATGCCATAGCCGCCGGCGCCGGCAGCGGTGATCAGCGTCGGCTCCGAGGCATCGAATGGTCCGACGACGGGGCGATGGTCGGCGGTGACGGGATAAAGGCCCGCCCACCCCCGGCCGAGTCGCGCGCCCGGCAGGTCGGGCACGCGTTCCAAAAGCAGCTCGGCCAGATCGACCTTCGACTGCTCCTCGCACTGGTCGTTGTAATTGTCGGGGTCCTCCGGCGCGATCGAATTCACTTTGTGGATTTCGGCGATCAGCTCGCCTGGTTTTTCGTGGCGGAAGTTGAGCCCGCTGCCTTCGCCGTTCACGAGGTCCATCACCATCGGCATCGTGTAGCCGAGCGGCTCGTCAAGATGGATGACGACGGCCTCGTGGCGCTCGGGCCAGATGTGGAGGCGCTGGCCGAAAAGCGCGGCGACTTGCGGCGCCCAGGCGCCGCCCGCATTGACCACGACATCGCAATCGATCAGTCGTCGCTCGCGATCGACCGGGCCGCCATCGGTTTCCAGCATGTAGCCGCCCGGGCGCCGTTGCACCCCGACCAGCTTGCGGTACTGACGGATTTCGCCGCCCTTGGCGCGGACGATGCCCGCAAGGAAATTGCACATCTCATGTGGATCGAGAAAACCGTTGTCGGGCCCGAACAATCCGCCTTCGAGCCCGTCAGGATTGATGTGCGGAACAAGATCCCTGAGCTCGTTCGCGCGGACGAGACGCGACCTCAGCCCCGCCTCGGCCTGGATTTCGACCGATCTCGCGAAGAGCTCCATCTGACTGGTCGTACGCGCCAGCCGCAGATAGCCGATATGGTTGAACCGAAGCCCCTCGCCTTCCCATTCGCGGAACCGGCGCAGCGAATGGACGCGCAGCATGATCTCGAACGGGTCGGTGAATTGCGATCCGACGACGCCGACGGACCGGCCGCTCGACCCCGAGGCAATCGAGTGCGCTTCAAGCACGGTCACGCGCGCGCCCTGCTCGACGAGGTTGAGCGCCGTGCACATGCCCAGCGTGCCCGCGCCGATCACCACGACATGAGGAGAAGCTGTCATCTGTGGTCCGCCTGCTTTCACGGCTGCGCGGCGACGTCGCCCAGGGTCTCGTCGATCGCTTGAAGAATGGCGCTGGCATCTTCCTCGGTCATCGGCGTCGACAGCGCGAACAGGCCGTAGCTGGCGGACAGAACGCCGCGGCCAAGCAAACCCTTGTGGAAGGTGTCGAACTTCCTGTGCTCGACCGGCCCTGGGTAGATCGAGCGGTAATCCCTGACGGGATGCGACGTGAAATGAACCTTGAACAGCGAGCCAAGGCCGACGCATTGGCCGGCAAGCCCATGCTTTTCGAATGAGGCGGTAATCCCTTCGCGCAACGATGCGCCAAGCCGATCAAGATGGGCAAAACTTTCTTTCGTCAGCGCCCGCATCGAGGCAAGGCCGGCGCGCATGGTCACCGGATTGGCGGTGAAGGTGCCGCCATGCGGCAGTGCGGGCTTGCCTCCGGTCGGATCGAACACCGCCATGATATCGGCGCGCCCGCCGACGGCGCCGACCGGAAAGCCGCCGCCAATGATCTTGCCCAGCGCCGTCAGGTCGGGCTCAATGCCCCACAAGCCTTGCGCGCCAGACCATCCCAGTCGAAACGAGATCACCTCGTCGAAGATGACGAGCGCACCTGCGGCATGGGCGATCTCGACCATGGCGCTGAGGTAATCCCGCCGCGCCGGTATGAGGCCGGCACGGTTGGGCATCGGGTCGATCAGCACCGCTGCGATATTGTCGCCCTCGGCGGCGAAGACGGCGCGCAGCGCCTCGCTGTCGTTGAAGGGCACGGCGATCACGTCCTCCAGCACGCCGCGTGGCGTGCCCTTGGCATAGGGCGTCGATCTGGGCAGGTCGCCCCAGTTCGCCGGTGAGGAGTCCAGGCTCACTTCGGCGAAATCGTAAGATCCGTGATAGGCGCCCTCGATCTTGACGATCTTCGGCCGCGCGGTGAAGGCGCGCGCAGCCTTGATCGCCATCATCATACCCTCGGTGCCGGAGTTGGTGAAGCGGATCTGGTCGACGGAGGGCAGCCGCTCGACCAGCAGCTCGGCAAGCTCGATCTCGCTCAGCGTCGGGGCGCCGAAAGCGGTGCCGAAGGGCAGCTGCTCGACGACGGCCGCGGTGACATCGGGATGCGCGTAGCCATGGATCATCGCGGTGAAATTGTTGATGCAGTCGTAATAGGCATTGCCGTCGACGTCCCAGACCCTGCACCCCTCGCCGCGCGCGGCGTAGATCGGAAACGGATCGACGAAAACCGTAGTGCGCGTATTGCCGCCCGGCATCACCTTCCTGGCGCGCTCGAACAGGGTTTTCGATCCAAGCATGGCGTCGGGATAATGCGGCATGGCGTTCCGAAGGCGAATTCGACTGTTAAAACAGCGGCGCGCTGCTCGTCACGAAGCTACGGCTCGTTTGCGCGCCGGCGCAATCGGCCAGACCGGTCATGCGACCCGACCAGGGTCATCGCGGACCCTCATCATTTTGCGCAGCAGCAACCGCGCGCTTAGACTGCCCGACATTGATCAGCTCGCCATCGAGAAGTTCTGCTCCGAGACGATCAATCATGACATCTAGTCCATTTGGATGATGCATCCTGCCCCTAAAGGCGTACCTGGTATAAGCAGCCCGTCAACTGCGCAAAATACAAGTTGTCCAAACTGTAGATGGAGTTCAACACGGAGCGAACCGCCAAGACCGAAAATCTTAATTTTGCGCACGCACAGCCGCTATGACGTGTTTGTTTCTTGAGCATCGCGAAGAATACCGGCAGACAGAGGACCGTGGCCAGTGACGTCCATACATGGATCCTACGAGGAGTTCGAAGATGACCCGCGCCCGGCGTGGGTTCGCTTCAGCATGCGCCACTGGAGGTGGAGCGCCATTCCCGGATGCATCCTCCTCTTGGCGGCGGTATCTCCCCCAGACAACGGCGCCGAAATCCAGCAACAGATCGCGGCAGCGCGAGGCGAACTGGCGTCGACAAAAGCGCAACTGGGCCTGAGTCAGGATGCCGAGCGCACAGCAAGCGCCCAGGCAAGGCTGTTGGCCAGCACCTCCGCAGAGCAGACAAAGGCCCTGAAAGAGGCGAACCAAAGCAACGGAACCCTCAAACTCGATCTGGAAGCGGCGCAGCGCGTCATCAAAGACCTGAAGGCACAATTGATTTCTGCAAACGAAGCACGCAACGCTGTGGAAGCGTCCCTGGCCGAGGCAAATCAATCGGTTGCCGAAGAGCGCCATGAGATCGAACAATTCGAGCACGAACTCGCCATGGCCCGCCAGGCCGGCGAGGCCGATCAGAAACGCGCAAATCTGGCTGCGGCCGAGCGGGCCACCGCCCTGAAGGACCTCCAGCTCGCGGTTACTGCCGCAAAGCATGTCAACCAGGCATTGGATCTGGAACACGCGCGCGCGGTTTCGGCCGCAAGCGATGCCGATGACGCCCGTCGGGAAAGAGACGCCGCGAAGCAGGCGTCTGCCGACTTGAGTGCAGCGCTTGAGCAGGAGCGTCAAAAGCTGACCGACATGTCCGTGTCCCTTACCGCTGCGCGAAAGGCGATCGATCTCGTCAAGGCGCAAAGCGCGCGCCGCACAGCGCAGATGGAGCGTGCACCCGGGACGCGTTCCGCCGCGGTTCCACTTGCCAGCCAGAATGGCCAAGCTGTCCGCCGAACAGGCTTGCAGGATAAGAACAGAGCGAAGATCCCAAGATCCCCGAAACGGGTTCTGGTGGCGACGACGATCACTCTCCCCGACGCGTTGCTTCCGACCCCGCCTCCATGATGATGGTCGGCAGTACATTTGGATTGGCACGAACGCATGCCCAGGAGGGGTCCTGAAATGGGCAAATACGTGGCGGTCGCCTTGATGATCGCAGCCGCTACCGGACCGGCGGCCGCCCTTGATGTCGGCGGTGGCGGCAAGGTCGGCGGCATTGGCGTCGGCGCTGGCGTGAGCGCCGGATCACAAGGTGTCTCCGCTGGCTTGGGGGCAAATGTCGGCGGCTTGGGCGGCGCAAGCGTTGGCGCGTCGGTGAGCTCAGGCGGCGTCAGCCTTGGCGCGTCGGCAGGCGCAGGAGGGGCGAGCCTTGGCGCGTCCGCGAATGCTGGTACCGGGTCCATCGGCGCCAGCGTTTCGACGGGTGACGCTGCAGGCAGCGCAAGCGCCGGCGTGTCGACGGATGCCGGCACCGCAACATCAGGCACCGGGGACACCGCGCCCCCCGACAACCCCACCGTTTTCTCCGCCAGAAGCGCGACAACCGCGATCAGCCTGCCATCCATCCTCAAACCCTCCAGCACCGGTGGCGGGGAGTTCGGGCGGTTTAGAGCGGGCTATCCTTTTGCGCCCCTTGTATCGTTGAAAGCGAAGCCAGGCACGCCGCCCAAAATCGTGAGCGCTTGCCGCGCGGCGATCATGTCGGCCACGACGCCGCTTGGTGCTGTGCGCGTATACGCGGTTAGTGCCGGTCCGATGCGCCAACACAAAGCCGGTCTGGCGGCGCCGATCGAGGTGCGAATAAACTATGCGCTTCCAGGCGGCATCCAAGTGCGACAAGCGAAGGTCCTGTGTCGCCTTAGTGCGACGGGGAAGGTCATCGCTGTGACATAGAAACCAGCTTGCCGAAGTCGTGCACAGGGACCGCTATCTGGCGATGTCACTCGCCGCTGCCCGGTTCGGGTGCCTGAGATTGGTCGGCGTGATGCCGGCCTGTTGGCGGAAGACGCGGCTGAAATGGCCGGCATTGGCAAAGCCGCAGCGATAGGCGATCTCGCCGATCGCGAGGTCGCTGCCTTCCAGCAGCGATCTGGCATAGTGAACCCTGAGCGCCAGATAGGCGGCCATCGGGCCGATGCCGAGCTCGGCGCCGAACAGGCGCTCGAGCTGGCGACGCGAGCAGTTCTGCCTGGCGGCGATCTCGGCGATCGGGATCGGCTCCTGAAGATTGCTTTCCATCAGGAGCAGCGCCCGCTTCACCGCGCGGCTCGCGGCCGCTGGAAAAAGATCGCCGACCGGCTGCACGTCGCGGCTGGAGCGGATGCGGTCGAGCACGAGGATCTTGGCCGCCTTCTCCGCCGCCTTCCGGCCGATGAATTGCGAGACGAAATAGCCGGCAAGGTCGGCCGCGCCCGTGCCGCCGGCGCAAGTGGCGCGGCCGCGGTCGACGGAATAGAGGCTGTCGGCATGGGCGTTCACATCGGGGAACTCGGCGCGAAAATCCTTGATGTGAAACCAGCTGACCGCGGCGCTGTAGCCGTCGAGCAGGCCGTAGCGCGCCAGCACGAAGCTGCCGGTGCAGAGCGCGGTGAGCGGCACGCCCTTCTGCGCGGCGCGCAACAGGAACGCCTCCTTTTCCGAACTCAGCTTGCGGCTGGTGTCGAGCAGGCCGCCGACCACCACGACATTATCGAAATCCTCCGGATTGCCCATAGCTCTCGTTGGCAGCAATTCGACGCCGCAGCTGGCGCGGATCGGCAGGCCGCGCTCGCCGACGATCTCCCAGTCGAACTCGATCCTGCGGCTGCGGTCGCCCTCGTCGCCGGCCAGCCTGAGCGTGTCGATAAACAGCGACAGCGGCGACAAGGTGAAATCGCGCACCAAAAGAAATGCGAATTTCTTGGCCATGTTTTTGCGAGTCGACGCCCCTGCATTCTCTCAAAGCCATCTTCGACCATTCCGCACGGTCGGCGCTGCTTCGCCAACGCCGCCACGCAGGCAATAGGCGACGCGCGGGGCGTTAATCGCATGAATGGCTCCGCCTGGGCGATTTGCCGCATCCGGCTCTGTCGCGCGGCCTGCCCTGGCCCGCCCTCTGGGCGCATCTGGAACAGGGCTCTGGCCCAACCCGGACATGCACGAACGGGATGGCCATTATAACCAGACGCTTTATAACGGGCGATCCGATTATGACCACCAAGGGGAGACGATGCGTTACATACGTCCGCTTTCAATCGAAGATGCCGTTGGCGAGCTCGCCAAGGCAGTAGGCCCTGCCGCGATCCTGGCCGGGGGCAGCGACCTTTTGGTGAGGATGAAGGGCGGCTTCATCGAGCCCGAGCTGATCGTCGACATCAAGGCAATCGGCGGCCTGGCCGACATCACCGAAACGGCCGACGGTTTCCGGATCGGCGCCGCGGTGCCCTGCGCGGTGCTGGGCGAGAACAAGGCGCTCAAGCAGGCATGGCCTGGCGTCGTCGAGGCGGCCAACCTGATCGGCTCCAAGCAGGTGCAGGGACGCTGCACCATCACCGGCAATCTGTGCAACGCCTCGCCCGCCGCCGACAGCGTGCCGGCGCTGGTCGCGGCCGCGGCACAAGCGATCGTCGCCGGACCTTCGGGCAAGCGCACGATTGCCGTGGAAACGGTGCCGACCGGACCCGGCCGCACGTCTCTCGCCAAGGGCGAGATGATCGAAGCGATCCTGCTCGACAAGCGGCCTGAGCACGCAGGCGACGCCTATCTGCGCTTCATTCCGCGCACCGAGATGGACATCGCGGTGGTGAGCGCCGGCGTCAACCTGACGCTAGACGAGAAGGGCGCGATCAAGACCGCGCGGGTGGCGCTGGGCGCCGCCGCACCCACGGTGCTTCTGGTCGAGGAAGCCGGGCAAGTGCTGGTCGGCTCGAAGCTCGACGAAGAGACGCTGGAGCGGCTGGCGAAGATCTGCTCCGGCGCCTGCCGCCCGATCGACGACAAGCGCGGCACCATCGAATTCAGACGGAAAGTCGCGGGCGTGCTGGCACAGAGAGCCGCAACGACCGCCTACAAGCGTGCGGGAGGCAAATAATGGCCGGTATAGCTGTATCAACCACGATCAACGGCGACGCCGTCGAATATCTGTGCCAGCCCGATGAGACGCTGCTGGACGTGCTGCGCGACCGGCTGGGGCTCACCGGCGCCAAGGAAGGCTGCGGCACCGGCGACTGCGGCGCCTGCAGCGTCATCGTCGACGGCAGGCTGGTCTGCTCCTGCCTGGTGCTGGGCGCAGAAGCCGAGGGCCGCAAGGTCGAGACCATCGAAGGCATGGCGCATGGCGACCAGCTGCATCCGCTGCAGCAGAAGTTTCTGGAGCATGCGGCCTTGCAATGCGGCATCTGCACGCCGGGCTTCCTGATCGCGGCCAAGGACCTGCTGGAGAAGAACCCCTCGCCCACCGAGGAGGAAATCCGCTTCGGGCTGGCCGGCAATCTCTGCCGCTGCACCGGCTATGATAAGATCGTGCGCGCCGTCCAGGATGCGGCCCAAGTGATGAAGGGAGCCTGATCATGAACTTCGATCCGCGCTACTCCGGACGCAATTTCTCCTCGGTCGGCACGCGACCGGTCCGCCCCGACGGCGTCGACAAGGTGACGGGACGCGCCCGCTACGGCGCCGACTTCAACATGGCTGGCCAGCTGGTCGGCCGGATCCTGCGCAGCCCGCACGCGCATGCGGTGATCAAAAGCATCGATACGTCGAAGGCGGAAAGGCTCGCCGGGGTGAAGGCGGTGATCACGGCCAAGGACCTGCCCGACCTCACCGACGGCGATGCCGCCATGTACGACATCCTCGACAACTGCATGGCGCGCAAGAAGGCCCTCTATGACGGCCATGCGGTGGCCGCGGTGGCGGCGATCGACGCCCGCACCGCCCGCCAGGCGCTGAAGCTGATCGAGGTCGACTATGAGGTGCTGCCGCATGTCACCGATGTCGACGAGGCGGCCCAGCATCACGCACCGCTGATCAACGACCAGGTCTATACCGAGGGCCTGGAGGAAAAGCCGGCGAAACCCTCCAACGTCACCAAGCGCACCCAGTTCGGCCATGGCGATGTCCACAAGGGTTTCGCCGAGGCCGATTTCATCGTCGAGCGCTCGTTCAAGACCGAGCAGACGCATCAGGGCTATATCGAGCCGCATGCCTGCGTGGCGAGCGTCAACCCGGACGGCACGGCGGATCTGTGGGTCTGCACGCAGGGCCATTTCGTCTATCGCCAGCATTGCGCCCAGTTGCTTGGGCTCGAAGCCTCGAAGCTGCGCGTCACCTCGTCGGAGATCGGCGGCGGTTTCGGCGGCAAGACCCATGTCTGGGCCGAGCCGGTGGCGCTGGCGCTGTCGCGCAAGGCCGGCCGTCCCGTAAAACTGGTGATGACCCGCGACGAGGTTTTTCGCGCCTCGGGCCCGACCAGCGCCACTTCGATCGACGTCAAGATCGGCGCCAGGAAGGACGGCACCATCACCGCGGCGGAAGCGACGCTGCGCTATAGCTGCGGCCCCTATGCCGGCTCCTGGGCCGAGATCGGCGCCATGACGGCCTTCGCCTGCTACAAGCTCGAGAACGTCAAGACGGTCGGCTACGAAGTGCTGGTCAACCGGCCGAAGACCGCGGCCTATCGCGCGCCCTCCGCGCCGATGGCCGCCTTTGCCGTGGAAAGCGCGGTGGACGAGCTCGCCAAGGAGCTCGGCATGGATGCGGTGGACTTCCGCATCAAGAACGCCGCGCAGGAAGGCACGCGCTCGTCCTACGGCCCGGTCTACGGACCGATCGGCATCGGGCCGACGCTGGAGGCGGTGAAGAGCCATCCGCACATGAAGGCGCCGCTGAAAGCCAACCAGGGACGCGGCATGGCCTGCGGCTTCTGGTTCAACTTCGGCGGCCAGACCTGCACGGATCTGAACATCGGCATGGACGGCACGGTGTCGCTGGCCGTCGGCACCGTCGATGTCGGCGGCTCCCGCGCCTCGCTGTCGCTGGTGGCGGCGGAGGAGCTCGGCATCGACTACTCCAACGTCAAGGCGATCGTCGCCGACACGTCCTCGCTGGGCTACAACGACATGACCGACGGCAGCCGCGGCACCTTCTCCTCTTCGATGGCGACGATCTCGGCCGCGCGCAACGCGATCAAGATCCTCAAGGATCGCGCCGCGCAGATGTGGGACATCCCGGTGGAGGACGTGACCTGGGAAAAGGGCCACGCCATCGCCAAGGGCGAGAAATACGGCAACCTTTCGCCGCTGTCGCTGAAGGACATCGCGGCCAAGTCGGGCACCACCGGCGGGCCGATCGCCGGCCACAGCGAGCTCGTCGCCGACGGCGCCGGCGTCTCCTTCGCCACCCATATCTGCGACATCGAGGTCGACCCCGAGACCGGCGCGACCCGCGTGATCCGCTACACAGTGGTGCAGGACGCCGGCAAGGCGGTGCACCCGACCTATGTCGAGGGCCAGTACCAGGGCGGTGCCGCGCAAGGCATCGGCTGGGCGCTCAACGAGGAGTATATCTACGGCAAGGACGGACGGCTGCAGAACCCCGGCTTCCTCGACTACCGCATCCCGGTCTGCTCCGACCTGCCGATGATCGACACGCAGATCCTGGAAATTCCCAACCCCAACCACCCCTATGGCGTGCGCGGCGTGGGCGAAACCTCGATCGTGCCGCCGCTGGCGGCGATCGCCAACGCGGTGTCGAACGCGGTCGGCGTGCGCATGACCCACATCCCGATGTCGCCGCCGCGCATCCTGGCGGCGCTGGAGGCGGAGCGGGAGGGCTGAGAGGTATCCAAGCTAGGGCAAGGTGTGTTGAGATTCAGGTCAGGCCGAGCCGAGAATGATGGCTTCCGAGAACCGGAGCGGAGCGTACTTGAAGTGCGTGAGCACCGGCCTGCGCCGGCCGTAGCCTTGGCTGCGCGGCGTCTTACGAGCGCTTCAGCCGGCGAAGGCCGGAAGCGCAGGAAGCCGTCATTCGCAGGCCGGCCTCACCTGAATATCGACGCACCTTGAGGCGCTGATGGTCGAGGTCACCCTTTGGGGCTCGCTCAGCGCCGTCGCCGGCGGCAAGGCCAAGCACGAGATCGAGGCCAAGGACATAAGGGAGCTGTTCCGCAAGCTGGCGGAACAGTATCCCGGAATCGAGCCGTGGATCGATCGGGGAATTGCCGTGGCGATCGACGGCACGATCTATCGGGATACGTGGAGCAAGGAACTGCCGGAGGGGGCGGAGATTTTCCTGCTGCCGCGACTGGCTGGAGGGTGAGTGAACCGGCGGCTGGCCGTCACAACGCCTGCCACTGGCTGTCGAGCCGCTCACGCAGTTCCCGCTGACGTTTGATTTCGGCAACGGGCGGCGACGAGTGCATCGACAGATACCAAACTGCTGCAGCACGCAGGCTTCCCAGACACAGGCGAAGATATCCGCAGCCACCTCCAGCCGCGGGTTTCCTTGACTGGCGCCATGATATTGGCACTGTCGAATTTGAAACCGGCATGTCTGGCGACCGTGCCGGCCGCTTTGGGTTGCCCTTACCGTCTAAGCCCGAAAAAGCTCAGGATGGCGAGAATGACGACGACGAGGCCGATGAGATAGATAATGCTGTTCATGGCAGATCCTCCTATGGAGGACTAATAATTAGCGTTCTCTAATGTTCCCGGCAGGGCGGTTGCTCCAAGCGTCCTTCGTTCGGCAGGCGCCCTGTCTCCAGTCCGTGCCCGCCGCCGGTCAGGCCCGTGGGCACCATCCGCTTTCGAGCCGGGCCGCTCATGATTATCGGGCTGGTTATCGGTTTGGCCGGTCTTCCCGCACGACGTTGTAAAGAAGAAGCCCCGCGGTCAAAGACACGACCGCACCCAGCATGTCGGGTCCGGTCAGCCCCGAATAGTACACAAAAGCGAATGCCAACTCGGCCATGGTTCCACCTGGGTGTGCGATCCTTGCTGAGAGAACCCTTAGGGCGCGCTAATGTTCCTATGGTTCGGAATGGATCTGAGAAGTTCAGACCCGCCCGCCCATGATAGGCGCCGAAGAACGTTGGGTTCCACAGATGGGCCCTCTCTCCGACTGAGGTCCCATTCGCCAGCGCATTGGTCCATCGCGCGAAACATAATCCCTGCGATCTCATTAGGGCTGCGCTGACGAGCAATCAGTCCCTTCATCGTCAGTTGGCTGGATCGCCCGCCACCTGCTCCCAGGTGGTGGGCATCCGAAGAAAGAACAGGGGCTGGGGACAGAGGTGGACAATGTCGATTTCCGAGGAGTTGCGGGACGTGAGTCTCCGCTATGAATGCCCGAATTGCCGCCGGCCGATCATCAGGAACGGTTCATGGTTCAAGTCGGTGAGCACCTTCCGGTGCGATGCCTGCAAGACCAAGCTCAGGCTTGGCTATTCGGCCAAGCTGGCGCTTTTCGAACGCCACGGCAAGGCGGCGTTTTCGGGGGTGTGACCTATGCGCATGAGTGCCCGCGAACCTTTTGGCGAGCAGCAGCTTCCTTTCCGAGAGCGGTGGGAGATGCCCCCGACGGCCGTAAACGACAACAGCGCGCTCCATCACCGCGATCTTTCCATCCTCGTCCCGGCCGATGACGGCTTTGCAAGGATCGCCACGAAAGCGGAGCGGATGGGCATTGCGGCGGCCGTGGCGATCGGCCTTTTCATCGGGCCGGTCGTGTTCACGTGCCTGATGCTGAGCGTGTGGAACGCGGCGTTGGACAGCAACGGAGGCAAGCATGATCGAGACTTCCAGGATCCTGGAAACCAAGGTGGCGGGCTTACAAGACAGGCTGAGGGAAGCCAAGCTCAGCATGGATGACATGCTGGCCTTTCAAAAGGTCGCGGAAGTGCTGGACAATGGCCATGGCGGCATCGACGTCGACGACCTGATCGCGCTTTCCTTTGTGGTGGAGGAGGAAGGTTGAAGGGCGTTGCGGCCGCTCGACTGGTCGAAGACACCTTTTGAGGCCCGCCCGTCGCCTGAGGCAAGGCCAGGCACGAGATCGAGGCCAAGGACATCAGGGAACTGTTCCGCAAGCTAGCGGAACAGTATCCCGGGATCGAGCCTTGGATCGACCGCGGGATTGCGGTGGCGATCGACGGGACGATCTATCGGGACACGTGGAGCAAGGAACTGCCGGAAGGGGCGGAGATTTTTCTGCTGCCGAGGTTGGCGGGGGTGAGAGCAGAAATTGGGATAATGGCGGTGACGCAGGTCTGAGAATAACACCTGGCTAGCCCGGCCAGCGGTAATCCCAATGTTCCTTCCTGGTCAGAAGATTCTATCTCTTCCGCATTCTAATAGATGCAGCACTCCGGGCGGTTGGGTAATGGAACTATCCTGTTTGGGCACTCAGCTTAAAATCGATTCACCACTCAGGCCTACCGCTATGTGGAAGATGATCATTCGGCATCGTGCTCGAGTGACCTAGATCATTTATTTTTTGTGGCGGCGATTGCACATCTGCAATTCGGCATTGCTAGATTGGAATTCACCTAAGAATCAACTATTTAGCCTCGAGCTGGCGTTATAGGACAGCGTGGAGGGTTACGTGGCCAATTTGACTGGCGCCATCGTCGTTTTGGAAGAGAATCCTGAATGGCTCCGGCTTCCAGCTTCATCTACGCCCGGATCAACGCCGGTGCAAACCAATAAGCAAGATCTGCCTTATGGCGAATTGACTTGGGAGGACTATGAGCGGCTCTGCTTTCGGCTAGCTCAGGAGGACGCTGAGGTAGAATATTGCGCTCTATACGGCAGACAGGGGCAACCTCAAGAAGGCATCGACGTGTTCTCGCGAAAATCAGGCGGCTTGAAGTATTCTTGCTGGCAAGCGAAGAGACATAAGAGCGTTACAGCCGCCAAAATCAAAACGATCGTGAAGGAATTTCTGAAGGGTGGTTGGGTCGAAAAAACAGATTGCTTTTACGTCTGCTTCCAAGCGCCCATACAAGACACCAAAATACAAAAAGAGATCGAAGAGCAATCAACGATTTTGAAGAACCGCGAGATTACCTTTATTCCCATCGGCTCTGTCGAAATGTCGCTTCGTCTAAAAAGGCGCTGCGATCTGGTTCTAGACTTCTTCGGCCGAGAATGGGCCATTGCGTTCTGTGGGATAGATGCGGTTTCGCTATTGGGAGAGCGACTGGATGGATTCTCCATTGCGAAATTGCGCGCCGAGTTACTGAGCATCTACTCGGGATGCTTTCAGGCGCTTGATCCAGGCGTAGGCTCGATTCCGATAGCAGGCACATACCGGCCACTATCATTATTAAACCGATTCATCGAGCCGGATGTTGCCTATAGCGAGAGCTTGGTTTCCATCGAGACTGAAAAACAAGGGACAAGAAATCACCCTTACGGCAGAGATGTCTTACCGGAAAGCCAGCCAATTCAATCTTCAATTCAATCGATCTCACCCACACTAATTCGCCGCCCACTTTCCAACTGGGTGTCGGAAGGTAATCAAGTGGCAATACTTGCCCCCGGGGGATTTGGGAAAAGCTCCTTTCTCAGGGCTTTGGCGCTCGACTTGCTCACCCAAGGCAAGCTGTTTCCGGAGCTAACCCGCCGATGGGGCGATCGGATTCCCATCTATCTGCCCTTCGCGACGTGGACTCGTCTTTTCAGTGATGGAACCGCCGATGTGTCCCTATCGGACGCCATCAAACATTGGTTTAAACGCTTTGAGCCGTCCGAAGAGCTTCAGCGCCTGATCCTGGACAGTCTCAAGGATAACCGTCTTTTGCTCTTGCTGGATGGCTTGGACGAAGGCACTAATCCGCAAGCCTCTCGCTCGGCACGGACGCTGCTCGACGCCTTTGTCAAAACACACGCAATCGATGCTGTGCTGACGTCTCGACCTAGCGGGATAGACAGGCTTGGCGCACTGGATCCGATGTGGCGTGTGGGCCGGGTCGCGGAACTCACGAAGGCCCAGCAGAAAAAGCTCGCGCAGGTCTGGTTCACACACCTGAAGCCGCCTGCTGGATTGGGCTCTAAAACGAACGATGAAGCGTATGAACATTTGATCCATCGCGAGGTAGAGGATTTCTTTAGAACGTTGAGCGGACGAGGCATACTGGAACCGCTCGCCGGAATTCCGCTGTTGCTGACCGGATTGACGGCACTTGCACTAAGGCAGGTCAGCCTTCCTCGGAGCCGCTTCGAAGCATATGACGAGTTGGTCAAACTGCTTCTCGACGAGCACCCAAAGCGCCGAGCCAGCGCCGCTCAGCACGGGATCGCTCGATCGATAGTTTTGGCCGAGCCGGCGCTAGTTAGGGGAGCGCTTAGTTATCTCGCATATAAATGTCGCGAGACGGGTGCCACCCCGGGAATTGGCACTTTGGAAGCGAGAAGGCATCTTGTCGAGTATCTCCAAAGCATGGACGGCGCAGGTTTACCGTCGCAATCCGCCATCTCTGCTGCGAGTGAACTACTGACCATAGACGCCGAAACTACAGGATTGCTGGTCCAACGGTCTCCCGACGAGATCGGCTTTCTTCATGGTGTCTTCGAGGAATATCTTGCGGGATGCCATGCCGCAACTCTCGTCTTGGATGATCAGAAAAAGCTCATCATCGAAAAGTCAGGAGACGAGCGCTGGTCGAATGTTCTGCTCTCAATGCTGCGGAGCATACGTCGGCGCAGTGAAGTCGAAATGCTCGTTGCAGCGGCCAGGAAAGCAGCCACTGATCCGGTGGGGCGAATGCTGACGCTACGACTTGCCACGGAAGTGGCCTTCGGAGACTTTAGCTGCCCCGCGAGCTACGCACAGGAACTGGCCACGGAAACGTTTGACGTGATTGAGATGGGCAGTTGGCTTTCAGAAAGATCCACTCTTCTGTCAATAGTTCTTGAATTGGGTTGGAATAGCCCAAACAGTGCCCGCCTCAAGGAGAAACTGGAGCAATGGTTCCCCAACTCTATCCAATACCGCCAAAACGTCTATCTCGGGATGGCAGATTGGCCTCATGATAACGAGTTGAAGCATTGCCTATGGCGAGGTTTGTTTGCGGATGACCTCGCCAACAAGCGCGCGGCCTCTGTTGCGCTTTCGCGCACCTTCAACAATGATGAATCGCTGGGGGACAGACTTGCGACGTTGGTTCGCTCGCCGGTCGATCCCGAGACTGCCTCCGCTGCATTGTTGGCCCTTCAGAATGGTTGGAGAGGCCAGAGTTCACTCCCGGCCCTTACGGCAGAGGCTAAGGCATCTGCAAGCATTCCGATACTTCTGACTGGGCTTCGGTGCTCAGTCGCTCAAAAGAGCCACACCGACGCAGATCTCGATTTGCTTATCGACCTCGCCAAGCGGGTCCCGGGACGTTATCAATGGGTCGGTGATATCATCCCCGCCCTCATCGAGGGTTGGCCCAACGATGACCGGATCTACAGCCTGGTTGCTCAGACGATCCGTACAGATACGCACAGCGGGCCGTTGGACAAAGACATTGCAAATTCGTACGCGCTCCATGCCGCTCAGTTCGATGATATCAAAGATGCTGAAGTCTCTGAGGCGATCAAGCGCGACAAGTTCTTTTTGCGGGGCCTTGGAGAAAGTCGCCTTAGGCCGGGCAACTATCGCAAGCACGTTCTGGCCGCTATCGATTACCGCATCGAAAACACTGACGTGCATTTTAACAACGATGTCGCCCACATGGCAGTTATTGCGAAAACTCCAGCTGCTAAGGCAAGGCTTCTCAACGATCTTCAAGAAAAGGACCGGTGGATATTTTGGCCCGTTTGGGGCTTGCTTCAAGGATGGGGCATGACCGACTTTGACGTAGCGGCAGCCCTTACTTCGCTTCTTGTCAAACCGATTGAAGAGCAGGCTCTTTTTGCGCATTACATCCCTGATATTGAATTCGACCGCGCGAAAGCCAAGCAGAGGCTTGTTGAAATCGCAAAACTTCCAGAACTGGGGCGACCAGACATTTTAGTCAGAGGATTTAAGAAGCTCGGTGCCACTTATGCTGACAACGACGTCGTTGAGCTCCTACTAAAACATAGCTTCGCCCAACGAGGAGTGTTTGACGCGACTGGTGACCTCATCTCTGGATTTGGACTGCATCCGAAGGTTAAAGAACTGGCCCGCCAGAGAATAGAGGAAATTGATTGTCCCTGGGCTTCACTGGTCGAAGCCTACGGCAACGATCCCGAGTTCCGCGCTCTCATTTTTAGTCGGCTGGGAGCCTTACCAGCTTCTTTGCGCAGCCATTTTGTATCGATCGCATCAATGAAAACGGCAGACAACATATATCTGGAGCGATTGGCGCGATGGCCGCTCGAAGAAGATCGTGAGATCCGAACTCAAGCTTCGATCGCTTACAACGGCGCAATAAAGCTCGACCAACAACGACTTCCGTCAGCTATCAAATATCTGAAGAAGGAAACTACATCTATTGGCCCGTGGATGGATCAAAGGCGCCAAGCCGGGCTTGTTGGGCTGATAGCGCTTGGCAGGGAAGATATTTTCGCGACCCTCCAGCCGGATCACGGACAGAGCAGTGTCGATGTCGAGCTTTATTATCCTGAAAATAGAATAGCTGTTGCATATCTGGCTCGGAACTGGAAAAGCCTTTCTGAAGCACTCTCGGATCAGCTGTTCGATCGACTAAGCAGGCATGGCTCCAACGAATGGCACGTCTGGCAATTGTTTGCGCCCTATATTTCAGAGTCTAGCGCAGTAAGAGATGCATTCGTATCTTATTGCACGCAAGAGACGAAGCTGTTGTCCAGCCAGGCTTTTGAGGCTTTAAGCCGGGTATCACCTAGGTCGGCCCTGCTACAGGAGCATTGCGAGCGACTGCTCGCCGATAACGGTCCTATTGACGTGAATTCAACCTCTCTCGATGTAGAGCGTCGAAATATCATTCTCGGCCAGGTTATTGCTCGTCAATTCCAGAGCAATATTAACTACCGATTAGACCTCGAAAGATTAAGCACACGCGGAAATACGGCTGGTATCCTGGGGCTATGTCAGGGATGGCCTGAATTACCTATTTTAAAAGACCTACTGGAAAAGACAATGGAAATGAAGTGGAGGAGTCATTATTTCAGCCATGTTTCTGCGCTTTACCTTACAGGAACGGTGGGAACTACGGCTCAATTCAAATTGGTTCTTTCGTCCTTGCTCCAGACATCTGAGGGCGACCCTTGGAGCTTTCTCGAATATTGCGTGCCGCCAACGGTGGACAGATTGAAGAGAGATCCTCAGCTTGTCAGCGACAGCCTGAGGGCGATAAGCGGGCCGAATGCCGATTTCAAAGCGAGTATGCCTAGACTGCTATCGTCGGCAATCGGATTGACCGACGAATTGCGCGATCTCTGCGGTCGAGAAGTGACGATTCAACACTCGCGGAAGTCAATCCCGCTTTGCGGTCTTGATATTGTTTCAGGAAAGATACGTCCGGTATCGGATGCCTTGATGGACACCCTTGTTCCCGCTGGTACGTAATTATCAAATGTTGATGCAATTTATTAATTCGGCAGTCAGGTTGACCCTGCTGCCCCCTCACACCCCCAGCGTCGGCGCCGTATTCACCTCCAGCGCCTCTTCCGCCTCGTCCTCCTCCCCCAGCACTTCCCCATGCACGCCGAGGGCCTGCCCTATCCAGATCGGGTCGACCAGGTGGTCGCGCTTGGGGTTGGTGGTGTTGGGGTGGATGAGGATGCTCAGGCCGCCATGGTTCAGCATCAGCCAGGGGACGAGCGTGGCGAAGATCTCGGTGGCGAAGGAGACCTGGTACATGGCCTGCTCGTGCGGGCCCACCGGCTCGTCGCGCCAGTTGCCGAGGCGCACACGAAAACGCTCGCCGATGCGCTGGCGCAGCCATTCGGCCTGCCGGCGCTGCGCCTCATCGCCGTAATAGATGTGGGCGTGATAGCTGGCGATTTCCGAAAGCGGTCTCGGATCGTACAGCCTGGCTTCGTTCATTGCGCTGCTCCCCTCCCCGATGGTTCCAATCTGTCGTGCGGAACTCTAGGCGGTTCTTCGGTTCATGGAAACGGCGAGCAGCTCTACAGACTGTTCAGTGTGTTTGGCCGTAATCGCAAACGCCGGCCCCGCCCCGCTCCGTCTCGGCTTCGCCGAGCCAGCTCTCCCCACTTCGTCTACGGCATGCATATTTCCAAGCGGCTGGCCTTGGCGATAGCGTGCATGGCAGCTTGGCGCATGCATTGGCTAATGTAGCGCTGGTCGACCCCCACTCCGTCTCGGCTTCGCCGAGCCACCTCTCCCCCGATCGACGGGGGAGAGGAAAGGCGCCAAGCTCTTTTCCGTTAACGCCCGTCCAGCGAGGCTCCCTTCCTTTCCCTCCGGAGGGGGGAAAGGTGGCGCTGCGAAGCAGCGACGGATTGGGGGAAC